>JALUXV010000560.1 GCA_027013165.1 Alteromonadaceae bacterium
TACGTCGTACCCAGATCCGTACGCCAATCCTGCAACATGTGAAAAACCTGAAAACGTATCTGTAATACAAGTTGAAGACAAAGCCGCGTTACTTAATGCCGTGTCGTTCAATGACAAAGTGATTGCGGTATCGTCTAACGGTATTAAGTTATTAGATTTATAGTAGGGTAGCGTTACATTTATGACCCAGTTTATAGAAAGACTTGTTTTTGCGAATAGGAAGCTTGTTGTCCTTATATTCGCTCTTATTACGGTGTGGCTTGGATTTCAAGCATCGCAAATGCGCCTAGATGCGGGCTTTGAAAAGAATATCCCGTTAAACCACGAATATATGAAAACCTATATAGAACATAGGCAAGATTTTGGTGGCGCTAATAATATTCTCGTTTCAGTATGTGACCGAAACGGCGATATATTTAATCAAAACTTCTTCGACACTTTAAAAGGTGTACACGACCAACTTTTCTTCATTAACGGTGTAAATCGCTCTTTAGTGGTCTCTTTGTTCTCACCGTCTACTCGCTTTACGGAAATAGTAGAAGGTGGGTTTGCTGGCGGGCCAGTGATCCCAGCGGATTTTGATTCATCACGACCAGAGGCCTTAGCGCTAGTTGCGGCAAATATCGAAAAAGCCAACATTGTTGGTCGTCAAGTCGCTAGCGACTATAGTTGCGCTATGGTAACTGCACAGCTTCTTGATATAGATCCTCAATCTGGCGAGCCGCTTGATACACTAGCCTTAGCGGCAGAATTGGAGAATCAACTTCGCGGTCAGTATGAGAACGAACATACGTCAATTCACATCATAGGCTTTGCCAAAATGATTGGTGACGTGGCTGATGGTGCAAAAGACGTTCTTCTCTTTTTTGCCATTGCAATAGCCATTACCGCTGTGATGGTTTACTTCTTCTCGCGAAGCGTGATGCTTACAGTGCTACCGTTATTGTGCTCAGTTATCGCAGTAATTTGGCAGCTTGGGCTACTAACATCAATTGGATTTGGAATGGACCCAATGTCTATTCTTGTTCCATTCCTAGTTTTTGCCATTGGTGTGAGTCACGGCGTGCAAATGATAAATGCCGTTGAGAAACAAGTTGCTCAGGGAGTTGATGCCAAACAAGCCTCGATGACTGCATTTAGAAACCTGCTTGTGCCTGGAGGCATTGCGCTGTTGTCAGACACTGTAGGTTTTATGACTTTACTTGTTATCGATATTGGTATTATTCGAGAATTAGCAATTACGGCAAGTATGGGTGTGGCGGTTATTATCTTAACTAACTTGTTACTCTTGCCTGTACTAATGAGTTTCCTGCGCTTAAATAAAAAGGCATTGGGGGAGTTCTCTGGAAAAGAACAGTCTCAATCACGTTTTTGGTCTTTAATTGCTGCGTGTTCTCGCAAAAAGCCCGCTATCGTGATTCTAGCCATTACGGCGGCGTTATTTGTATTTGGTCATGTTCAATCACAAAAAATGAAAATTGGTGATTTACATGCCGGTGCGCCATCACTTCATGAAACTGCAAGGTACAATCAAGATACCTTCTTAATCACCGACCGTTATGAAGTGACCGTAGATTACATCTCGATTCTTGTTGAAACCACACCAGAGGCGTGTACGTCTCACGGGGTGATGCAAGCGATTGATGATTTTCAATGGAAAATGGAAAATGTGGATGGTGTTCAATCGGCAGTATCGTTAGCGTCAGTTGCAAAGATAGTCAATGCTGGCTACAACGAGGGTAATGTTAAGTGGCAAGTATTGCCTCGGAACCAACAAACGCTAGTTCAGGCGATTTCAAGAGTACCAACCTCTTCTGGTTTACTTAACGGTGATTGCTCAGTAATGCCAGTTATCTTGTTCATGGAAGATCATAAAGCGGAAACCATTACTCGTGTGGTTGATGCGGTTAAAGCATTCCGCGATGAATATCAAACTGATGATATGAAGTTTAGCTTGGCATCTGGCCCAGTTGGTGTAATGGCAGCAACAAACGAAGCTGTTGAAGCTGCACAAACACCAATGATGATTTATGTGTTTGGCGCGGTTATAGCGCTGTGCCTAATTAGCTTCCGTTCTGTGCGCGCAACTTTAGTTGTTGTAATACCGTTATATGTAGTGTCGGTATTAGCACAAGCGCTAATGACATATCTACAAATTGGCCTAACGGTATCCACGCTTCCTGTTATTGCATTAGGCGTAGGTATAGGTGTTGATTACGGTATTTATATCTTGTCCACTAAGAGTAGCATGCTAAAACAAGGTGCCACTGTACAACAAGCGTACTTAGCAGCGCTTAAAGAACGTGGTAGCGCAGTGCTATTTACCGGCATTACCCTAGCCATAGGTGTAAGCACTTGGGTATTCTCATCACTCAAGTTCCAAATGGACATGGGTATACTGCTTACCTTTATGTTTGTTGTGAATATGTTAGGTGCAATCATTGTATTACCTGCACTTGCAAGAATTCTGTGGTGGAACAGTTCTGACCGCGATGCATAAATTATTTTTGCATGGATTATCATAAAAAAGGGCCGATAGGCCCTTTTTTATAGGTGTTTTCTGCATAGTTATCTATGCTGTTAATATAAGGTTAAAAAAGGGGTTTAAATACCTCTTTTTTTTAGCGAAAATGGCCTTGTAGCTAAGCACTTACGATAATTAGAAGGTTAAAGAATGACAGTCACCTCGCAACGACACTCCGTATTGCTTGATAATGTATTTGCTCTTATCGATAAAAAAGTAGATGCCAAACAAAAATCTCTCGTACATCAGTTTGGCCAACTCCTTTATAAAAACATCTCTAATGACGATTTAGAAAATCGTAACGACAGTGACTTATATGGTGCAACCTTAAGTTTATGGAACGCACTGTCTAGTTTTGATAGCAGATCGCCCTATATCCGTGTATTTAACCCGGAAATCGCTAAACATGGTTGGCACTCAAGTCATACCATTGTTGAAATTATTGTCGCCGATATGCCGTTTTTGGTTGATTCAGTGCGTATGTCGCTCAACCGTTTGAACATTACTGCTCATTTGTTTTTACATAGCCCCATTGGTATTCAGCGAACAAAGCAAAATCAGGTAAATGCGTTTTCAGAACCTAACAAACCATTGAAAGATGCGGGTCGTGAAACAGTAATTTTCATTGAAGTAGACCATCAAAGTAGTAAGAAAGATATTGACCTACTGACTGAAGAGTTACGCTCAGTGGTCGATGAAGTTACTCTTGCCGTCAATGATTGGCAAGATATGTCAACGGTGCTTAAACAAGTTACCAAAGACAGTGGTTCATATCATTGGCCCGTTTCAAAAGATGAAGTAAAACGCACCAATAACTTTCTTGCGTGGTTAGCTGACCATAACTTTACGCTAATGGGATATCGTTACTACGACGTAAATGCCATTGAAGGCGACCATCGCTGGGTGCCTAACAATGAAACAAGTTTGGGATTAATGAAAAACTCTATTAACGATAGAGTACGATTACTGTCTAACCTTCCGGCTACGGCGCGCAACGAAGCACTGAGCAGTACGCCAGTCATTCTTACCAAAACAAACAGTAGAGCACGTGTTCACCGTCCGGCATATATGGATTATGTTGGAGTTAAGGTGTTCAATAAAGAAGGCGCTGTTGTAGGCGAGCACAGATTCTTGGGCTTGTATTCGGCAGCGTTTTACAATCAAAGCGTGACGCAGTTACCCATTTTGAAAGAGAAGATTGATCAAATCTGTGCGCTTTCAGGCTTTGAATCAGGTAGCCATGCCTTCAAAGCATTCGTCAATATTGTGGAAACCTATCCAAGAGACGAACTGCTGCAAACCCCAGCACCTGAACTAGCGCAAATTGTCATGGGTATTTTTCAGATGCAAGAGCGCGGTATCTCCCGCTTGTTTATCAGAAAAGACGTTTTTGGTCGGTTCTTTTCTTGTATGGTGTTTGTGCCCAGAGAGCGTTACAACACACAGTTGCGTAAAGATACACAAGCGCTTTTACGTGCGTCCTTGGGGGCAACTGAAGAAGTTGAGTTTACCACCTTCTTCTCTGAATCTGTGTATGCACGTACCCACTATATTGCCCGAGTAGAAGACAATAATGCGGAATTTGATGTGAAGGAAATAGAGAAGAATATTATTGAGCTAACAAAAACGTGGAATGATAGGTTAGCCGCAGCAATTTCACAGGCCTATGGCGAAGCCGCAGGTAAAGCACTTGAACGTAAGTATGACAATGGCTTCTCTCGTAGTTATATGGAGCACAACTTACCTAGTGCGGCATTAGTAGATATCGAGAAACTCGAACGCTTAAACGACCAAAATACCCTCGACATGCTGTTCTACCGCCCACAAGAAGAGCAAGCTGACAGTGAAATTGTGAAACTAAAGCTGTTCCATCGCGCTGAACCTATACACCTTTCTGATGTGCTTCCTATGTTAGAAAATTTTGGCTTGCGAGTAATTGATGAAAGCCCGTACAAGGTTAGATGCAGCGAAGGTTCGTGCAATTGGGTAATGGACTTCACAATGTTGCATAAAAGTGGCCAACATTTCGATATGGAAAACGCACAAGTCTTGTTCCAAGATGCTTTCGCTAAAGTTTGGTGTAACGCCTTGGAAGACGACGCGTTTAACCGACTAATTTTGGGGGCAAACTTAACCGGCCGTAAAGTTACTATCTTACGTGCATACGCAAAATATATGCGTCAAACCGGTAGTTCATTCAGCCGCGACTACATTGCTAATACCTTAGCGAATTATCCTGATATTGCCTGTTTGTTGGTGTCATTCTTTGATCAGCGTTTTAATCCGTCGATTAAACGCAGTAGCAAGAAAGAAGAGACTATCCACGAACAAATAAAAGCACAGTTAGACAACGTTAGTAACTTAGATGATGACAGAATCATTCGTCGCTACTTGGATATGATGTGTGCAACCCTGCGTACTAACTTCTATCAAGCTGATGATGAGGGCAATGAGAAGAGTTATGTGTCGTTCAAAATGATGCCTGAACTCATTCCAGATATGCCGCTGCCACTGCCAAAATTCGAAGTTTTTGTTTACAGCCCAAGAGTAGAAGGTGTTCACTTGCGTGGCGGAAAAGTCGCCCGTGGTGGTCTTCGCTGGTCCGATCGCCAAGAAGATTTCCGTACAGAAATATTGGGGCTGGTAAAAGCACAACAAGTAAAAAATACGGTGATTGTGCCTGTGGGTGCGAAAGGTGGATTTGTTTGTAAAAAGCTCCCCACCACTGGAGGCCGAGAAGCTTTTCAAGCAGAAGGGCAAGCTTGTTACCGCACATTT
Source organism: Alteromonadaceae bacterium (assembly GCA_027013165.1). Classification (GTDB taxonomy): domain Bacteria; phylum Pseudomonadota; class Gammaproteobacteria; order Enterobacterales; family Alteromonadaceae; genus Alteromonas. The sequence continues at coordinate 5,303 of JALUXV010000560.1, forward strand.
ATCCGAAGTTTGCTTGATATCACAGATAACATTGTTAATGGCGAAATTGTGCCACCTAAAGATGTTGTTCGTTTAGACGAAGACGACCCTTATTTAGTAGTTGCGGCCGATAAAGGCACGGCAACTTTTTCTGATATTGCTAATGGTATATCTGAAGAGTTTGGTTTTTGGCTAGGTGATGCATTTGCTTCAGGCGGTAGTATTGGTTACGACCACAAAAAAATGGGTATTACTGCTCGTGGTGCTTGGGAATCGGTTAAACGTCACTTCCGCGAAATTGGCATTGATTGCCAAACCACTGAATTCACCTGTGCCGCCGTGGGCGATATGGCAGGTGACGTTTTCGGTAATGGTATGTTGCTCTCTGAAC
>JALUXV010000561.1 GCA_027013165.1 Alteromonadaceae bacterium
TTGTTTTCAGCGTCAAGCTTTTCTTCAAATTTGTTTTCGGAGAAGCTTTTCACTCAACATCGCTTCGAACTGGTTTAAAGTAACTCGTTGAAGCGAGGTGCGCATTTTACATCGTTAAACTTTGATGTCAACAGTGTTTTTTACTTTTTATTTAGTCAAAAAACTGTCATTTTTTGCGCCATTCTAAGTTGGCCTGTAGCCCTCTCAAAACGTGGGCGCATTGTACGTACTGAGGAATAAAGATCAACACTTATTTGTAACTTTATTAGGTTTTAGTAGAAAACCGATCCTAAGCGGTTATTTTTGCATCATTTCTGTAGGTAGCTTTCGTCTTTAGATTAGTTTTTTCACATTATATTGTTCATTTTGTTACAAATGAGTAAACTATGAACAGCCTTCATTATGATAATAAAACAATAGAAAGGTAGGTATATGAAAGTAGGCTTGATTCAATGCACTATTATTAGTGTAGTCTTTGCAATTGTTGGGTACGTAGTTTCTTCTTCTGCGAGTTTGTTCGCCCAACATATTCCACTCACCGTTGCTTTGTCTCTATTAATTAGCGGTATAGTAACTCCACTCATCGCTTCGCTTTTTGGTAAAGCATCTTCTGGTTCAGTTGACGTCGACGAAAGTAATGTAGAAACCCTATATGTTGGTAACCTTCCTTATCGTGCAAATGAAACCGCCGTTAAGGAATATTTTAGTGATTACATTTCTGTGAAGTCTGTTCGATTAATGAAAGACCGTAAAACCGGTAAACGAAAAGGCTATGGATTCATCGAAGTATTCACCGATGATGTAGATGGCGTAATTTCTAAAACCAACGATTCTATTTTTCAAGAACGAACGCTTAAAGTCCGCCCAGCAAAAGATAAAGTAGAGGTTGAGTAACCTCTACCTAAACATTAGTAATATAGAAGGGCTCTCATTAGCTATGAGAGCCCTTTTTGTTTATTGATGCTATTTATGCATTATCTTGCTGGCTTGGCATTCCATCTAAAAGCTTTTGATTAAAAGTATGAAAACGATTAATCGCACTCACCAAATCTGGAACTTGAACGTCTTTCATCTCCGCAAGCAGATCAGCGATCATATTGTTATAGTCTTCACCAGACGCTAAGACCATTTCCGCTTGATCAAATGTCGCTAACATTTTATCCAGATATTGAGAAATTGGGCTTACTATATTCCCGTACTTATTCTGATCAGCATTGTCGTCACTATAATGCTGTATGTTCTCATAGGTTTTCACAACTTCAGCAGATGTTGTTCTATTTAGCTGTAGTGCATAGCCAACTAGTTCAGTGTCGTCAAACCCTAAGTTCAATGCTTGATCAAATGCTTTGTCCAAATCACCACTAAAAAATGTATCGGCAAGATCTTTGGTATTACCTACGAGATCGGCAATGGCATTCAATTCGTCTTCATCTAACTCTCCTTGTACAGAAAAGCTAATACCGCTTCGTTCATACATCTGGAAATAAGCCGATGACTCTTGTGTTAATGAGGACGTTGTCTCTCCATCCTGTTCTGATTGACTAATCGACTGGGTAGACTGCGTTCCTACAGAAAGTTGTTGAACATTTTCAAAGGTAATAGTTACCTCATCTCCGTCTTTAGTTCTTACTAGTAAACCACCACTTTTTTCATCCGACGCATTTACCGAGGTTGATGCAGACTCACTTACTGCTGAGAGCGGATTGAAAATTCGATTTTCTAGTGAGCTTAATCGCTCTTCGATTAAATCTCTACTACTAGCAATACCTTGTGATATTTCGTCATTCATCATTCCGGCGAGATCTTTCTCCGCCATCGCAATTCCGCGACTTACGCCGTCTCTTGCCTGACTGAACAATGAATTGAGCTTGTCATCATCGGCACCACTATCAGCCGCCGACTGAATAACGCCACCGACAAATCGCATCACGTTTTTTGCCACCTCTTCAAAATCAAACAAAGATGCGTTCTTTTCTTCAAGTGTTGCTTTGTCTTCGGGGGCACGCTTTCCGTCTACAACCACATTTTGATTCATATTTGTGCTGTAGACTTTTAGCCCGATAACGGTTTGAGTACTTGAAACAGTAACTGAAGAACTTTGCTTTTGTGCAAATTCTACCGCTTGCTTTAACCCCTCTTGCTGCAACTGCTTTTTGATTGCCTCGTTGGGATCCTTCGGCGCTGACGCTTCTGCCTTTTGATCACCCATGGAGGCCTTGATTTGGCCTACATTCATAATTTAATCCTCACTATCCTCAACTACGTTATCGGCAATGTAATCAGATTGTTTAATATTAATACGATTAAAATGTTTTGAATGATGTATTCGGATTGCACATAAAATTTAAGGCACTACAATTCGCAGCCTTGCATTGTTAAGAAGTCCCTATCGGTCTATTGGAGAAAGCTATGTCTGATGTAACACCTATCACTTATCAAGAACAACTTGATGAAAAAGTCACAAGGCTTACCGATTTACTATCTCCTTATTATAGCTCGTCCATCAATGTATTCGCATCAAAGGCAGAGCACTATCGGATGCGTGCTGAATTTAGGGTATGGCATGACGGGGATGATCTTTATCACATCATGTTTAATCAACAAACTAAAGAGAAGTATCGAGTCGATTCATTTCCACCAGCTTGCGAGACTATCAACACAGCGATGAGCGAATTGATGGGCATAGTAAGGGGCAATGAAACTCTGAGGAAAAAACTATTCCAAGTTGACTACTTGTCAGGCTTATCTGGGGAACTGGTGATTAGTTTACTTTATCACAAACAACTGGATACCAGTTGGGAACAGGAAGCACGCCAATTAAAGGAATCACTAAGTTCTCACTTTACCTCGGTGAACATTATTGGCCGCGCGCGTAAACAGAAGATCACTTTAGATCACGACTACATTATAGAGAAGCTTCCTATAAACGGTCGCGAATTTGAGTTTAAACACATAGAAAATAGCTTTACTCAGCCCAACGCCGAGGTCAATTGCAAGATGATAGAATGGGCGCTTTCATGTTCATCATCTCTTACCGGTGATTTATTAGAAATGTATTGTGGCGCGGGAAATTTCTCTATGCCACTAGCGTTGCATTTCAACAATGTTATAGGGACTGAGATAGCAAAGCCTTCTGTAGCAGCTGCGCAATACAATATAGAAGCAAACAAACTAGATAATGTGAAGATTGTCAGGTTGTCGGCAGAAGAGTTCACTGAAGCAATGAAGGGCGAGCGAGAGTTCAGTCGACTTCAAGGGATAGACCTTACTGCCTACAATTTCACTACTGTATTGGTAGACCCGCCTCGTGCAGGGCTTGATGAAGATTCTCTTCGAATGATTCAGGCATACGACAATATAATTTATATATCGTGCAACCCAGATACCTTAGTTGAAAACCTTGAACTACTGTGTGAAACCCATGATGTTAAAGAAGGGGCATTGTTCGATCAATTCCCATTCACCCACCACATTGAAGCTGGTGTGCTACTTACTCGCAAGTAAAAACGTTTAGGATTTATGTTTAAAAAGAGCGCGAGCGCCCAGTTGCACAAAACGCAATTGGGCTTTTACTTTGTCACCAATGTGCTTGCGCTGTTTTGGGTCTGACTCTAGCGCCTCAGCTCCAGAACTAAACACTAACCTCACCATAGCGTCAGCCTGAAATTCAGCTGACTTGTGGTCCATATCCTGCTGCTCAAGAATGTAATCGGTTAACTCATCAATAAAGTGCTGAATTTCACGGTGTACTGCCAAGCGATAGGCCGCAGACGTTCCAGTGTGTTCACGTAGCAACAATCGGAATACATTCTTATTACCTGAGATAAATTCCATAAAGGTGTCAACAGAAGTATCTATAACACCGCCCCCCGACTCAATTCGACGTCTCGCTTGCCGCATTAACTGACGCAACGCCAACCCGGCCTCATCAACTAAAGTTAAACCCAGTTCGTCCATATCTTTAAAGTGACGATAAAAAGAAGTTGGGGCTATACCAGCTTCCCTCGCAACTTCCCTGAGGCTGATTGCCGACAAACTGCGGTTCTCATCCAATAGAGAGAACGCGGCGTGAATTATATTTTGTCGTGTTTTAAGTTTTTGTTCTTGCCTGTTCACAATGCTGCCTAGGTAATTTTAGTGCCACGTGGGCCGTCGAAGCTCAAATGGTTTTTGTTCGATCCAATGGTAACCAAAGGTAAGGGCTATAAACAAGATTATTACCTTTCTATACAAGCATTAAGGCATAAAACCAGACTGTTTTTCACCGATACATAATAAGAATACTATAATTATAGTTTACAGTTGTGCGGCAAGATTCAGTCACTGGCGCTTGCCTGCAAACAAAGAAAACGCTAAATTAGCGCACACTTGTAAGCTGAGTTGTATATTATGAAAAAACCACCGTTAATAATGACCAATGTGCTGGTATTTATTGTCACCGCCGCCATTGCGTTTATCGGCGTCCCCATTTGGGCAGCTAATTTTGGTATAGACTGGACTGAAATTGGTGTAGCTATCTTTCTTTTCTATTTTACTGGTATGTCGATTACTGCGGGTTATCACCGTTTGTGGTCTCACAAAACTTATGACGCCAATGTGGTAGTTAGAGTTGTTCTCGCTATTGGCGGAGCAATGGCAGTGCAAAATAGTATTCTGCATTGGTCTTCAGACCACCGCATTCACCATCGTCACGTAGACGACAACGATAAAGATCCTTACTCTGCCAAGAAAGGACTATGGTTCGCACATATTGGTTGGATGCTAAGAGAGTATCAAGCTAAACGCTACAGCGACTATAGCAACTGCAAAGATTTGCAAAAAGATAAAGTTGTCATGTGGCAACACAATCATTACTTACTGATCATGCTGGTTGCAAACTTCGGTATCACTGGCTTTTTGGGTTGGTTAAACGGCGATATTCTTGGGATGATTCTTGTTGCCGGTGTATTACGCCTAGTGCTTGTTCATCACGTAACCTTCTTTATTAACTCGCTAGCACACTTTTGGGGTAATCAGCCCTATACCGACAACAATACCGCTAGAGACAACGGAATTCTTGCCTTTTTCACTTTTGGTGAGGGGTATCACAACTACCACCATATCTTTGAGTACGATTATCGTAACGGTATTCGTTGGTATCAGTTTGATCCTACAAAATGGCTTATTGCTGGATTATCGTTTGTCGGCCTTACAAAAAATTTGCGTCGTTGCCCAGAAGAGCGCATTGAAAAAGCGCGCGCTACCATGCAGCTTCAACGCGCTAGTGAAAAAGCCTCGGTGCTACCCAACGCAGATGAACTACTACAGACTATTCAGACTGAATACGATTTACTCATACAGCGTATGTCTGAATATTACGCAGCGCGCAAGCGCTTAATGCGAATGAAGCATTCTTCGCTAAAACGTAACCTCGAAAGTTTAGAAGTTATGTATAAATACAAAGAGTTGAAGCAATCTCTCGCATTGCAAAAAGAAAAGTGGCTTCAGTTGCAATCACTCTCATTACAAATGGCGTAATTATATTTTTTTAAAAGCCCCAATGACTTTGCGGTCATTGGGGCTTTTTTATGCAGTAAAAAGCTGGCGTTAAGACGGTAAACTCAGTAACCTAGTTGATAAATAAGCGCATAATTACAAAGTGTTATGTCACTATTAGA
>JALUXV010000562.1 GCA_027013165.1 Alteromonadaceae bacterium
CCGCCATTAACGCGTTTGAAGTCATAACCGTCGGTAAGTTGACCTGCCCAATCACCACAGGCAAGTAGGCGAACGTTTTTCTTAGCACTAACAATAGTTTTAGCGTCTTTGCTAACGGTTGGCGCAATAATAACTTCAACGAATTGACGGTCAACAATAGCTTGAGCTGTAGGACCATCAAGTTCGCGGTTGAACGCAATAATGCCACCAAACGCTGAGGTTGGGTCGGTTTTGAACGCGCGGTCATAAGCAGACAAAATGTCTTCGCCGATAGCTACACCACAAGGGTTAGCGTGCTTAACAATAACGCAGGCTGGCTGATCGAATTCTTTAACACATTCTAGTGCTGCGTCAGTGTCTGCAATGTTGTTGAACGACAATTCTTTCCCTTGCAGTTGCTCAGCGGTAGCAACAGAGGCTTCTTGAATGTTGTTTTCAACATAGAACGCCGCGCTTTGGTGGCTGTTTTCACCGTAACGCAAATCTTGTTTTTTGCTCATTTGTACGTTGTAAGTACGAGGGAATTCACTTGCAGTGTCACAGCAACCTGTTTCACATGTTGCGCTTTCAAGGCGAGCACCGAAATAGTTGGCAATCATGCCGTCGTATTCTGCGGTGTGCTCAAAGGCCTTAATAGCAAGGTCGAAACGCGTCTTGTACGTCAATGAACCTTCGTTGGCATTCATTTCCGCAAGTACAGTGTCGTAGTCTGATGCGTTTACCACTATGGTAACGTCCTTGTGATTCTTCGCTGCTGCACGAACCATAGTAGGGCCACCGATATCGATGTTTTCAATGGCGTCTTCAAGGGTGCAGTCTTCGTTTGCTACTGTTGCGGCAAATGGGTAAAGGTTAACTACCACCAAATCGATAGGCGCAATGTTGTTTTCTGCCATTACCGCTTCATCGGTACCACGACGTGCAAGAATACCACCGTGAATTTTAGGGTGAAGAGTTTTAACACGTCCTGCCATAATCTCTGGATGACCTGTGTGGTCAGAGACTTCGATTACTGGTAGGCCAGCTTCGCTCAGTAACTTTGCGGTACCACCTGTCGACAGTAATTCCACGCCAGCGTTATGCAGCGCTGTGGCAAAATCCAGGATACCAGTTTTGTCTGAGACACTTAAAAGAGCACGTTGAATAGGTTTTGGTGTTTGCATAAATGTTTAGCTTCAGTATTGGAGTGTGAAACAAAAAGAGCACCTGTTGGTGCTCTTGAGGTGGGCAAAGCCCAGAAATCTTAGTTCATGCCGTATTGCTTAAGCTTTTTGCGAAGCGTGCCACGGTTTATGCCCATCATTATTGCCGCGCGAGTTTGGTTTCCGCGGGTATAAGTCATGACTTCTTCAAGTAGTGGCGCTTCAACCTCTGCCAAAACCAATTCGTATAGGTTGTCGATGTTGGCGTTGTCTAGTTGCTTAAGGTACTTGTTAACCGCCTGCTTTACTGAATCACGTAGTGGCTTTTGAGCCTGAGTCTGTGAAGGCGTTGTAACTGTAGTAGTGAAAGGAGAAGTCACATTTTGATCGAACATAATACTGTCTTTTGCTCTTAAGTTAGTCATCACTATGCTGCGGGAGAAATCTGTCGTGTTTCTCGCTCATGCAGCGATTGAAAATAAACGTTTAATGCTTCGAGTTGCGCGTCTGCGCTCTCTATAGCGTTGAACGATTTACGAAACTGACGATCCGTATCATGCTCCGCGAGATACCAGCCCACATGCTTGCGGGCAATTCTTACACCGGTGACGTCGCCGTAAAACTCATGCACGTTAGCAACATGCTCGTGCAAAATGTCATATTGTTCCGTCATTGGAGGTGCAGATAACTTTTCGCCGGTTTCAAGATAATGAAGGATTTGTTTAAAAATCCATGGATTACCCTGTGCACCGCGACCAATCATCACACCGTCAGCACCTGTGTAATTGAGCACCTCTTGTGCTTTTTCCGGAGACGTAATATCTCCGTTGGCAATCACTGGAATAGAGATTGCCGCCTTAATACGACGTATGGTGTCGTATTCGGCTGTTCCTTTAAACATACAACTTCGCGTTCTACCGTGAACTGCTAATGACTGTATGCCGTTGTCCTCTGCAATGCGGGCTATATCCACCCCATTGCGATTTTCTGGGTCCCAGCCGGTGCGTATTTTTAGCGTTACCGGAACATCTACGGCTGAAACAACAGCCTTGATGATTGATTCAACAGTGTCTGGATATTGCAGTAGTGCTGAACCAGCGAGCTTTTTATTTACTTTTTTTGCTGGGCAACCCATGTTGATGTCGATGATTTGCGCACCATTATCAACATTAAATTGTGCTGCCTGCGCCATAAGCTCTGGATCTGCACCAGCTATCTGTACTGAGCGAAGACCTTCCTCGCCTTCGTGATTCATCCTTGCCATCGATTTTGGTGTATTCCACACTTTGGGATTACTCGACAGCATCTCTGATACCACCAGACCTGCGCCCATGCGCTTACACAATTGACGAAAGGGACGATCTGTAATGCCTGCCATAGGGGCAAGCATCAAATTGTTCTCTAGTGTGTAAGGTCCAATTTGCATGGGTTTCAATAAATCTCACTAACCTGGCGAAACTAAGATCGCACAGAAAATATACACCCGGCTAAAACGGGGCGCTAAGTGTACGTGTTTTCATATTGCTTGAAAAGGCTAAAAATCGCACAAAATTTCACTTCTTAGTCTTGACAGTGAAAAAAATCTGTCACATTAGACGTCTATGAGTGATTTTGGTTTAAAAAATAATCAAATTTGCTTAGGGAGCACGGTTTAAAAGGGCTTTAAGTGAGGTATAAAACACCGATTACTGATGTTTTATACCCGAAACCCGTGCCCATTCGCCTTCAATGGCACTTTTATCCAACGTAAAATTGGTTTGGTAGGCTATTTCTATCTTCTCAATTTGCTCGGTAAGAATACCTGACAGCACGAGTTTTCCTCCCACTTTACAATAACCCGCAATAACACTTTGTAATTCCAGTAGTGGGCCTGACAAAATGTTCGCAACAACTACGTCTGCTTCTAATGTGGGTTGGTCTTCTGGTAAGTAAACGCTAAGTCTGTCCTCTACCTTATTGCGTCGCGCATTTTCTTGGGTGGCTTGAAGGGCTTGGGGGTCAATATCAATACCAATGACTTCTTTGGCACCAAGCTTTAACGCTGCGAGTGCTAAGATGCCAGAGCCACAGCCGAAATCGACCACGGTTTTTCCTGCCATATCTATGCCGTCTAACCATTGTAAGCAAAGTGAGGTTGTGGGGTGTGTTCCCGTACCAAAGGCCAATCCCGGGTCTAGCATGACGTTTACCGCAGTTGGATCAGGTACGTCGCGCCAGCTTGGGCAAATCCACAGTCGTTCACCAAACTTCATAGGATGGAAATTGTCCATCCACTCTCGCTCCCAGTCTTTGTCTTCAAGAGGTTCTAGTTTGTGTTTAAAACCTGGCCCTAGAATTTTAGATTTCTCTAAGCGTTTTACAATGGCAGGCATGTCAACCGTTGCTTCAAACAATCCCACAACTTGAGTATCTGGCCATAGCATGGTTTCACCTGGCTTAGGTTCATACATAGGCGTGTCTTTCGCATCTACATAGGTTACTGCTTGAGAGCCATTAGCGCGTAACATTTCGCCGATGGCGTCTGCGAATTCAGGGGAAGTATCTATTCTAAGTTGTAGCCAAGCCATGAATATTGCCGATAAGTAATTTGAGCTATATTGTACAGGTAGAGGTTCAAAAGCGAAACGCACTTTCTAGGGAACATATATGCTCAAGAAAACCCTTGTTGTTTTCTTTTTAACATACTTAACGTCGTTTTCTACTGCGAGTGACGAGCTTGAAATTGTTGTGAGTTGGCACAAACCGCCCTATGTATTGATGGATCAAGACAGTGGTTTTGAACTCGACCTAGTCCGGGCTATTTTTAACGAGATGGGTTATACGCTAAAACCCAACTATTTGCCCTTTGGTAGAATTGAACGCACTGTGGCTGGCGGAAAAATGGACGTGGCGTTAACGCTTAATTATCGTCATAACGTAGACAGAACAATACTTACTAATGAGTATGTGAGGTTTCAAAACGTAGCAGTCACCTTGGCCGACAATCAGATTGAAATAAACGGTATTTCAGACCTTTCAAAGTATCGCGTTGTGGGCTTTCAAACGGCATCTAAAGTGTTGGGTGAAGAATTTGCGCGTATGACACAAAACCACGTGAATTATACGGAGGTTGCTGATCAAAGAACTCAAGTGATTACTATGTTACGAGGTAAGTTTGATGTTGCCGTGATGGATCGCAACATTTACCAGTGGATCAGCGCAACACTGCCCGACAATATTCAACAACCAACAAAAATTCATAATTTGTTTGCACTCAACGGTTATCGTGCTGCAATTCCTGACCCACAGATGCGCTCAACATTTAATGCCATCCTACATAGGTTCATGCAGGATGGACGTTATAAAATGTTGCTTGATAAGTACTACCTAGAGAACTTATTTGGAGAGCAAGTTAAGTCGCCAACTCAGGCATTAGAAGACTAAAACAAATTGCCTGCTACGCTTTTATTTAGCCGGGGCGCTTAACCCAAGCGCTACACCATCCTTCTGCGGCAACAAGCTTCCCTGGGAATATGGCACATGGGCGGTTTTCATCACCATCATTGCCTTGAATGTACATACAGTTGCTACACATAGACCCAGCGACCTCTGATTTAGGTACGTATTTAAGGGCTTGTGCCGTTGGATCGCTTGTTTGAAGTAGTTCTTGTGCCTGACTGCGCAGTGCCACACTGCTACATGTTAAGCCAATAAGTGTTGCGCCTGACATTTTCAAAAAGTTACGGCGATTCACAGATTTCATTGTAAACTCCCAAGATGCTAACAAGAATGATTCTTTTTTATTCGCTTGCTAAAACGCAAAAACCTGCCCGGGGGCAGGTTTTTCTGTATGTATAATACGTTGAGAATAGCGTAAGTATCATTGATCTGTATTAAAAAAATTAAATTACTTTTTAATCTAGCGCTGATTACTTTGTTTTCGATAAAACTCTGTCTGGCTTCGCATAACTGTACTTGGCAATATGCTGGGTAGAATGATACGTATCCAATCCCGAAATACATGCAGTGCCTAGTGCTGAAATATCCAAGTATCCATCGTTATGTAGCACACCTTTGTTTGTTGATGACAAGAAAACTTCTTTGATCTCGCCAATAATGAATTCGGTCTCGTTGCATAAGGTAAAGTGCTCAGCCACAGTGAGCCCTATTTTTAACGCACTTTCTTCTACATATGGCGCTGAAAAGCTTTCGCTATACCAAGGTGTTAACCCTGTGGCATAAAATTCACTCTCGTCTTTTTCATATCTGGCTGAAGTTTGGTGTGCCTTGTCGGTAAAGGTTACCCCAATGTGATTAAGCGTATAGCATCCAGTATCTTTAATGTTCTGTAAGGAGTCACGCCTTACAGTGTGCGGACGCATAACAATACCCAGTAAAGGCGGGTTAGCACCCACGTGAACCACTGAACTGATGACCGCTAAATTCGGTGTAATTCCGTTAGATGTGCCTAACAAAGAAGCCGACTTAAAACCTGAGAGACTATTGATAAAGTTCGCTCTGAATCGTTGTGGCATTTGGTCAATGCGTGAACGGTCGAAAAAATTCGCTTGGTTATCCATTCTCTTGTTCTGCTCTTAGTTCGATGTCGCCGTTGAAATTTGTGGTGACTGTTAGTGTGATTGGGCTGCAACAAATCTGACAGTCCACCGTTTGCTCTTGGTCAATGTCATTCACTTCATCTACCTCAACGTCATTGGGTGCCATGCAATAAGGGCAAGAAAAATTCATGGATAGGGTTAGGCTCATGGTGTTACAACTTGCTGTTTTCGAGATAAAGGTATTACGTCGAAATCGCGACGGCGGATTGATCTATTGTTAATTCATGTATATATATACATGTAAATTAGTATTATTGTTCTGTGTTGGCGCTGGTCCTTATAATGAGAAAAACCTTACCTCCTCGCTATTACCTAACTCATTTCCATGAGTTTTTAGCATTTTTCGACGGACAAAACGCGCCACTTCTTACCGAGAATGCAAAAACATTCATTGAACAATTTCATCAATTAGATGCCGACAAACAATGCATTATTGCCAGAGCCGCTAATCGAAAATACGCCGTAATCGATCGTAGCCAATTCAATTACGATGAAATTAATGCGCCGCAACAACAAATCGATGAACTCATTGCATCGGGTTGGTTCGATACTATTCACCATGCAAGCCAAGAGGCATTAGAAGGTGTGTTGACAAAAGAGGCGATCCTCTCGTTTTTGGCAAGTATGGGCGTGGTTTCAGGGGTAAAGTCGTTATCTAAAAGTGCATTATTGGCGAGATTCTTTGAGATGATTTCCCATCAGGGTTGGCCTCAAGAATTGCCTGATCACAATTATCTACATTGTGCATTTATAGAGCCATTAAAGTACTTGTTGTTTCTTCATTTTGGCCATACCAGGGGGCGCTTAAATCAGTTTTCCATGCGCGATCTGGGAGTTATGCGCACGCGGCAAGATGCAGTGAACGATGTTGCGCGTTTTTCCTCGTTACGAGAGGCCGAATTAGCGTGGTTTTATGCAAGCCAACGAGCCTCAATCAGTTCATTGTCTTCCGATAAATTGCTTGCACTTGCCACGGGCGAATTCCCCAACACTGAAGACGTTGCTGCTACCGTATTTCGCGATAGTTTTCTTTTTGCTTTGGGTACAACACTGCTTGAGGCGGAACCTACCCATGGATTAAACATATTGGGTATGGCAACCAGCGATAAAGCACGGGAAAAGTGGGTGCGAGAGAGTTTCAAAGCCGGAAACGTCGATGAAGTGAAACAGGCATTGGAGGGCTACATAGACGAGCCGCCTTCAGATACATTTTTAGCCTTTGCCGAGGACTTTTACGCGCGTAAATATCATAAAAAGCGCACCAGTGCGTTAACCGATATGCTTCGCGCATCTCAACATACCTTGCTTATTGATGAGAGCAACAACCAGCAAGTAGAGCGTGGTGTGATGGCGCACTACGAGCGCCAGGGAAAAACCAGCTGGCGCACTGAAAACCGCCTGTGGTTGAGTTTGTTTGGGCTTACTTTTTGGCGTTTATTATATGAAGAGGATGCTTTAGTTACTGAGTTTGACAGGCGGCCTATGTCAATTAAGCAAAATAACTTCTACCATAAATTTGAACATCAGATTGAAGCTCTACTGACCTATTTCAATGACAAAGAGGCGCTGGCAAATCACGTGAGGAAAGCCGCCGCTGCCCATTATGGCAAGGTGAATAGCATGTTCATGTGGTCGAGCACTATTCTTGACCCTATACAGGCCTTAATAACCTATGGTGAATTGCCCGCTATTATCACGCTACTTCGGATGATGGCGCGAGACTTTGCCTCTCTTAAAGACGGCTTCCCAGATATTATGGTGCTAGACGGCGGATTGCGTTTTGAAGAAATTAAAGCGCCCGGCGATCAGTTGCGTCGCAATCAGTTGGTATCAATTCAGCGAATGCAACAAGCGGGGTTTGATGTGGGTATCACTGCCGTTGAATGGTATCGAGACCCTAACCAACCCTACGTTGTTGTTGATATTGAAACCACTGGCGGTAACAGTACCAATCATCGCATTACTGAAATTGGTATGGTAAAGCTGGTGGCGGGTAAAGTTATTGATACTTACGAGAGTTTAGTGAATCCCGAGCGATTTATTCCATCATCAATAACACGATTAACCGGTATTTCGAATGATATGGTGGCTGACGCACCTGTGTTCTCACAAATCGCTGATGACATTGATAAATTCACTCAAGACGCTGTGTTTGTTGCTCATAACGTGAATTTTGACTACGGGTTTATTAAGCAGGAGTTTGCGCGACTCGAACTACCCTTTAGACGCCCTAAATTGTGTACTGTGCGAGAAATGCGCAAGGCTAAACCGGGGCTGTCGTCTTACTCTTTAGCTAATTTAACCGCGCATTTTGATATTACCATGGAGCGGCATCACCGAGCGTTATCCGATGCCAGAGCTGCGGCTGAACTACTCAATATTGCTTTTGACACAGTGACCTAAAATTCGTTTTTTTCGTAGTGAGTACTCTAAAACACAATAGGGTAGAAACTAGAATGTTAAATGATGAAGATCAATCACGAGTGATCGAGATGGCGTGGGAAGACAGAACGCCATTTGAAGCGATAGAGCGCTTGTATGGTTTGACAGAAAAAGAAGTCATTGGGTTAATGCGAGCCAAAGTAAAAGAAAAAGCGTTTAAAAACTGGCGAGCAAGAGTGACCGGTCGTAAAACTAAGCACCTTAAGCTTCGTTCTGACGAAGTAGGCAGAGGTTATTGCCCTTCTCAATACAAAGTGAAAGGGGCTAATAAGTAAGGATAAACGCTTTCTTCCGATGTATTTATTACACAAAAGTAATAATTGGCAGTGAACCTAATGAGAACTCGCCGCGTAATCTATTATGCACTGTGAAAGTGTGTACGCGTTCTTGCTGTTTGGCCCATCAATTTGATGGGCCTTTTTTATTTCCGCCTTTTCTACTTCACCAAGGGGGCTTTCACACCTGTGAGTAGACGACTTACACCATCGGCAGAATCGAAGCGAACAAACCATTCAATGCTATGTAGTGAAGATATGCTTCCTGAAAACTCCGCGGATACGCCATGCCCCTTCCCTAAAAAATCCTCGGTTAGCTCAGCGCGCAATCCAAATTTTTCACTCACATAAGAATAATGGGCAAAATACTCTATGGGGTATTGCCCGACAAAAATCTCACCACTCATACCAGCCACGAGTTTGGTCGACGATTGGTCTTTTTGCCGAATAGCTTCCAGAAATAATGTTCTATGTTCGGCCACACGCCAGCGATATTCTCCCCGTAAATAACTATTGCTGGTCATGTATTCAAGACTAACCTCAAAGCTTTGGTCTTCACCTATTCCTGTTGAGTACTCTAGCTCGGCGTAGTCTATATTACTGGGGAGTTCCAACGCGTGCTTTGCATTAATGTTATCGAGTTGACCTATCACGAGTTCGATTGCGGTGTCGCTAGCGAGTTGTCGAACACCACGAACACCTTTAATCCAACCAAAACTCGATAGCCCAGATGAAGATACTCGCCCTTTATAGGTGGGTATTACCCCCAGTTCTACTTTACCCTCTTGGTTTTCATATCTCGCAAAGAGCCTTCTCACATACAGGTGATTAGTTTCGCCACTGTCTATAACGTTATGACTGGACGAGAAGCGGTCGCCAGTAACCACAAAACTATTGAGTGACCATGTATTGTCATTGCCGAAGTGAATCGTCGGGTAGTATCTGAAGCGATATTGCGATCGCACATCTCTTGTTGATCGATCGTCTATGCGCACCTGTGCGTCTAGCTTGTGGCTGAAACTGATAACGGAAGCCTTGCTAGAAAAGCTCGTAACAATGAGGAGCATGGCTAATAAACAATGGCATGCATGTGGGTTATTAATGATAAAACTCCTTTTTTGTTTTTATACGGATAAGTTTAGGCGAGGATCGAATAAAAAAAGCCGGTGTATATACACCGGCAAAGGGTTGGAGGTGGACTCCAATGAAGGGAATACACATTTAAAACAGACAATGTCTGCCAAACACATGATAATTATAGAAGCTCCACCTTAATTATAAAAAACGTAAAATATGATTGTATTAATCTAAAAAATAGAATATCAAATCGCTTAAAAGTGTTGGGGTTTTTTGGTCGCTAGTTATACTGAGGTAAAACGAATGCAATGGAGTGACAACATGGACAATGTAACTGACAAGCAAGATTTTCTCTTTACAGAGCTCAATCAAAAAATTGAAGATTTTCAAAAAGACTCGAAAAAGCACAAGGACATGCATCGAAACTTTCGCTACTGGGCATTCGGTTTAACCGCGGTGTTGTCTACTCTGTCTGGTTTGGCGTTGTACTACCCTGAAAACTCCACCATTTTTAATATCTCCATACTTGCTATTACCGCCATTGCTGGCTTTTTATCTTCAGTTGAAGGTATACGAAAAGCCGACGAACTATGGATACACGAGCGCACAACCTACTACGCATTAAAAGACTTAAAACGAGAACTGGAATTTGAACTAAAAGGCAGTGGCGACAAAACCAAAGTGCTCGACGCTGGTTTTGTAAAACTACAATATTTGCTGAATCAGGCCGGTGAAAAATGGAGCTCAGGATTAGTGGCTAAAAACACGACTCAAGATACCCAGTAACACACGAGCTGGAGAATATTCGAGGGAAGATAAATAACTTCTTACCGCCCGCCGTAAACCGCTCCCTGGGGGCTCGGCCTCGGCATCCATGCCTCAGACGGCTGTAAAAAGTTCCTTACCTTCCCTCTTGTATTTATTTAATTGTTTTAGCCTTTGAGAGGTTAAAACGGGAACTATGCCAAGCCTAGCTTCTTCTCTAAATAGTGGATGTTAGTTCCACCAGCAAAGAAGTTTTCGTCTGCCATGATTGAGCGTTGAAGTGGCACGTTGGTTTTGATGCCTTCTACCACTAGCTCGTCTAGTGCGTGACGCATACGAGCAATCGCTTCATCGCGGCTTTCACCAAAGGTAATTAACTTACCAATCATTGAGTCGTAGTAAGGCGGTACTGTGTAGCCTGAATAAATGTGAGATTCCCAACGAATTCCCATACCACCTGGGGCATGAAACATATCGATTTGCCCTGGGCTTGGAATGAAAGTGTCTGGATCTTCCGCATTGATTCGGCATTCAATTGCGTGGCCGCGAATTTGAATTTGTGATTGGTCGATAGCTAGTGGCTGACCAGCAGCAATACGCAACTGCTCTTTAATTAAGTCGACACCAGTGATCATTTCAGACACAGGGTGCTCTACCTGAATACGGGTGTTCATTTCAATAAAGTAGAACTCACCGTTTTCATACAAGAATTCAAACGTACCAGCACCGCGATAGCCAATTTCAATACAGGCCTTACGGCAGCGATCACCAATTTTGGTACGCATCTGTTCTGAAATACCTGGCGCTGGCGCTTCTTCTACCACTTTTTGGTGACGACGCTGCATTGAACAGTCACGCTCGCCTAAGTGGATAGCATTGCCCTGACCATCGGCAAGTACTTGAATTTCTACGTGACGTGGATTTTCAAGGAACTTTTCCATGTAAACCGTAGCATTACCAAAGGCTGCGCCCGCTTCTGCTTGCGTTGTTGCTATCGCATTAATGAGCTCGTCTTCGCTACGTACAACACGCATACCACGACCACCACCACCACCGGCAGCTTTAACAATAATTGGGTAGCCGATACGTTTAGCAATCGCTTTGTTTCTGTCTTCATCGTCAGTTAGCGGGCCGTCTGAACCAGGTACACATGGTACACCGGCTTGTTTCATTGCATTGATCGCTGACACTTTGTCACCCATCAAATTGATGGTGTCGGCATCTGGGCCAATGAAGATAAATCCGCTTTTTTCAACAGCTTCAGCAAAGTCAGCGTTTTCCGCCAAAAAGCCGTAACCCGGGTGAATCGCAATTGAGTTAGTTACCTCAGCCGCCGCAATAATGCGAGGGATGTTAAGGTAGCTTTCCGTTGCAGGGGCGTTACCGATACAAATGGATTCGTCGGCTAACAAAACGTGCTTAAGGTTTTTGTCGGCAGTAGAGTGTACCGCCACCGTTTTTATACCCAGCTCTTTACAAGCCCTGAGTATACGCAGCGCAATCTCGCCGCGGTTTGCAATAAGTACTTTATCTAGCATGATGCAGCACCTAACTTATTCGATAACAAACATTGGCTGGTCAAATTCAACCGCGTCTTGGTTTTGAACAAGAATATCTTTGATAACACCTGCTTTGTCAGCTTCAATCTGGTTCATCATTTTCATTGCTTCAACAATACAAAGCGTATCGCCAACGTTTACTGATTGGCCAATTTCTACGAATGCTTTAGCGGTAGGCGAAGATGAACGATAGAAAGTACCTACCATGGGAGACTTAACCACGTGACCTGTTGGTGCCGCCGGTGCTGCTGGCGCTTCAACTGCTGGAGCCGCTGCTGGAGCAGGTGCAGCAACAGGTTGCGCTGCTGGTGCTGCTACATAGTTTACAGGTGCCGCTGCACCTGTTGCGCCGCGATGAATACGAACAGACTCTTCGCCTTCAGTGATTTCAAGCTCAGCAATACCTGATTCTTCAACAAGTTCGATGAGTTTTTTGATTTTTCTAATATCCATGATCTGTCTCTGTGTTTATTTGTTCGATTTAGGAAGATTAATCGCAGCGGTAAGTGCCAATGAATAGCCTATCGCACCTAGGCCAACAATGACGCCGGCAGCGACATCTGAGAAATAAGAGTGGTGTCTAAAAGGTTCCCGGGCATGCACGTTAGATAAGTGCACTTCAATAAAAGGAACATCAATACTCAACAGGGCATCTCGCAGCGCCACACTCGTATGTGTAAAGGCGGCTGGGTTTATAATAATGACGTCTACATCGTCCGCAGCTTGGTGAATACGGTTAATGAGTTCGTACTCGGCGTTTGACTGAAAGTGTGACAGTACCACATCAGATGACGCTGCTTGCGCGGTTAAGTCGCTAACAATGTCGTCTAAGGTTTGTGTACCGTATTTTTCTGGTTCGCGTTGGCCTAAACGATTTAAATTTGGGCCGTTAAGTAACAAAATATTCATGAAAATGCTGCTAACTTCTTTAAACGTTCACTTAAATTGTTATTTGAG
Organism: Alteromonadaceae bacterium; assembly: GCA_027013165.1. Lineage (GTDB taxonomy): Bacteria > Pseudomonadota > Gammaproteobacteria > Enterobacterales > Alteromonadaceae > Alteromonas. Next base: position 12,816 of record JALUXV010000562.1, read on the forward strand.
CAAACTTTCGTGTCAGTTGCACGAAAAAAAGACGATTTTTTATGCCTGTTGTCAGTTTGGACAATGATTATAATAAGAGTTCAAGATTTAGCAGCAAAATACTGGTCTAATCAGGTGTTTTCGGCGCAAAGTTTTGGTGCTCAGGCCAATGGGGTTGGGTGTTTGAAGCAAATTTAAGTGTTAATTTGATGTGAATACAACCTTTGCTGTATTCACATCATGACAAGATATGACCTAATTTTGAAGGATGTTATTGACGTGTGCGGCGAAGTCTTCACCTTTCATAAATCCAGTCACTCTAGCGTGAGATAGCTCGTTACCTTGGGTGTCAAAGAATAAAATGGTAGGAAGCCCAAGTACATCAAGCTGTTGCTGGAACTCAATGTTCACTGGTGTATTGTCCGTAAGGTCAATTTGCATCCATACGGTGTTACTTAGCGCTTCGATAACCTTAGGATCAGTAAAGGTGTATTTTTCAAACTCTTTACAGGCAACACACCAATCAGCATAAAGGTCAACCATGACTGATTTACCTTGCGCGTTTGCCGCAGCGACTTTTTGTGCGAGATCTTCAGCACTTTTTACAACCATGAACTGAGTGTGGTTCGCGTTATTCGCGGTATGTGTGGTAGAGATAGTGCTCATTGTGCTGTAACCATAATAAGCACTTCCAACCAGCCCGGTGACAACTAGCATGGTGCGGACAAACTTAGCCAATGAACTTTGGGTGGCAGCGTTCTTTTTAAGCAAGTAGATAAAGCCAGCTAAACCCAACAAAGACCATAGTAAATCTGTGTATTCACTTACCCACAGACGCTCAACGAAAATCAGCGCCACGGCGAGCATCATGAATCCAAAGATAACTTTAACCACGTTCATCCATTCGCCTGCTTTGGGCAGCAGTTTTCCACCTGTCATACCAAATACTATCAATGGCAAGCCCATGCCTAAGCTCAGCAGGTAGAGCGAAAGAAACCCAACGAGCATGTCGCCAGTTTGGGCGATAAACAGCAAAATGCCTGTCAGTGGAGCCGTAGTGCAGGGAGAGGCAATTAAGCCCGACAATATACCCATTACAAAAACACCTACCAAGCTGCCCTGTTTCTGGTTGTTGCTTAGTTGCGTTAGTCGCTCTTGCCACGAAGATGGCAGTTGTATCTCGTAAGCACCAAACATCGCCAGCGCTAACGCACCAAAAATAGTGATAAAGATACCCAAAATAATTGGGTGTTGAAGTGCTACCTGAAACTGAACACCGGCAGAGGCTACTACCAAGCCAAGTAGCGAGTAGGTAATTGCCATACCTTGTACGTAAACGAAGGTGAGTTTAAACGCATGGCCAAGGCTGACAGACTTACCGTGTCCGATGACAATACCGGACACTATGGGATACATGGGGAATACGCAGGGGGTAAACGCCAAACCCACACCCAGAGCAAAAAACACCAGCAGGGTTAGCATTAAGTTTTCATTGTTTACTAAGCGGTCGAGTAATTCATTTTGCTGAGAAATCGGCGGTTGAGAACTCGCCGTACTCTGAGCTTGGCTCGGTTGCTCGGCAGGTGTACTCGATAAGTAGACAACTTGGGTGGTTGGTGGGTAGCAAAGACCTGCTTCAGCACACCCTTGATAACGAACCTTTACTACGCCGTCTTGTAGCGATGAAATAATGGGGATATTGATATTTACCTCATTAAAGAATACCTCGGATTCGCCAAAGAATTCGTCTTCAATAATCTGCGCTTCAGGGTAGGTTGGCTCACCCAGCTCGGCATTTTTTGTCGCGAACTTAAATTGCTTTTTATAAAGGTAGTAACCTTCGGCAATATCAAACTTTATCTCTAGATGTTCGCCTTCTTGGGAAAAATCAAAAACAAACGCCTGATCGACTTTCAAAAACGTGGGCGTATCTGAAAATACATCGTCAAAACTCTCACTAACTTGAGCATGGGTAAGCGGTATTACCGCGATTAAACACAAAGCGCACAAGGCGCGTAGCAATACTGATTTCATACTAATAATAACTGCCGAATATTTATAAAAGTTACTGATCGAAATCCACTTCGCTTTCGATCCATCGCATGTACTCTTCGCTAGCGCCAATTTCTTTTATGACCACCCACTCAGGTACCGTATACGGATGGATTTCACTGGTCATTTTAAAGGCGAGCTTCTCTCTTTCCTTTGTTGTTTTGATAACGAGTTGATACTCATTGTCAGTGGTTACTTCATTTTCCCAGCGATACACAGACTGTACGTTTGCAACAATATTTACACAGGCTGCCAAACGAGCTTCAACAAGGGACTTAGCAATTGTTTGCGCCGTTTGTTCATCGGGTGCGGTACAAAGCACTACACATAGGGTCATGGTGTGTTCCCAAAAAAGTTAGTTATTGTTATGAGAGTACGAGCACAACAATTCGAATAGACCAATATTGTTACCCTATTCTTTCATAAACTATGCGGTATTTAAAAATACCCATCGTATCATTCTGTTACTAAACGTATGTAACAGCGACTTGCAATTAAGCGTTTACCCCATACATTATTTATGAGTTGTCAGATAAAGAGTACTTAGATTTGCCCATTTTATTTTTACTGTTTGCCGTATTGCCTATCTTAGAAATTGCGCTGTTAGTGAATATCGGCGGTGCTATCGGCGGGTGGAATACGATTGCTATTGTTATCTTTACTGCGTTTTTAGGGGCGTATTTGGTCAAGCGGGAAGGTACCAGCACTTTGCAAACGGCGCAGTCTAAAATGCAGCGCAACGAGCTACCCGGTAGTGAATTGGTGCAGGGTTTGATGCTTGTAGTAGCAGGTGTGCTTTTGGTTACACCTGGGTTTATCACTGATGTATTCGGCTTTTTATTAGTTTTGCCCGGCAGTCGTCATGCTATAGCGGCGCAAGTCAGTAAACACATGAAAATGCGAGTGGTAACGTCGCAAACTGGTTTTCAGCAACAGCAAAGCCCGTTTCAGCACCAAAGTAACCCCTTTGAGAATGCTAGCCATGGCGACGTGATTGACGGTGAATACACAGACACCACTAAAAACGACCCAAATAAACGAATAGAGTAACTATTTTTGGGCCAATCGATGTGGAGTAGCCACTGATGTTGCTCGCCTGTAAGCCATTTTTTAATCTTTTTCGATTTTTTTCCTCTATGCCCCTTGAGATTGTCAGGTTACTCCCCCATCTAACTTCGCAGACAAGATTTTAACAACTCGATTATCGGGTTGGTCATAAACAATCGACTGTACGAAAACTACAGTTTTTAACACTTAAACTTGAATAGTGAAATTTTCAGGAGACTTGAAAATGGCAATTCGTCCTTTACACGACCGCGTAATCATTAAGCGTGCAGAGCAAGAAAGCAAATCTGCCGGCGGTATCGTACTTACTGGTTCTGCAGCTGAGAAATCTACCCGTGGCGAAGTTATCGCTGTAGGTAATGGTCGTATTCTTGAGAACGGCGACGTAAAAGCGTTGGACGTTAAAGTTGGCGACACCGTAATTTTCAGTGACGGTTATGGCGTAAAAACAGAAAAGCTAGACGGTGAAGAAGTTCTGATCCTTAGCGAAAGCGACATCCTAGCGATTGTTGAATAAGACATTTACGTATAATCGAATTTAAGAGGAATTAATCATGGCAGCTAAAGAAGTACGTTTTGGTGATGACGCTCGCTCAAAAATGCTTAAAGGCGTTAACACCCTAGCAAACGCAGTTAAAGTTACACTTGGTCCTAAAGGCCGTAACGTTGTTCTAGACAAGTCGTTTGGCGCACCTACCATTACTAAAGATGGTGTATCTGTAGCGAAAGAAATCGAGCTTGAAGACAAGTTCGAAAACATGGGCGCACAGATGGTAAAAGAAGTAGCGTCTAAAGCGAACGACGAAGCGGGTGACGGTACTACTACTGCAACTGTTTTAGCACAAGCTATTGTAACTGAAGGTCTTAAATCTGTGGCTGCGGGTATGAACCCAATGGATCTTAAGCGCGGTATCGACAAAGCCGTTGTTGCAGCAGTTGAAGAACTTAAAGCCCTTTCTACTGAGTGTGCGGACAGCAAGTCTATCGCTCAAGTAGGTACTATCTCTGCAAACTCTGACGCAGAAGTAGGTGACATCATTGCTCAAGCAATGGAAAAAGTAGGTAAAGAAGGTGTTATCACGGTTGAAGAAGGTCAAGCACTTCAAAACGAACTAGACGTTGTTGAAGGTATGCAGTTTGACCGCGGTTACCTATCTCCATACTTCATCACTAATCAAGAAAGCGGTGCCGTTGAACTAGACAGCCCGTTCATTCTTTTGGTTGATAAGAAAATTTCTAACATCCGTGAACTTCTACCTACCCTTGAAGGCGTTGCAAAAGCAGGTAAGCCATTGCTTATCATTGCAGAAGACGTTGAAGGTGAAGCACTAGCTACACTAGTAGTTAACAACATGCGCGGTATTGTTAAAGTTGCTGCGGTTAAAGCACCAGGTTTTGGTGACCGTCGTAAAGCAATGCTTCAAGATATCGCTATCCTAACTGGCGGTACAGTAATCTCTGAAGAGATTGGTCTTGAGCTTGAAAAAGTGCAACTAGAAGACCTAGGTACTGCTAAGCGCGTGGTTATCGACAAAGACAACACAACTGTTGTTGACGGTAACGGCGAAGAAGAAGCTATCCAAGGTCGTTGCACGCAAATTCGTGCGCAAATTGAAGAGTCTTCATCTGACTACGACAAAGAGAAGCTACAAGAGCGTCTTGCTAAGCTTTCAGGCGGTGTTGCAGTAATTAAAGTTGGTGCAGCTACTGAAGTTGAAATGAAAGAGAAGAAAGACCGTGTTGAAGATGCACTTCACGCAACTCGCGCAGCGGTTGAAGAAGGCGTTGTTGCTGGTGGTGGTGTTGCACTTGTTCGCGCAACTGCAAAACTGGGTGACCTTGTTGGTGAAAACGAAGACCAAACACACGGTATTAAGCTAGCGCTACGTGCGATGGAAGCTCCACTACGTCAAATCGCTGAAAACGCGGGTGCGGAAGCGTCTGTAGTAGTTAACGAAGTGAAAGGCGGCGAAGGTAACTACGGTTACAACGCAGGTAACGACACTTACGGCGACATGCTAGAGATGGGTATTCTTGACCCAACTAAAGTAACTCGTTCTGCACTACAGTTCGCATCATCAATTGCTTCACTAATGATTACTACCGAAGCTATGGTTGCTGACCTACCTAAAGACGAAGCTGCTCCTGCAATGCCTGATATGGGCGGCATGGGTGGTATGGGCGGCATGATGTAAGAATCGCCCCGCTTTTAGGGTCATTATAAATCAATGACTTAGAAGCCTATCGAAACCAACTGTGGTACGTTTTGTGTCACGGTTGGTTTCACACTTTCCTCTTAATCTTTTTCTACGATATTCCATCAGCTTCCCAATAGCTAACTCTAAGTTCAACAGCTCATAATTAGCTCTCTATAAGCTTGTGAGATCTAGTCTTGTCCTTGTTTTTGTGCTCGACATCGATTGAATAAGCTGCGTTATGGAGATCAATAATTAAGCTCGGTACATAAGTGAGATTTTTGGTTATCATGAGGTCTATAAGAGCCGCAATTGACATTTTAAACAATGTCAATTTAATGGATTTACGTTTAGTTGATATTTGGGAGTGAACAATGCCAGTTGCCCGAAAAGACAAAGTATTGTCACCTGAAGACTACTTGCAAGGAGAGCTAGAAAGTTCTGTTAAACATGAGCTTATTGATGGTCAGGTTTATGCAATGGCCGGAGCAAGCGCTAATCATGAAAGAATTTGCCAAAATGTTGCTAGAGAGCTGGGGAATCATCTAAAAGGTACACCTTGTGAGCCTTTTGGTTCTGATATGAAAGTCCGCGCTAGTGATAACTTTTATTATCCAGATGTTTTAGTTGATTGTGATTTTGATGATTCTGAACCTTATTACACAGAAAGCCCTGTGATAATTGTTGAGGTTATTTCTCGCTCTACTCGAAAAATGGATAAAAAGAAAAAACTGCTTGAATATATCAATATTCCTACTCTTAAAGAGTACGTGCTTATTGAGCAAGATGTAGCAGATGTCACCGTTTACAGAAAAAGCGATGATTGGCGTTCTACCCACTATTTTTTAGGGGAAGAAATTCATTTTGAGTCGATAGATTTTACTATTTCGGTAGAAGACATTTACCTTCGGGTACAAAATGAAGATGTTGCAGCGTATTTAGAACAACAAAAAGCCGAATCAAATTAGCATCTCCAAAAGCAAAATGAAGTGTTGTTGGTAAAGCATCGAATGGAAGCGCAGCTCAATCGTAAACTCATAGATTGCCAGTACATTGAAGAGCACAACGTACCTAGCGAACTGAGCTTATCGCCCTTAGGCGAAAATTAATGGATAAAGAGCGCTTGCCTATCGCAAGGTAGTGATTCGATTTAAAACCAAACTTACTATACGCTGTTTATTAGATTCCAATGAATGACAAACAACCCATACTCACAGTGGCTGTTATTGCCTTACTGCTTTATGCATTTTTGAAGTGGCATGGTCCTTTCACCAACGAGCCTTCTGTGGTTGAAGTAAAAGCTAAAAGAGAGTCGACCCATTATCCGCCAGCTCAGCCACAGGTATTGGTTAGTCCAACCAACACTGAAGCGAGCACAGTACCTGAATACGAGCATAATCACGTGCAGTCCGAGTTTTTGTCGCCCTATCATCGCGTGGGTTATGAGTTGAACGGTGATGCCTGTAAAGCCCCAAATCTTGGTTTCATCAAAGATGAAGATAGTTTAGAAGTAACCGATTTTTTTGAGCTAAATATTACCGGGGATGCTGTTTCTACATCGTTTATTTTGGATTTAGAGCAACGATTAATGCTGGTATTTCATTTTTACGCAGACCTGATCGGTAAACGAAACTTACGCCGTATAAACTTTAATATGTTGATATACAAAGAGCGTGACGAGTATGAGGGATTTGTTGAAAGCTTTGCTCCTGACTTGGCTGGAAGAAGCGCAGGGGTTTATTCGCATAAAACGGTAATGGCGACCGTCCATTTTGATAACGAAGAACAGGCGCTTAGAACGAGTATTCACGAATTTGTTCACGCGCTTAACCACGCATTGATTGGCGCTACCCCAAGTTGGCTTAATGAGGGGGTAGCAGAATATTTTGAGAAAATAGGCGGTTCGTTTGACTCACCAGTAGTTGCGCACCAGCCAAGTTGGGTCGATAACGATTTGTCGCTTCGCTATAGCTCTTTTGATTTTTGGCAATTAGCTAATATGGAATCAATGTGGAGAGATGGTACAAGGCAAGATCGCCTTTCTCTTTATGCAAATTCTTGGCATTGGATCTACTTTTTTATGTCGTCAAAAGAAGGCATGAACGCTCTGGGTTATTTAATGAGAACGGAAAGACAAGAGCCTTGCTCAGTAATGGAGCCTAGTGAAGCTCTAGAGCTTCTGAATAGAGCGGCACCAAATTTTGAAGTTGAATTTTTGGATTGGGAAAAAGAACCACTTGTGGAAAGCCAAGCCTTTTCATTACAGCAGTCTACTGATCACTAGGTTTTTTTGTTTTTCTTCGCGTTCCTGTAATTTTGTTTGAGCGTGTTCAGGCGTTGGATTTGAAAAGAGTATTCTAATGCACTGCTCCATACACGCCATATGCTGAAAATAGGTATTTCGTGCGTCTTTGTTATAAGCAATGGGTATTCCCGAGTCTTCTTTTTCCTTGCGCCACCTTATCAAGGTTTTTAAGTCAGCATCACCAATAAATGGGTAAACACTGCCTTCATAAAAATACGTAATTTGGGGTAAATGTTCTACTGTCATTGGCGCGGCCCTTTGTAGCGCTCGATTTGAGGAAAGTATTCCCCATTGGAATTGGTCATACGATTTAGTTCTCATTAGCTGGTCTGCCTACCTTTCAAATATAGGCTAGCCTTTAATAAGTGGAAATAGTGGGGTGCAATTTTTGTTTCATACGTACATATAAGTCGGTACAGCAGTTGAATTTGGGAGAGTGTCGATGAAGTGGGCGTTTGTTGATTATGAAAACGTGGGAAATTTAGATAGGGTCAATTTAGCTGCGTATGAGAAGGTTATTGTCTTGGCGGGGGCTCATCAAAGTCAGCTAAATTTTGGTACTAGCACTACCAATAAGCTGGTTGATATCTCTTACCTCAGAGTAGAGAGGGTAAGCAAAAATAATGTCGACTTACACTTGGCCTACTATTTGGGGGTATATCAGCAAGAAGCGCCTGAAAATGTATGCTTTGACGTAGTTAGCAATGACAAAGGTTATAAAGCGTTAATAGAGCACATAAATAAAGCAGGCAGAAGTTGTAAGCGGGTTGGATGGTGTCATGAGGTTAAAAACATCCCTCGCCCCTCTAGGGTTAAAGGCGAGAAAAAGACCACTGCACACCTGATTCACAATATAATCAATAGCTCCTCTCAATATCGGCCGAAAACATTAGAGAGTTTAGGCAGCTACATAGGAAGCTTTATGAAGGTTAAAGGCAATACTTCGATTGATGTTGACATGTATATCAAAGAGCTTGTCAAAGAGGGAGTTATACAAATTGCTGGTGAATCAGTAAAGTACACGCTTTAAGTAGCCAAGCATCGCTATTCATTAGGTGGTAATTAATGTCACAGTTGATAGAGCTGGAAATAGTAGTGCCAGCATTGAAGGAGGCTATTGAGCAGTTGTCGCTTCTGAGTCTGGAAAAAGTGGGATTAGACATTACAGAGTTTCCATTTTGGATGGCAGTCATTGGTTTTCCTTTGGCAGTATTTGATACCTGCACCAAACATATAGCCACGGCGCTAAATGTGCTACTGGGGAAGTTTCATGTCGGTTTTCGGGAGCTTATTGGAATACTACTGCCATTAGTATTCTTAATCGGGGGACTTGCCACATTTATCCTTTATTTGGGCTTTGACAGTGGCGAGATCAAGCATCAAATAACGCAAACAGAGCTAACCTCACTTTTTTACTACATGGCTCTGACGATAGGCTCAATTGCTTGTCTTTTGTTCATTATTTCACTTTCGCGACTTACTGGGCATGGGAACTATGTTACAGGTATTGGTTTTTTGCTGGGAGCCGGTTCAATATATATTGAGATGATTCAAGAGTACGGAACACAAGGCGTAGTTGTTGGTTTGATGGTACTGGTTATAACCTTAGGTCTTTGGTTGTATGGAAAAAATCACAACGATAAACTAGCGAGTAAATCATCTATTCATAAAGGAACGGCTTACGCTAAGCCTTACGTATCAAGTCGGCGGTAAATAGTGGCTATTTAACGTATACTTTTAGTAATGACTTAGCGCCGGAAGCTATTCAGGCGCTTGCTCCTGACTTAAACGCTTCAACCATTTAATCCCTCGCGTAAAAGTTTCTGGTACCGCTGTGCTGTGATCAGAATCTTTAACCACTTCCAGACCTGTAACTGACAACCCTTTACCTGTTCTGCCCTTAAGTAGCGCACTAAACTGCTGGGTAAGGTCCATACGTGATTCTTCTAGTTCGCCAATGGAAACGAATACGTTAGCTTGTATATCATCAGCTTTTTCAGCCGTGCTTGCATTTAGCGCTTTAAGATAATCAAAGCTTGTAAACTCTAGGGATGGGCTGCCGAGAATATAATGGTTAAAGGTATCTGGGTGCGAAAGTAAAATATATGCGCCGAATTCTGCGCCCATTGAATACCCTAAGTAGGTATTTTCACCAATGCTAGCGCGGTAGTTTTCTTCCACGTAGACCATAACTTGATTGCGAATAAAGGTAAGGTGAGTATCTGCCTGACCAAATTGATACTTAGCTTGGATATCTTCTTTGTCGTGCGCTACAAACGAGTAGTCTCTAAAGCGGCTGGCAAAGGCTCTGCGATGTCCGTAATCAATCGCTTCAGGCATGTTCTTTTGCCATGAAATTCCCACTAGAATGACTTCGGACATTATAAATTCAGTGGTGCCAGACAATAAGTCCATGTGCCAGTAGGCATCGGTGGTATAAATAACTGGGTAAGTTTTGTTTGTATCTGTGTCGTCTGTTTCTGTGTAATAGTTTTCTGGAAGTTTGATATAGAGTTCGTATTGCCCGCCAGTGACTGAATTAGTGATAGGAACCACATGGGTTCTGGGCATGGTGTAGGCTTGTGTGGCCGCTAAAGCATTATGGCAGAACAGTAGTTGGGCCAAAGCAACTAATAGTAGGCGTTTAATCATAGTGCACTCGTAACTTGGTGTAATTGAAGTGCCTACTATAGTGAGCTGCGAGTTTAACGCTTGATTTCCACCTGATTTCTTTCTGATTTTGTAGCTATCGTGATCAGTTACTGTGCATTTTTACCTTTGTTGTTCGAGTGTAAGCTCCACTACGTCTTTTCTGGCCGCTATTCTATAGGTAAGTAATATATGTGAGTCGCTTACGTCGGTAATGTAGTCGACTTCGTCTGGTAGCTGTGCCAATACATTAAACTCCTGAGTGTTAATATTGTACGACCACAACTGAAAGCTATCATTGATGCTGTAAATTACGTTGTTCTTTATGACTGCACGTTGATCGCTGCCCTGCCCTTCGAGCGCTGGAATCACTGCTGCTTCTAGTGCACCTATTTGCCAAAATACGCCTTGGCTATCCATAAAAATCACTTGGTTGTTGTTCAATACCCCAGCCCATTTAACTAGTGCGTTAGTCAATACCTCTGCGTCGCCATTCAATAGATCAACTTCTGCTAGTTTCAATGCGCCGTTAATTCGAATATTAGCAAGTGCAGTGTTGGTGCTTTCGTTCCAGTGGTACAAATCTGTAACGGCGTGTTCTACAGCCAAGGGCTGTATATCGCCATTGAGTTGTAACGTGAAAAGTTGAGACGACCCGTTCACCAGCAAACGTTCACCACTTTGCGACCATAATAGGTTTCTCACATAAGTGTTAACCGGGAACTGACTGAGTGGCTGTGAATTAGAATCACTGTTATTGAGATCTGAAAGCCACACTTGAGAGGTGCCATCCCCTTCAGAAGAGTATGCAATGGCGTTGCCATTGGGTTGGAATTTCCCTCGGTTTTCCTCAAGCATTGAACGTACAATGACATTGTTGTTGAGCTGCCCAATTTGATTGGGTAGGTCAGCAAAAGGAATAGACACAATATCGCTGTCATAATGCCCTTTGATGGCGATCATTTTTTGCCCATCAGGATGAAACTCTGGAGTGCTAATAGCATCGGTAAGGGGCAGACTGACTTTAGACACTTCACCCTCAAAATTTAGTGTAAACAACTGCTTGCCCGTGCTAAAGATAAGCTGATTTTCGATAGGTGAAAAGTTGGGGTGAATAAAAGTGAATTTGGGAATATCCTCTGGAAAGTCGACGATATGACTCGATAACAGCTCACCATCAAAGGACACCTTTTCAATGTAAAGTCTGTTGTCGGAGTGTAAAGAGGTAACGGCTATCTCTTGGTTTGATCTAGACACGTCGTACGACACCACACTGCCATTAATCACCTCGTGCAGAATATTCGTGGAATCATTTTCAATATTGTAGCGAATCAATTGCCAGCGTTGGTTTTCTTTACGCATTAGGGCAAGAGTGCTTGAATCTAACCAAATAGGGTTGCGTATTTCAGTGTTAGTACATTCCACAATCGTGGTGGGTGATTGGGGGGCATTTAGGGCTGCTGCAAAGTCGAGACGCTGTAAGCTAAAACAGTCCTTTTGCTGAGCAGGTGGTGTGCAATTGTTTTGTTCAATAAACGTGAGGGTATTTCCGTCGGGCGAAAACGAAATGTTTCCATAATTGCCTAACTCTTGGGTTAACTGAAACTCTTCTTGGGTTTGAATATGCTTTGCCCACAAATTACTGGTACACAGCACCTCGGGAAAACGCTGAAATACAATGTACTGTCCGTCTGGCGTATAAGTGCTGGCGAGTTCTCGGTTATCGGTAGAGGTTAACAGACGAATGTCGTTAATCACTAAACTATCAGAAGAACGCGGCGCATTGAGTGCTGTAATAAGCCCTGCGAAAATAGCGATAAACAAACAGGCGGTTACAAACCATTTATTTTTAGCTCTATCTGACCTTGTGTTGGGCGCTGGTGTTACTTCATCTTTTATCGCGGTGGTTGCCTGTTCCCAACGAATATCCGTTTCTAAGCTATAGCCCTTTTTAGCATGGGTTTTAATAAAGTCTTGCGATTTACCATCGTCACCAAAGGCTTTACGTAGCTGTGCTATACAGCGCTGTAATGAGTTAGGAGAAACAATCGTGTCTTTCCAAACATTATCCATGAGCTCTTCTTGGCTAACTACTTGGCCTTGTCGCTGGGCAAGGTAAGTGAGTACCGCCAAGGCTTTTGGAGGGATTGTCTGTGCAGTTTTATTATGGGTAATTTGATTGCGCGACACGTCTACAAAAAAGCCGCCAATCCAATATTGTTCTGCCATAAAACCTCAAGTATGTATTCAACCGAGTACTTTTGCTCTTATCGAGTAACTTCTGCGATAGCTACGGTATCACTATAACCCCTTGATAAGAACATAAGTGCGAGTGATCACTCAAAAATCAGCAAAAAATCAGGCCGTTTTCATGTGTTTTATGCCAGTAAGCGTATGTTGAAAACACAAATTCGATGAACAGCGCCAATATCAGGATTGGCTATCAATGAAGATAAGGAAGGAGTTATGAGGGTAAAACTATATTCTCGACGTGCCGGGTTACTTGGTTTGTGTGTTGCGGTTGTTACTAGCTTGAACAGCAACATAGTGTTGGCAGAAACTCGCGCTACAGCGCCAACAGTCAGTGCTGAAGAAGCGCCGATCAAACACTGGCGCATGCCAGAAATTGAACGCAGATTTATGGATATCTCTGAACTGGCTATACCCTATATTTCCACGTCGCCCGAAATGCGAGATGACGGGATTCCCGTGGGAAGCTTACAAGGTGATGATGCCAAAGCCATTGCTGCGCTAGCGCAAGAACTCTCTACCGGTGAGCAGGGCGCTTATGATTCGTTGCTCATCGCAAAAAATAATACACTGTTGTTTGAGTCTTATTTTAAGCGTGGGCGGGTTGATTTGTCTCATCCCCAATCATCAGCGACCAAAAGCTATACCTCGCTTGCCCTAGGCCGAGCTATTCAGTTGGGTTATTTAACCATGGCTGATTTAGATAAACCGGTCATTAGCTTTTTAGAAAATATCGACCGAACCAAATTAGTCAGTGGTGCTGAAAAGGTCACACTTTTTAATGCGCTTACCATGACAACGGGTATTCAGATTGAAGAGGAAGTGTGGGACAACCTTTTTGATGATACGCAACGGGTAACAGGGCAAGGTGAGATCCAAGCCATATTAGAAGAAAGTGCGCCAATTACCGACGAAACCCAAGTGTTTAATTACGGTATTGGGCCGCAATTTGTTATGCAAGTTATCGATGCTGTGGTGCCAGGCGGTGCTAGAGCGTTTGTTACCAATGAAGTATTTGGCAAGCTGGGCATTACAAACTATGGCTGGCGAACAGCACCCAGCGGTTTACCTGTTTCAGGATCTGGAGTGAGTGTAACGTCTCGCGATATGCTTAAGATGGGAATGTTAGTCATTAATGACGGCGTTTGGGAGGGCGAACAGCTTATTTCCAAAGCCTATTTAGATAAAGCTACCCGTCGACAAATTATGACGGGCGATGATGACATATACGGAGGTGGCGATCTTGTATCCAAACAAGGCTATGGCTTTTTCTGGTGGGGAACGGAACTTCGCTATGGCCACAAGCAATACTATACCTTTTCGGCACAGGGTGGTGGTGGCATGTACATCATAGTGATTAAAGAGTTAGATTTGATAGTGGTAGTGACCGCCCATGAGCGCAATGACATTACCCAACAAATTACCGCGGAACGTATAGTGCCTATTTTGGCGAAACACTAGGTTAGAAAACCCAAAACGATGTGAGGTATAATATGCCTTACATCGACTTTTGAAACACGAGGCCCTAATGGCAACGGCAGCAGCACTACACATTTTGGTGAAAACTGAAAAAGAGGCAAAAGAAATACTTATCCAATTACAAAAGGGTAAGAACTTCGGCACCTTGGCTAAGCGCCACTCGTTGTGTCCGTCGGGTAAGAAAGGTGGCGACCTAGGTGAATTTCGCCGGGGTCAAATGGTTAAAGCCTTTGATGACGTTGTATTTAAAAAAGAGATCCTTACTGTTCACGGGCCAGTTAAAACCCGCTTTGGCTATCACTTAATTAAAACCTTGTATCGTAACTAGAGCGTGTTGACCTTTGCTGTACGTTTTTGCAGCGAAGTGTTTGTCATTTAGGCAAGGAAGTACTCACGTCGTGTAGTCATCTACATAAGTGAGTAGTGACGCCGAATAAATGACAAACAATCGCTGCCTGAAAGGTTCATCCAAGTGAGTCTCATGCTGCTTCACTCGTTACTAATTTGGAATAACCAAACTACGCTCCTCGTTTATTGCCTGAGACTCA
>JALUXV010000563.1 GCA_027013165.1 Alteromonadaceae bacterium
GCTCCTGATGCAGCCGCTAGGGTTGCGTCAGTTTCAGTAATACCACCCACACCACTACCAACGATGTTAACTTTAACTTCGCTTGTAGATAGCTTAACGAGTGAATCAGAAATTGCTTCAACAGAACCTTGAACATCCGCTTTAAGTACAATGTTCAGTTCGCTCACATCGCCAGATTCCATGTTAGCAAACATGTTTTCAAGCTTAGCCTTTTGCTGGCGAGCAAGTTTAAGTTCACGTTTCTTCTGGTGACGCTTAGCGGCAACTTCACGAGCTTTACGCTCGTCTTTAACTACGGCTGCATCTTCACCCGCTACTGGAACACCAGACAAACCAAGTACTTCTACTGGAGTTGACGGACCAGCGGTTTTCATTTCATTACCGTTTTCGTCGCGCATTGCACGAACACGACCGTACTCTTCGCCACAAAGAAGGATATCACCGGCTTTAAGCTGACCTTCCTGAACAAGAACAGACGCTACTGGACCACGGCCTTTGTCTAGACGTGATTCAATAACAATACCACGGCCCGGACCATCTTCGATTGCTTGAAGATCAAGCAATTCTGCTTGAAGGTTAATCGCTTCTAGAAGCTCATCAACGCCCATACCTGTTTTCGCAGAAACATTACAGAACTGGTGCTCACCGCCCCACTCTTCTGAAATAACTTCTAACTGAGAAAGTTCAGTTTTTACGCGATCCGGGTCGGCAGTTTCTTTATCCATCTTGTTCACTGCAACAATAAGAGGCACTTCAGCAGCACGAGCATGCTGAACCGCTTCTTTTGTTTGCGGCATTACGCCGTCATCAGCAGCCACAACCAAGATAACGATATCAGTGGCAGTTGCACCACGTGCTCGCATGGCGGTAAACGCTGCGTGTCCTGGAGTATCTAGGAAGGTGATATCGCCGTTGTCAGTATGAACCTTGTATGCACCGATGTGCTGGGTAATACCGCCCGCTTCACCATCGGCAACTTTTGCGCGTCGAATGTAATCAAGTAGTGACGTTTTACCATGGTCAACGTGACCCATAATGGTAACTACTGGCGCACGCGGTGACTTATCACCGTCGGTACCATCTGCCAACAATTCTTCTTCAAGGGCGTTGTCATTAACCAATTCGTACTTATGACCCATTTCTTCGATAACAAGTACCGCAGTATCTTGGTCAAGCACTTGGTTAATGGTAGCCATTTCGCCCATCTTCATCATTGTTTTGATGACTTCGTTAGACTTAACAGCCATACGGTTAGCTAATTCACCAACAGTAATGGTTTCGCCTAGCTTAACAATACGCTCTACTGGCTGAGCAGGCTTGTTGAAGCCTTGCTTCAAATGTTCGCCGGCGTTTTTCTTAGACTTACGGCGACGACGTGAAGAACGTTCAACTTGCATGTCTTCTTCGTCTTCCGCTTCTTGCGCGTAGCGGTTCGAGTGCAGGTGTACTTCTTCAGCTTCAGCTTTCTTACGGCGCTCTTCTTCTTCCTTCCAGCGACGCTCGTTTTCTTCAGCAAGTTTACGGGCTTCGTCTGCCGCTTTCTTCGCTTCTTCTTCTAGCTTCTTCTGCGCTTCTTCTTCCTGCGCTTTGCGAAGACGTTCTTCTTCCTGACGCGCAGCTTCAGCTTCCGCTTTTTCTTCTTCCGTCAGTTCAGGCTCATCTTGCTTACGTGCTTCAGCAGCTTTCTTCGCTTCTTCAGCTCGACGTGCGCGCTCTTCTTCAGCGGCCTTGCGAGCTTCTTCGGCTTTACGCGCTTTTTCTTCAGCGGCTTTCTTTGCCTCTGCGGCGGCTTTTTCTTCCGCTTCGCGCTTCAAACGCTCTTCTTCCTGACGCTTAGCTTCTTCTTCGGCTAAACGTTGTTGTTCTTCAACATCAGTGCGCTTAACGTAAGTACGCTTTTTACGTACTTCAACTTTTACTTCTTTAGACTTACCAACACTTAGCGTGCTAGTAGTCTTGCGTTGAAGTGTCATACGCTTTGGCTCAGCGGCACTGCCGTGCTGCTTGCTTAAATGATCCAAAAGCTGCTTTTTTTCGTCTTCGGTAACCTGATCGCCGGCACTCTTTGTAATACCCGCGTCTTTAAACTGGCTTACCAGTCGGTCAACGTTTGTACCAATGTCACTGGCGAGCTTTTCAATAGATACTTCTGCCATTACGTGTAAATCCCCCTGTTGACCTTACTCTTCACTAAACCAAACGATATTACGTGCTGCCATAATTAGCGCACCTGCTGATTCTTCGTCTAGTTCTTCGATATCACTGATATCATCGGTGCCTTGCTCGGCCAATTCTTCAAGGTCAGTAATGCCGCGGCTGGCCAACACATAGGCCACGTGCTTACTCATACCTTCTAAGCCAAGCAATGCTTCTGTAGGCTCAGCGCCTTCCAGTGTTTCTTCATCTGCCAATGCACGTGTGGTTAAGAATGCACGGGCACGGTTTCTTAGTTCCTCAACAGTTTCTTCATCCAAACCGTCAATTTCTAGTAACTCATTCACTGGAACATACGCTACTTCTTCTAGCGTGCTGAACCCTTCATCAACAAGAACAGAAGCGAAGTCTTCATCAATGTCTAAGCCTTCAGTGAAGATACCAAGAACCTTGGCGTTTTCTTCTTCGTGTTTCTTGTTAAGATCTTCTACAGTCATTACGTTTAGTTCCCAGCTAGTGAGCTGGCTTGCTAAACGTACGTTTTGACCGCTACGACCAATCGCCTGAGCCAAGTTATCTGACTCAACGGCAACGTCCATGGTATGACTATCTTCATCAACTACAATTGATGCAACTTCTGCTGGCGCCATTGCGTTGATTACGAATTGTGCAGGGTTTTCATCCCACAGCACTATGTCTACACGCTCACCGCCTAACTCACCAGATACCGCTTGTACACGAGATCCACGCATACCTACACAAGCACCTACCGGGTCAAGACGTTTGTCATTAGTTTTAACAGCAATTTTTGCACGAGAACCTGGGTCGCGAGCAGCTGATTTGATTTCTAGCGTTTCTTCAGCTATTTCTGGCACTTCCAAACGGAATAGCTCAACCAGCATGTCTGGATGTGTGCGGCTGATAAACAATTGCGCACCACGTGCCTCTGGACGAATCACGTATAGAAGACCGCGCACACGGTCACCCGGGCGGAAAGTTTCACGAGGAAGCATATCGTCGCGATAAATTACGCCCTCAGCGTTATTGCCCAAGTCGATAATAATGTTGTCGCGGTTAACTTTCTTAACCGTTCCCGTCACTAATTCACCAACTTTGTCTTCGTATTCTGCAATCATTTGCGCTCGCTCAGCTTCACGTACTTTCTGTACGATGACTTGCTTAGCGGTTTGCGTGGTAATACGGTCAAACTTGATTGACTCTATTTGCTCTTCAACGTAATCGCCAACTTGAATTTCAGGCTCGTCGATTTGTGCTGCGGAAAGTGTCATTTCCGCAAACGGGTTTTCTTGTTCCTGATCGTCAGGAATGACCTGCCAACGACGGAAGGTATCGAAATCACCCGATGTTCTGTCGATACTTACGCGTACTTCAATTTCGCCTTCGTTTTTCTTTTTAGTCGCGCTGGCAATTGCAAACTCCAACGCTTCAAAGATCTTCTCTCTAGGCACTTGTTTTTCATTTGAAACGGCTTCCGCCACTAACAAAATTTCTTTATTCATTTTCGCCTCACAAAAGCTTTCTACAATGAAAGCTGTGCTGTTCCATTAGTCGAACGTGGGAACAACGTTACCTTTTTCGATATTCGCCACAGCTAACTGGAACTGCTGGCCATCCACTTCAATATTGACGTTTCCGTCTTCACAGGCCAAAACCTTGCCTTTGAAATTACGTCGATTGTCCATAGGCATAGTTAAACGTACCTGAACAACTTCGCCCACTGCGTCTTGATAATGCTTTTCTTTGAAAAGCGGTCTATCCATACCTGGCGATGACACTTCCAAGTTGTATTCGGTGCTAATAGGATCTTCCACGTCCAATATCGCGCTGACCTGATAACTCACGTCGGCACAGTTGTCGACGGTGATACCATTTTCATGATCAATAAACACGCGAAGAATAGAATGTTTCCCCGCACGCACAAACTCGATACCAACAAGTTCAAAACCAAGTGCTTCAACACCGGGTTCCAACATTTCTGTTAGTTTTGTCTCAAGTTTTGCCAATGCAAACCTCCAAATACAAAAAAAGGGCCTTAAGCCCACCTGCCATCACCCGAATTGACCGTGTCAAAACCTCGGGCTAAAAACAACAAAAAGCCCCGGACTAGCGGGGCTTTTTGCGTTAATCTGAACCCAAACTGCGCTTAAAACGCAGTTGCAAACATCTGGGTAAAACCACCGATAGGTGAACGTCTGCAAATAGGGGCGTTACTTTCCTAATTACTTGAGGGAGCCCGCCACCATTTCGTAGTGGCACGCATTATAATGGCAGCAGCTCAATTACGCAACCAAGATGTTTACATACCGAGCAGAAATTCAAATTAATTTGAGCTATCGCGCTAAGCTAGTGAGAGATCTGAGATGAAAGTTCTATTTCGACAAATTAGCTTTGTGCAAATGATTTAATGAATAACGGCCACGATTTTCTTCTGACTTTCGCCTTACTTCGTCCAAGGCTGTTTTTTCACTCATATCAAACAATGCATTAATTAAACGGTTAAAATGATTATGCATCGCTTTTCTGGCCGCTTCTGGGTTCTTTTCTACTAGTGCGTCTACGATTGCTTGGTGCTCTTCTAACATATGAGAGTGTTCGGTATCACACACCGATTTATACGCGTTAACAATAATAGGTTGTTGCTCTCGAATGGACCAAAGGTAACCTACTGTTTTCGCTATTGCTGCGTTCTTTGTGGCTCTGGCTATTGTCATATGAAAGCGCTTATCAATCTTCTCATCGTCACCACCTTTTGACATTGCAGCCATTAGACCGTGCAACTCAATCAACTCGCTAGTGTTTATAGACATAGCAGCAAGAGCCGCCGACTCACCTTCTATAAGTGCTCTAGCTTGAGTCAATTCAAAAGCACTGATGGGTAATTCGTTTGGTCCATCGTCTTTAATTTGGTTGATAAAAATACCAGCGCCAGTTCTTACCTCTACAATACCTTTAACTTCTAAAGCGATAATTGCTTCACGTACAGTAGGTCGACTGACTTCATATTTTTCAGCTAACTCTCGTTCAGAGGGCAGTCGACTCCCCCCGATGAATAACCCATCCTTTACCGACAGCTCCAATTCTTCCACAATTTTCCAAAAGGCACGTTTGCGCGACATTTTCATCCTCCAAATACCAGCGCTGAACATGTATTTTTTATTGTCATTTTCAGCAGTAATATCACCTTAGATTTACAAGAGAATAATATTGGTAACCCGCAAATTCAATATTGGTAAACATTTAATTTAATTTTTGGTTACCATTTAGTTACAATGCAATCAAGAAAATTGGTTAAAATAGCGCCAT
>JALUXV010000564.1 GCA_027013165.1 Alteromonadaceae bacterium
GTGGCAGATTAGCCATAAAACGCCAGTGTTCCATGCGGTCATGGGACATATAAATGCCACCGTCTGAACCCATCAATACGAAATCTGGGTCAGTAGGGTGGAAGGCCATGGCGTGATCATCTACGTGCTTGCGCTCGGTGCTGATAGGGGTCCATGTTTTACCGCCATCGTCAGACACTTTACTGTAGTTACTGGCAATATAAACACGGTCGAATTGATGTTGGTCAGCGAAGATTTCCTGATAATAGTGAGGGCCAGTACCGCCGCCCACTTCGTCAGACATTTTGGTCCAACTTGCCCCTTGGTCTGTTGAGCGATAGAAGCCACCGCCGCGATTGTCCGTTTCAATTGTCGCGTAAATTACGTCAGGATTCATCGGAGAAATCGCCATTCCGATTTTACCCATGTTTCCTGTTGGAAGGCCTGTTTTTAATTCTGTCCAGGTTTCACCGCCATCATCAGACATGTGAATACCTGCGCCCGGGCCCGTACCCACATAGGTACCAATAAGACGTTGGCGCGACCATGTTGCTGCGTAAAGTCTATCCGGATTGCGAGGGTCGATAAGTAGTGAAGTTACGCCGGTCCACTCATCTTCTGTGGTAAGCACTTGGTTCCAAGTTTCACCACCGTCAGTGGTTTTATACAAACCGCGTTCGCCGCCGCCAGTCCAAAGCGGACCCTGTGCAGATACCCAAACAATGTCAGGGTTGGTAGGGTGAATAATAATGTCTGAGATATGCTCTGACTTTTCTAGCCCCATATTTTTCCACGTTTGGCCGCCATCAAGTGACTTATATACACCGTCACCAAAGCTGATGTGACGTCCACCGTTGTTCTCACCTGTACCTACCCAAACAATATTTGAGTTACTTGGCGCTAGTGTTACATCACCGATAGAGTAAACCGCTTGGCTATCAAAGATTGGTGTCCAAGTAGTACCTGAGTTAACGGTTTTCCACACTCCGCCAGAACCAACGGCAGTGTACCAAGTTGAAGGGTTGTTTTGATCAACCGCAATGTCTGCAATACGGCCAGACATATAAGCCGGCCCTATGTTTCGAAGCTCCATTGCAGAGAAGGTGGCGCTGTTAAATTTCGTGTCGTCAGATTCAGCAAACACGGCCGCTGAAGTCAGCGTTATGCTTGCTGCAATCGCAGCCTTTATAAATGTTCTCATTATTATTACCAATATGTGGACCCTAGAATATCACTTCTACGTTAACGTTAGGTGTGACAACCTGCAATGGTTTACACGACCAAAAGGCTAATATTAGAGTTTAAAGTGAGCGCTGATATGAAGGTTAAATCTGTGATAAGCATCACAAAACCGAGGGCATTGTCAAAGACGAAAGAGAGGCTCAGAGAGGGAGTGATGGGCTTTTTACAGCCGTCTGAGGCATGGATGCCGAAGCCGAGCCCACAGGGATGTGTTTACTGCGTGCGGTAAAAAGCCCATCACTCCCTCTCTAGTGCGTCGTATAAAGGTGGGCCCTCAACTGGGCTCTCTCTACTGAAGCGCTTCAGCATCGTAGTAAAGTGGCTTCATTGGGCCGCACATACTGAGTGCCATAAACGTTTCCCCTTGCTGAGGGATGGCACTCGATGTATTGAACTGAG
Source organism: Alteromonadaceae bacterium (assembly GCA_027013165.1). Classification (GTDB taxonomy): domain Bacteria; phylum Pseudomonadota; class Gammaproteobacteria; order Enterobacterales; family Alteromonadaceae; genus Alteromonas. The sequence goes on from JALUXV010000564.1 coordinate 1,621, forward strand.
TCAGACAAGTCTGATTAGTGTATAGCAAAATTAGCTGATCATAACTGGGTGATTGTGTAATTTGATGAATCAATATGCGTTCATCGTTACCAATATCTATCGAATCATAAACTTTTGTGCGAGTTGATGGAGCAAGGTCGGTAAGTTCTCTCACATACATTTGTGTTTCAAAACTGAACTCAATTTGCTCATGAGTCATCATTGCACCGCGATCATAGTGTCCTAAGTAGACATCGGCAACTAGCGTTATAGATTCACCACGCATGAGTCGTTGAATATTGAATGGCTCGGGTTTAATAGTCACCAAGTCTGCATCTTTTACCATAATGTTTACCGCGGAAGTAGATGCTCTAACGCGATAAACTAATTGAACATTATGAGGGGATTCATAGCTTGTTAGATTTGACGCAAACAGTTTTCCACCAGAATTCATTAAAACCATACCATGAGTGCCCATGTACTTTGAGTCAAGCGGACCATATTCCACGGGAGCTTCCTCAGTGATTTCTTCATCTTGAGCGATGACGAATAACGAGAAAAGGCTGGCCACTAATAAAATCAATAATTTGCGCATAGAAACCTTATGTTTGTTCTGTAATTTAGGCTGTAACTACCCACATATAGTACCTCACATTTGTGAGTAAACTATGTGGATGCTCATACAATTCACACTATAGCTGACTTGAGAGATAGGTTTTATGTTTTTTATTTCTTAGTTACGCTTTTCCTCTATGTTGCAATAGTGTTTACATGCTGTTAAAAATTGTTTTTTAGGTTTGCCAATTACCTTGGCTAGGTTTAATAAATCCAATCGTATTGCTTACTTATCATTCCGCTAAACAACGAACAATGAAGCCCCATTTATGATTAAACAGATTTGTATTTGCTTGATTTGCAGCTTAGTTATGGTCCAAGCGGCAGTAGCTAGCGAATCGTCACCAACTAACGTTTACATTTATTATCGAAGGTTAACAATTGAAACTCAAGAAACTTTGATAAGCATAAATATAATGTTATATTACGTGTTACATAATACGTTACTAAATAGTTTGAGAGGAAATCTCCCTATGGCACGCGCCGGAGTCACTTACCACGATGTCGCCAAAGCCGCCGAAGCCATCAAAACCCAAGGCCAGGAGCCTACGGTGGATCGAGTGCGGGAACATATGGGCACCGGCAGCAAAAGCACCATCGCGCCGCTGCTCAAGCGTTGGCGATCAGACAACGGAGAGGTAGCCGATATCGGTGGACTCCCGAATGACCTGGTGGAGGTAGTGAAATCACTCCACGAGCGGGTACAGCAGATGGCCGACCACCGTATTGAGGAGACCCGTCAGGAATTTGAGGCGTCAAATAAAGAACTCCGCAAAGAATTGGCCGATTCCAAAAACACCATCGCGCAACTTACTGCCCGACAACAGGATCTTGAGAGCCAGATTGAACGGCAGAACAAAGAAAAAAGCGCGTTAGACAAGTCTCTGGAAGATGTGCGTATCAGCGTGGTCAAAGCCGAGGCCCAACGAGACGAAGCCATTGTGCGAACCGCTGAATTAAAGGAAAGTATTGCGGAACTTAAGCAGGAAAATAAGGACATCCGCGATCATTTTGAACATTATCAGCAGCGCACTGCCGAAGACCGTCAGCAAGAACGCGAACAGTTCCGGATCGATACCCAGGGGTTGAAAGACCAGATGCAGGAACTGCAACACCGGTTCGACCAGGCTGAGTCAAGAGTGTCCGAGTTATTTGATGCCAATGCGCAGTTACAAAGCAATGCAGATAAACTTGAACAGACCAATGCGACGCTAAACAGGGATTTGAACGGAAAGGTAGATGAGACCCAGAACCTGAAGCGCGACCTTGAAGACGCCATGACGAAGAACCAGGAATACCAGCATAAAAATGAGCAATTGGCAGAAAAAATAGCAGCTCTCACTGCTCAGAAAGCAGATGTCGATAAGGAATTGGCCGTGTTATCCCAAGCTTTGAAGGCCACCAAAACCGAGGTGAAAACCATCCAGGATAAAGTGACGTATCTGACCGATGAGAACAAGGTAATTCTTCAGGAAAAGGCGATGATCCTAGGACAATTCAAACAACTCCAGGGTTCGCTATGAAAAAGGCTGTCACAGCATTGAATATTCAGTAATGTTCCAAAGATGACCAAGTTTTAAGGGCAAATGCCGGGTTAGCGGCTATCTGACGGAAACCTACGGTTTCGAGGGTGCCACAGGATTCAAAACCGTAGGTTTTCGTTCAAATGCCCCCGCTGGTCCAAAGTAACATCTATGAGCTCTGAGACGAATTGACCGAAAAACTGCCAATTCCGCATCGTTCAGAGAAAAGTACAGACGTTGTTCTTCGATTGAAAAAATGGG
>JALUXV010000565.1 GCA_027013165.1 Alteromonadaceae bacterium
GTAAAAACCGCTGATTGGCTAGTTGATTTAGGGCCTGAAGGGGGTTCTGGAGGCGGCCAAATTATTGCCCAAGGAACGCCAGAAACCATTGCAGAAAGTGACGTTTCACATACCGGACGCTTCCTAAAACCATTATTAGAACAACAATAAGGTAGCCGATATGAGCACCCCGATGGAAATGACCTTTGACGTGAGGTTTTACGAAACAGACGCCCTAGCCCACGTCAGCAATACAGCGCTAGTAGGCTGGTTCGAAGCGGCTCGAGAGCCCGTATTTCGCATGTTCAACCCCACGCTAGATTTACAGAACTGGCCACTTATATTGGCCAGTTACAAAGTGGATTTTCTAGCGCAGATTTTTTATGGCAAACCAGTGACGGTTAAGTCCTTTGTTAGTCGTTTGGGAAGTAGTTCTTTTGATGTGTACCAGGAGCTTTGGCAAAACGGCGTCCTTTGTGCCACGGGAGTTACCACCATGGTTCACTTTGACTACCAAACACAACGGTCCTCTGCCATTCCAATTGGTGTAAAGCAGCAATTAGAAGCACATAAAAAAGATATTGCGAATGACTGATTTTATTGAAGTTATCGATAACGTACTGTCACCCGAACTTTGTACCAAAATTATCGAACGATTTGAACAAAGCCCGAACCTGAAACAAGGAATAACAGGGGGAGGTGTAGATTTAGACAAAAAGCGCAGCACTGATTTACAGTTCAGTCATAACTCTGAGTTTAATGACCTGATACCACCCGTAATGCAATACACGGGAGAGCAATTAGTTAAGTACATTGAGAAATACTACTATGCCCTTGTAGGTCCCATTGGACTCACTGTAAAGCATCCAAACACTGGCGAACCGGTGAAACTCACTGGTGAAAACTTTGAGGAAGTGGGTAAACCCAACCTAGCTGGGTTGGTAAAATACCTCTTTCGCTTAGGTAAGGTAAACGCTCAGCGATATACCGCTGGTGAAGGGGGTTATCCGTATTGGCATTCGGAGGTGTATCCGCAACACCCACATAATGACGCCCTGCATCGCATTTTGTTATTTATGTTCTACTTGAACGACGTTGAGGAAGGCGGAGAGACCGAATTTATTTACCAGAACAAGTCAATAAAGCCTAAAGCAGGTACTATGGTTATCGCACCTGCGTATTTTACTCATACCCACAGAGGTAATATTACAGTAAGTAACGATAAGTACATTCTTACGTCGTGGTTGTTGTTCAACCCTGCGGACCGTATTTACTCGCCGTCTCCAGCACGCTGAAACCTGTTACCACCGCTGTTCAACAGTAGCGGTGGTATTAGACCAATTAAAACGCTTCAACAGCCTCGCCCGAGAGACGGTATCCAACAGACGCAATGTCACCTTTCCACCCTTCGGTAGACATTTCACCGGTTACCCAAATCGCATCATAAAGGTTATCTATTGAGATACCCTCTTCGAAGGTCACATGCACAATTTGATTGGAAGGTGGAGGTGGAACGTGAACACAAGCACCAAAAAAGGGTACCAATAAAAATTCCGTAATTTTATCGGCATCACCTTCTAGCGGTACTACAAACCCCGGTACTTTTACTCGCATACCGTCATACTTATCAACCACAGGAGCATTGGGTTGAAGTTGAGTCATTTGACTGTCGTGTTGCATGAGGGGCGCGGTGAGTTCGTTGAAGCCCTCTGGTACTAGGTCTTCCCAATACACTTCTACGGCAGCATCGTCACTCGTAACGCCAGCATGGAAAAACAAGAAAAACGCTACAAAGCCTGTCGTAATACTATTTTTTATTTTTTGCATGAACCTATCAAACCTATCTGCAACGTACCAACTAAAAAGGGTTCGCAAATACGAACCCTTTAATACGTTTAAGTGCTGTGTAAGGGTTAATTACTGAAAAGCAATACCTTCCCCACTATACACGGTAGAGTAAAAATTACTCTGCTTCGTAACGCGCAACACTTGCAGTAATTTCATCTTTAGCTGCCGCAGCGTCTGCCCAGCCATCTACCTTAACCCATTTACCTGGCTCAAGATCTTTGTAGTGTTCGAAGAAGTGCTCAATTTGCTTAAGAAGCAATGGCTCAACGTCAGAGATTTCTTTAACACCACGGTAAATGGTAGAAAGTTTGTCTACTGGCACAGCAAGCACTTTTGCGTCTTTACCAGATTCGTCAGTCATGTTTAGTACGCCAACTGGACGACAGCGAATCACAGAACCTGCAAGTAGTGGGAATGGAGTAATTACCAATACGTCTACTGGGTCACCGTCTTCTGACAAAGTGTTCGGAACGTAACCGTAGTTAGTTGGGTAATGCATACAAGTTGCCATGAAACGGTCAACAAAAATAGCGCCCGAGTCTTTGTCTACTTCGTATTTTACTGGATCTGCGTGGGCAGGAATTTCAATGATTACATTTACTTCTTCTGGCAGGTTCTTACCTGCAGGAACAGCATTCAAGCTCATTCTATTGTCCTTTCAATAATAACTAATTCAGTTGGCCGTAAGTATACGGTGAGCGCAGCAAAATAAAAATGCTTTACGACATATGTCGTACAAAACATCATCAAAAACCGCGCGTATCACGCCTAATTATTTACTTTTGTAGCTCAAACAGGTTTCGACTTCTTCTTTTGAACCAATTAACACAGGTACGCGCTGATGAATTTCTGTTGGCATAACTTCAAGTATGCGGCCATCACCAGTGTTAGCTAAGCCACCCGCTTGCTCCATCAAAAACGCCATTGGGTTTGCTTCATAAAGTAAACGAAGTTTACCTGGTTTTGCAGGGTCGCGCTTATCGTAGGGGTACATAAAAATACCTCCACGACATAGTAAACGGTGAATATCACCCACCATGGCCGCCACCCAGCGCATGTTGTAGTTTTTACCACGAGGACCCTCTTCACCTGCTAGCAAATCATTGATGTAGCTTTGCATCGACGGTTCCCAGTGGCGTTGATTTGACGCGTTAATCGAGAATTCATTAGTTTGCTCGGGCACTTGTACGTTGGGATGAGTTAAAAGGAAACCACCGTGGGTTTTATCCAAGGTATAAATGTGAGTACCACGGCCTGTAGTTAGCGCAAGCATGGTAGATGGCCCGTACAATACGTAACCCGCCGCAACCATTTGCGTACCCGGTTGCAAGAATGCAGAAGGATCGCTGGGTTCCATCCACTGAGGCGCGTGAGTAATCGAGAAAATAGTACCGATCAAACTGTTGATTTCAGTATTTGAGGAGCCATCAAGCGGGTCAAAGCTTACTAGGTAGTTACCGTCCGGGTTACACGCTACCACGTCATCTTCTTCTTCAGATGAGATAGCTTTTACGTAACCTGATTCGCTCAGAATATCTTTGAGGATTTGATTGGAGATAACATCTAGCTTTTTCTGCGTTTCACCTTGTACGTTTTCAGACAAGGTCGAACCAAGTACGCCTGCTAATGCACCCTGACTGACACGGAAAGAGATTTCTTTACAGCCAGCTAAAAGTGTACGAATAAGAAGGATGAGTTCTAACGGGGCACCGTCGTTCTGCAGTTGTGAGTTTAAACGTTTCATCGTGTGGTTAAGCCTTTTTGTGGGTGTAGGGTAACAATCAATCAAGCGTCAGTATTTCCGTACCTCTTTGCGAAACCAACAATACAAACCGTGTAGGAAAAGTTTGCATACATCACAAAGGTTGACCGCTTTTGACTGATTGCGTGAGTAACTTTGCACTCACCTATTAATTGTAACCGCCTTTGGCACTAAGTGAAACCAATCTCACACACAACATACCAGCCTATTCGCGCTGTACTCAGGTTCTGTTAAAGTAGGCATAAATCGCGGTAAAAATAACGAGATAGATACATGCACATACATATTCTGGGTATTTGTGGCAGCTTTATGGGTGGTATTGCAGCTATTGCAAAATCCCTTGGTCACAAGGTAACGGGTTCCGACACCAATGTTTACCCCCCTATGAGTACGCAGTTAGAAAACTTAGGGATAACCCTCACTCAAGGTTACGATACTGCTCAATTTGACCCAGCGCCAGACATGGTCGTTATTGGCAATGCTATGTCACGAGGTAACCCGGCAGTTGAGTATGTGCTAAACCGCAATTTACCCTATACAAGCGGCCCACAATGGCTACTAGACAACCTGCTAAAAGACCGCTGGGTCATTGGTTTATCGGGTACTCATGGCAAAACAACTACAAGTAGCATGGTGGCGTGGATCCTTGAGTTTGCAGGGCTTAATCCCGGCTTTTTGATTGGCGGTGTACCAGAAAACTTTGGTGTGTCAGCACGTATCGGGGAAAGCCCGTTCTTTGTTATCGAGGCCGACGAATACGACAGTGCGTTTTTTGACAAGCGTTCTAAGTTTGTGCACTACCGTCCAAAGACACTTGTTATCAACAATTTAGAGTTTGACCACGCTGATATTTTTGCCAATCTTGAAGCTATTCAAACCCAGTTTCATCACCTTGTAAGAATGGTGCCGCAAACCGGCCTTATTCTTTATCCCGAACAAGAGAAGGCCATTGCTGAAACCTTGGAAAAAGGCTGCTGGAGCGAATGTCAAACTTTAGGTACTGACTGGTTTGCAAACCGTATCGAAGCAGATGGCAGTGTTTTTGAAGTGCTTCACAAGGGTGAAGTTGTAGGCACAGTGCACTGGTCATTAATTGGTGAACACAATATCAATAATGGGCTTATGGCTATTGCTGCCGCGCACCATGCAGGAGTTACACTGAGTGATGCTATAGAGGCACTGAGTTCGTTTAAAAATGTTAAACGTCGCATGGAGACCAAAGGAAACATTGGCGGTATAACGGTTTATGATGACTTTGCCCACCACCCTACTGCTATTGAAACTACCCTAGAGGGCCTCAGAAACCGCGTAGGTTCTGAGCGTATTCTCGCCGTTCTAGAGCCACGTTCAAACACAATGAAAATGGGCGTTCACCAGCACAGTCTTGCCCAATCTTGGCAAAACGCGGATCGCGTTTATTTGTATGAACCACCGGGCATGGATTGGTCACTGAATGGGGCCGCAAAAGGCAGTAAAGTGCCCACAAACTGCTATAACAAGGTAGAAGACATCGTTCAGCAGTTGAAAGTGATCGCTCAACCCAATGATCACATACTAGTCATGAGCAACGGTGGGTTCGAGGGTATCCATCAACGTATTCTAGAAGCACTTGCCGAGGACAATGGCTAAATGAAACACGAAAAACAAGTAACACTAGCCATCACAGGCGCGTCTGGCGCACCGTATGCACTATCGTTAATGCAGTCATTGGTCAATGCGGGGTATCAAGTTTATGTATTGATATCGTCAGCGGCAAAAGTCGTCTTTGCTACCGAGGAAAATATTAAGATACCTTCCAGACCGTCAGATGCTGCCGCCTTTTTTACTGAACGCTGTAACGCCGAACCAGACCAAATTAAGGTGTTTGGCAAA
>JALUXV010000566.1 GCA_027013165.1 Alteromonadaceae bacterium
GTACTGGCCAAAGTTAATGACAAAATGTCTTGTTTTCTGGTGCCTCGATGGCGTGAGGATGGCACTAAAAATCCTATTCACGTACAGCGCCTGAAGAACAAACTAGGTAACAAGTCTAACGCCAGTTCAGAAATTGAGTTTCGCGGTGCACATGGCTGGCTATTGGGAGAAGAAGGGCGCGGTATTGCCACCATCATCCAAATGGTAGCACTGACCCGATACGACTGTATGCTGGGGTCGAGTGCCTTAATGGCGCAAGCCGCCAAAGAAGCAATCTGGCATACTGCCGGACGCAGTGTATTTGGCAAAAACTTGCACCAGCAACCTCTAATGTTAAACGTACTGGCTGATTTGGCCATTGAGGCAGAGGCCGCCCTGGCGATAAGCCTGCGTATTTCCCGAGCGTTAGACAATTTAGCCGACCTGCATGAAAGTGCGCTTATTCGCAGCGCAACGGGCATTGGTAAATACTGGATCTGCAAACGCGCTATACAACACACATACGAGGCTATGGAGTGCATTGGCGGCGTGGGTTATGTAGAGGAAAACGTAACTTGCAGGCTGTATCGTGAAGCTCCAGTGAATGCAATTTGGGAGGGGTCTGGAAATGTTCAATGCCTTGATTTACTGCGGGTACTGGAACGCGAACCAGAAACCTTAAATGCACTGATTGCAGAGTTGCAAGCCGCTCAGGGTAAGCACGGGATATTCGATGCCTATCTGGATAATCTACTTAGTCAGTTTGCAGATAAAGACGAACTATTATTTAACGCCAGACGCGTGATGGAGCAGCTCGCAATTTGTTGGCAGGGTGCAACACTGTTGCAGTTCGGCGAACCATTAATCGCCGATGCCTTTGTTCGTTCGCGTATGTCAGCTCATTTTCATCAGTATGGAACGCTCCCTTCTGACATAGATGTGGCGGCAATCGTTACTCGTGCAATGCCAAAATAATGTCCAATTTTTAGGTAAAAATTCCTATTTTGTATAATTGTCATACAAATAGATGTGACATAAGTAAACTTTTCTACATATCTGCCGTTATCCATTGAAGTGATATTGGCCTATCGCGTTTATTGGATATGTAGGAAGTAAGAAATCTATGATGAATCAACTTAAAGTAAGCCACCGCCTGATTTTAGGGTTTGGTTTGGTGTTATCCATGATGGTCTTGATTACAGGGATAGGAAATCGAGAAATTTCCAATGTGCAAGACAAGATGTCAGTGATTAATGATGTCAACAGCGTAAAACAGCGATACGCAATCAACTTTCGCGGTTCGGTGCACGATAGGGCCATTGCCATTCGAGATGTTGTGTTACTCGAAAACATGTCTGATGTACAGAGTGCAGTGGGTGAAATTAGAGCACTGGAAGAATTCTACACACAATCAGCTGGCCCACTTGACCGCTTGATGATTGCCGGTAGTACTAGTACCGAAAAGTCGATACTGAGAGAAATTCAGCGTGTAGAAAGTCAAACATTGCCATTGGTTGAAGAAATTATTGCTCTGCGTACGCAAGGTGATTATGCAAATGCCAAGCAGTTACTCATGAGTCAGGCTAAGCCTGCATTTATCGAATGGCTGAAAGTGATCAATGAATTCATTGACTACCAAGAAGCTCAAAACAACAGTGAAACCGACCTTGTGCGCGCGACAGTCGAGTCGTTTTCCAGTTTAATGATAATCGTCACCGTAATCGCTATTGGCGTGAGCTTGTTAATTATTTGGGCGTTGGTTCGCAGCTTCAAGCGTTTACTCGGGGGTGAGCCCGCTTATATCGCATCGGTATTAGAGAAAATGTCCGCAGGTGATTTAACCACGAAGTTACGTACCGCACCAAAGAAAAGTGTGTTGGACTCTTTGAATGGGTTACAGAATCAGTTAATTAGTACCATCCAAGGGATCACTGATGCAGTGCAAAAAATTGAACTGCAAACCAATGAAACCCAGTCAGAAACCAGCAATTTAGGTGAGTTAGCCACACAGCAATCTCGTTTCAGTCAAATCGCCACACAGCAAATGGACGATGTAAAACTGGAAGGCTCCACCGTTGCTCAGCTACTTACGCAGACGTCTGATAATAGTACGCAAGCTAGCCAATCCGCATCAGATGGCAGCACAGCTGTGTCGGAAGCCGCAAAAGAGATTCAAAATATTTTTACTACCGTGAATACAGCGGTAGACAATATTAAAAAGCTGGAAAAACGAACCCAAGAAATCAGTGGTATCACTACCACTATTCGAGATATTTCTGAGCAAACAAACTTATTGGCATTAAATGCCGCCATTGAGGCTGCGCGGGCAGGTGAATCTGGTAGAGGTTTTGCGGTGGTTGCCGACGAGGTACGGCACCTGGCTGCTCGTACGGGTGATGCTACAGCAGAAATAGCCAATGTTTTGGGAGAAGTGCAAGAAGAAACCAGCACCACCATGGAAAAAATGACCGATACCATTCCTCAGCTTGAAAAAGGCATAGCGTTAAGTGAAAGCTCTACGCAGCTTTTGTCTGAAATTGAAAATAAATCTCGCTTATCCATGGAAAACGTAAATCAAGTTGTTGCTGCATCGCAACAACAATTGCAGCGTTTAGACGAACTGCAACACAGTATGCAAAGTGTCATAGGTGTCGCTACTGACATGAGTGGAGTATCGCGAAATCTATTCGAACATAACCAAGATGTTGCCGTTCAACTCAATGTACTCGCAGGAGAACTAAAACAGCACGCAGCGTATTTTAATTCCTAGAGACGGTTAGCTAAGAGCAGAGTGGTATGGATTAAAACTCTGCCTCACTCCGAGTTTTAGAACAGAAAGGATGCACACAACCACTTACACCCTTTGTGCTTGCGCCCCACTAATCACTATAAAGATCAGGAAAGTGAAACTTCGCCATAGCTAGCGACAGTGCCACTCGAAATGTTGCGGTACTCGAAAACATGTCTGATGTACAAAGTGCTGTGGGTGAAATTAAAGCACTGGATACGGAACTGCAAAAGATAATGGGCAATATCCATGAGACTTGCCTCAAATATGGGGAGGATAGTGGTCGCGTAAATTATGTGAAGGGCGCCAATATCGGTGGTTTTGTCAAAGTGTCAGAGGCAATGCTAGCTTACGGAATCAATTGATGGGTGGGAATCTCCACCCTCTTGACGCAGATTAATAGCGCTTATCGGATAAGGAATCACAATACCTTCCTGTGCATAACGTTTGTGTAACGCTTTTATAAACTCAGATCGGATAAAGAAACGATTAAAGTATTCTTGTGCCCGCAGCATCACAGTAAGATTAATACTTGAGTTGTCGAAGCTTGTAAAAATAACGAATGTGTCATACTCGGGCACGCCCCACTTATGGCTATTCAGTGTTTCTCGGGCGACCTCGAGGGTAACTCTTTCAACATGCTCAAGGTCGGAATCATAATGTACACCCACTTCCACAGGCACTGACAACTGCTTCTCAGGGTAGTAATAGTTAATGATTTTTGACTGTGCCAGTTTGCTGTTTGGCATAATCACGACATTGTTCGGTAACATTTTTATCCAGGTTGAGCGCCAACCAATCTTTTCGACAAATCCCTGCTCACCAGAATCTAGCTCAATGTAGTCGCCCACGCGGATAGGCTTATCCGCTAGCAGTTGAATCCCTGAAAAGAAATTCTCTAAGGTTGGCTGTAATGCCAATGCTACCGCTAGTGAGCCGATTCCGAGAGACGCTATCAAAGGAGTAATCGAGATGCCAAAAGAGCTCATGACAATGAGCCCTCCAATAACAATAACAAGTCCGCGTAATAGGCCTCTTAGAAGCGTTCCACTGCTTTTAAGCGCACCACCATTTGCAATAATTCGAGTGATGCTCATTCTCCCTACATGATCCACAAAAATTAACAGTGCAACAATGGTACTAATTAGGGACAGTACGTTTAGCTGTGTCGTCCAGGAGTTGGCTATTTCATCGTATACTTGAATGAACTCAGACGTACCCAAAAAGCTTAACGAGAGCGCAAGAAATGTGAGTGGACGCGCACTCGCACGAACAATAACCCCTTGCCATTCGTAATTGGCGGGATGATTCCAATGCCGTAAATACACATAAAGAAGCTTTTTTGATAACCACAGCGGGATAAAAACGGCTAAGAAAAATGAAGGGCCAATAGCCCAAATTGGCACCCATAGAGTAATCAGGTTGGTTATATTTTCAAATACAGACAACAAAGGGGTTACCTAATTTGGCAGTAGTGCGGAATAACATGCAAATTCCAATTCATTCAAAAGCTTGCAGCCTAACAATCCAACCTATTGATTTAAAATAAATTAATTATTCCAACCTCCCTTCTAAATAAGGGTTTCATCTATTTTTTGCACTAACATGGAACACACAAAGATGTTAAGCGTAGTCTCACTTAAATGTTTGCCATAGGTTCAATATTTAATTTTGATAGTTTAAGGTGTACGGTTATGAGTGTACTTGATTTCAATTGAGGAACGCGGTTGATGAATGTCTTATCTCGCAATAATGTTTCTGTCATAGAAGGAAATAAACAAACGCTTTTGTTTGCACATGGATTTGGTTGCAATAAAGATATGTGGAACGGAATAACACCAGCTTTCGAAGGTGCTCAAAAACAAGTTTTGTTCGATTATGTAGGTAGTGGACAGTCAGATGTTTCAGCGTTCGATATTGAAAAATATTCTAGTATTGAAGGTTATGCACAAGATATCATTGATGTTTGCGAAGCACTTAATCTTAATTCTGGCGTAGTTTTTATAGGGCATTCAGTGAGTTGTTCTGCGGGAATTGTGGCATCAATCAAGAAACCAGAATTGTTTGATTCTCTCATCCTTATTGGACCAACACCTTGCTTTCTGAATGAGCCCCCTGAATATTTAGGCGGGTTTAATACGAGTGACCTCGAAGGTTTACTCAGTCTTATGGACCAAAATTATATTGGTTGGGCCAATTATCTAGCGCCTATAATAGCTGGAGAAACTGGAGGAAAAGTTAGTGGTGAGCTTTCAACCAGCTTTTGCTCTACGGACCCCGTAACTGCAAAAGTTTTTGCACGAACAACTTTTTTCGCAGACAACAGAGAAGACTTTAAACAATCAGTCTGTCCTTGTTTAGTTATTCACCACAAAGAAGACGCGCTGGTACCAAATACAGTTGGCGAGTACATTAAAAATAATTTAGCCAACCATAAGTTCGTAGAGTTACCAGTGAAGGGACATTGTGCTCACATGAGCCACCCTGATTTAGTGATTGAAGCTATTCAAAACTATTTGGATGACTAAAGTAACGATGCAAACCGATGAATGGGATCTTGTACCGTCACCAACACTGATTACAGACCTTGAAGGTTATGTAATCAAGTACAATACCGCATTCAACGATATCAATGTGCTGGAAGATGACGTTCAAGAGGCAATTCACATAGAAGATTT
>JALUXV010000567.1 GCA_027013165.1 Alteromonadaceae bacterium
CAACATATGCCGTGCTGCATGCCATGGTCTAAAGTAAGGGTCGTCTTGGCGTTCAATATACTCCTGCATTTTTAGCACCGCCTCTCGACGAGAGATAATGTTGTGAGCGTCGTCGTTAAACACTTGTCTATCAACGGTGGATAGAATGTAAGGGTTGGAATAGACTTCGCGCCCCATCATTACGCCGTCAACATGAGTTAACTGCTCTAGGGTGTCATCAATCGTTTTAACACCACCGTTTATGCTAATAGACAATTCTGGATGTGCTTGTTTTAACGCATGTACTCTTGGGTAGTTAAGTGGCGGAATCTCGCGATTTTCTTTTGGGCTTAACCCCTGTAACCACGCTTTTCTGGCATGAACTATAAAGGTGTCGCAACCACTGTTGGCAACAATATCAATAAACTTGGCAAAGTCTTCGTACTCATCCATGTCGTCTATTCCGATACGACACTTCACGGTCACTGGAATATCTACCTGCTTTTGCATGGCTGACACACATTCAGCAACCACTTCTGGGCGCGCCATCAAACTTGCACCAAAGCTGCCGTTTTTTACCCGATCAGACGGGCAACCCACGTTTATATTTACTTCGTCATAACCGCGCTCTTGCGCCAACACCGCACATTTAGCCATATCATTCGGATCGCACCCGCCTAACTGCAAGGCTACTGGGTGTTCTTCTTGGTTGTAACCAAGATAATCTCCTTTGCCAAAAATGATCGCGCCAGTGGTTACCATTTCTGTGTATAAAAGAGTGTTGTGAGATAATAAACGCAAAAAATAGCGGCAGTGACGATCAGTCCAATCGAGCATTGGGGCTACCGAGAATCGACGATCTAACTTTTTAGCAGCCATTACGCCACACCTATTGTTTTATAAGGAGTTAAAGCTCTTTTTTGCAAAATAATTGCCTTTCTAAAAATCGGTGATTTCCACTGTTTTTCGTCAATATTCAAACCCTAGAGTGGCTAATGGGGTGACAAAATCAGAGGACTTTCTATGGCCTGCTATCTTATCAAAAAACGCTTCAGAGGCGAACTACCAGTTTACTGTGCCGAAGTATGACTAGCTATTAAAAGTAAATTATAACTGACTTTTAATGAGAAAAAATCTCTCAAAATCCATAAGTTAATTATATTTGACTTATAGAAGATTCGGCATTACTTTACATTTAAAAGTAAATAATAGTTAACTTATATGAGTAATCTTGCCAAGACAAACAGAACAGGTAAAGCGGTTAAGGCAACAACGATGCCTAACTTATCAGAACGCTTTACCCCGACTCAGCTCGCTGAAGCGATCACTGCAAAGCGAACGGGTATGAAGCTGTCTCTCGTAGATGTATCTGAGGCATTGTCTATTTCAAAGCCAACGCTGGTGAAAATAGAAAAAGGCGATACCAATGTAAAGTTAGCGAACCTTCTCAAGGTAATGGAATACCTTGGTCTTTCATTTAGCCTACTTTCCGATGATGCTACTTCAAGAGCAGATACAGGTGTAAGTGATGAATGGTACTGATCTAAATACACTGAACGTTTATATTGGTCATAGTCGTAGAATTGCAGCAATAACAATTCCTGTAGGCTCAGAAACCGAATTAACCTTAACTTACGAGCCTGATTGGATTAAAGAGGGTTTTGCTATCTCGCCCCACCTGCCTTTGAACGGTAAGTTTAATCACAGAGCGGTTCGGAACTTCCTACAAAACTTGTTACCTGAAGGAAAAGGGTTAGAAGAGATCACTAGTAATACCACTATCTCCAAAAATAATACCTTTGGGCTTATCAAGATCATCGGCGCTGATACATCTGGCGCGTTATCATTTAAAAGCCAAAGTAATGAAGCAACCAAAACTTCATTTCGAGAAATCACTAATGAAGAATTCATCGAAAAGTTAGCTCGTTTTAAGAATGCAGGAGAATCAATTACCTATTGGGATGGTCGAACAAGACTATCGGTCGCGGGCGTACAAGATAAACTTAATTTATTAGAGATAGATGGCAAATTAGGCTTTGGTGAAGGTCAGCTTTGCTCTAATAAGATCTTTAAGTTTGAAACGGGTAAAGCGCCTTTTATTGCCGTGAATGAGTTATTTACCATGTTACTGGCAAAACATTCCGGCATCGATGTACCAGAGGTGGCGGTACGGAAATATGGAGAAGTTAGCGCATTTGTCATTGACCGTTTTGACCGTAAGTTAATAGCTGAGCAACAGCGTGTAATGCGCCGTCACATTATTGATGGCTGCCAAGCAACTAACCTCCCCCCTTCCTACAAATACGAACGTCAACACGGTGATGAAGGCGACGGTATTTATATTCGTGATGGTGTGTCTTTTGTGAAGCTGTTTAATGTAAAAACAACTAATGCCGAAGCGTATCAAACGCAACTTATACGCTGGATGACCTTTAATATTTTAGTGCGTAACTATGATGCTCACGGTAAGAACATCAGTTTCTTTGTGGGTAAACAGGGTTTAAGTCTTACGCCATTTTACGATTTAGTAAATATTGAGGCCATCATTCGGGAGATCCAGGCAAGACAAGCTGATGAAAACGCTAATGTGGCAATAGCTACGGGCATGGCAAACCATTTCGCGATGTCGATAGGGGAATATGGTGCAGGCAGTGCTGGTAATTTTAATCACCCGTTTACTGCTTACATGTTGGCAGACTTCGCCCAACAATTTGGTATATCACTCCCTCGTCTGCAATTGTTGATGAAGCAAATGATCAAGCACGTGCAAGCATCTGTTGATTTAGCCAAAACTGATGCACTTAAACAGCAGTTAACTGATTCTGAAATACAACATGTTGATACCTGTATTCAAATCATTGCTGAATCAGTGGAAGAGCTAAGTGCAGAAGTGGATCAAATAACTCAAATGAGCGACTTAATTTAGTGTAGATTTCTGGCTATTTCTGTTTATTTCAATGGTTCGCTCAGTGAACTCACGCTCATTGATGATTGCAAGGTTTACATGTACCAAAATGAGCACCTTCTTTTCCGCTTTTTTAAAGCGGTTTGGACGCAAGATGAGAAAGACATTGCCGCATTCAATTACATTGAAGCTGCCTACATGTTTGAGGAAAAAGAGCGAAAACTACTGCTAGAGTTTCTAGCGGCGCCCTTTCTCCCCTAAAAAATGTTGGACATGGATGTCTTCTTGTTCATTAAAAGTCAACGTTCACAAAAAGTGAACATTTAAAAA
>JALUXV010000568.1 GCA_027013165.1 Alteromonadaceae bacterium
GTTGCAATACTGTTCATTTTTTCGTACTGTTCAACAATAGTGAACATGAAAAATAAATGAACAAATGGATAACTTACTAGCTGAAGCTGCGAAACTATTAGCCGCGAATACCAAGCTAAATGTCACTTATACACATCACAATGCCCGACATGCTGAGGAAACGGACGGACAGCTGACGATCATTCACGGAAACCAGAAACATACTTGGTGTGTGGAAGAAAAGGAGAGGCTTACTCGCCACAGACTACACAAGCTTCAACTAGAAAAAATAATTTTCAACAACAAAAAAACACTTATTGTCACAACCTATATCAATGAAAACATTGCCGAGCTTTGTCAAGAGTTGCAAATCGATTATCTCGATATGGCAGGCAATGCGCACCTCAACATACCTCCCTTTTATATCGATATTAGAGGTAAGAAACCACCTCAAGAGCATCAAATACAACGCGCGCGAAAGCTAACAGGAAAGGCGTTTCAACCTAAAGGCATGAAACTGGTCATGATGTTGTTATTGAAGCCTGAGCTTGTTAATCAGCCAATGCGGGTACTTGCGGAGCAAGCTGAAATTGCTTTAGGCACGGTAAAACAAGTTTTAGATGACCTTAAACAACTCACATTTATTCTCGAAAAAGGGAAAAAGGGATTCGTCCTCAACGAAAAAGATCTGCTTCAAACGCGATGGCTGGACGCTTATCCACACAACATGGAAGCAAAACTGGAGCAAAAGCTATATGTTCCTCAGAATATTGAGCAGCTTCGTAACGCACCACTAGATAAGTACGGAGCACTCTGGGGCGGAGAGGTCGCCGCTGATGCCTATACTCATTACCTTACCCCAAAAACATACCAGATATATGCTGATACTGAAGCACATAAAGCCCTATTAAAAACTTTCAGGCTACGCCGACTAAGTGCTGAAGAGAAAGACGTTAATATACTGAAAATTGTAGAGCCGCCTGTGGGAGTCGAAAAAATTACGGGTGAGTTACCTGGCTATGTCGCGCCACTATTAGTATACGCGGAACTACTTAACAGCGATGATCCTCGTAATCTTGATACCGCAAAAAGGATTTACCATGACTACCTCGCTTGATGTATCCGAAAAACTGCCGAATGGGCTTGTCGAGGTATATAGTCAAATCCACGGTATTGCTGCAAAGCTAAGTGTTCCGTTGCTAATTGTAGGGGCTACTGCACGGGATATTATCTTAGTTCACGGCTATAACGCCACAATCGAGCGCGGTACGAAAGATGTGGACTTTGGTATCGAAGTGCAGAATTGGGCGCATTACGAAGTGTTACGAACTGCACTGATAGAAGCGGGATTTACGCCGCACTCAAAGAAGGCACATCAACTAGACACGACTGACAGTGACGGCTTGCCCTGGGAGATCGATCTGATTCCGTTTGGTGGGGTCAGTGACGATAACGACCAGATCACTTGGCCGCCAAAACAAGATTTTGTCATGAGCGTGCTAGGGTTCGATGAAGTCTATCAAAACGCGTGGGACGTTACCCTGTCAAAAAGTCCTGAACTTAGTGTAAAAGTAGCATCTCCGGCAGGCATCTTATTGCTAAAACTTATCGCCTGGACTGAACGAGGTCGTGAGTATCAAGGAAAAGACGCCATTGATATCTATTATGTCATAAAACACTACAGCAAAATTCCTCCTGTAACAGATGCGCTTTACGACCAAGATTACATGGATGCGCAGGATTACGACATTATGAATGCCACTGCAATGTTGTTGGCGGACGAAGTCGCGGCCATTGCGAAGGAGAAAACTATGACCTACATAAAGCAGGCTTTGCTAAACAACAACAGAGTCTTAGAGCGCCTGAAGGTTGATATAACAAAGTACACTGTCGCAGATTATGACGAAACAAACATACTCATCGAAATTATAAAAGATAGGCTAAATGAGGGGTAAAACAATCGGTTATTTCTGGATATTTCCGTCAATATCCTTACACTGAGGAACACAATAGGAATACAACGAATGCCACTTTTTAACGAAATCCCCATATATATCAACGCGTTTTAAAATTAGGCGTGACTATCCAGCATTGGAGCGACAGAGAATCTTCGGTTAATTGGTTTTTTGCTCATATTATTCTCTAAGCCTTGTGTTTACTGGGTTCAGCTCATGCAACACAAGCACCTCTCAACTTCAAAAATCGTTCATTTAACCATCATTTTGGGACCCCAAATAGGACCCCTAGCTTTAGCAAACGCAAAACCTTTGACTGCAATGCCGCAGCTACCAAGCGGGCAAAAGACTAGCCCCAGAAGCAACCATACTGGTCATTCATGATAACTTCGACAGCAGCTTCGATATTTTTAGCTGTTGGTGTAGGTTCATAGCTGTGCCATTTTAGATCTTGTCGCATCCAGAAGATTTTCCAGAGCTTTTGAGTTTTCACCCATGTCAGCTTGGCATTCTCAATTTCGTTGTATTGAGATTTATCACGCCAGTCTTGGCGGCGTTCAAAAATAAAAACAGATTGGTTATCAATACGAAAGCCAATATCAAATTCATTTCGCACATGAACTGGTGGACGACGCTTTTCGACGGCTTTGCCCACCACTTTTTCAATTCGCTTTATCTCAAATTCACTGATTGCCATAATGATATACCTATTTTTGCAATTCCAAGTACCCAGTAACCCAATAACTACAGTCAAGCAAATCAACAAGGAAAACGACTTATAAAGAGACCTTGTATCTAACACTAACAAAGTAGCTAGATCATTACTTAGTACCTACCACTTGAAACCGATCCACTTTAGATACATTATTGACCTAAGTGGGTTGGGAGTTCCTAGCCGGCGTTATGGCCTCGGTGAGTTACACCGGGGTATTTCGCTCTCAACTACTACAAAACTGCATGTATTTTTTATGCGTATATTGACAAATAAACAAATAAAACTATTATTGTCACCAATATGCCCGGCGCCTCTTCACTTATGTGTACGCGTCGGTTCTCATTTCTAAAGCCAAATATCCCACTTATCCCAGCCATCTATTAAACCAAATTGCTTAAGAGATACATTGCAATACCCTAGATCTGGAAACTCTTCTAACAGACTAGCAAGGCGCTGATGCCAATGGGAGTTAGGGCAAATGTCGCGCATCAGTTTCTGCAACACACAAAAATAGTAGAATGGCCTAGAGTTGTTAAGCGCCCCCCAATATTCGTTTTCTTCCCAAACAGGAGATCGCTCCAACACGTTGATATTCCATAATCTACTGTGATGTGCAGAAACATTACGAATGAAGTTGAGACTCCGTAACCATGATTGAAACAATTCAGGATCCGCAATTTGATATTTAGCAGCAATTGACGCTTTATCAATGAGCTTCATGCCAGAGTACTTTTTAGATAGCATGCCAAAGTCCCACACTTCAATTGCCACCCAAATAGGCAACTTGCCATACTTTTGTTGGTAGTGTTGAACAAAAGGTTCACGCCTTGCCCTGTGCAATAACCCGTTGTGCTTTTCTTGCCAATGTTCTATGTCTGTTTTGCCTGTACGTCTATTTCTCTTCTTCGAAAAGTGACCGTGAAACAGGTCAGGATTTTCGTAAGCGTGAATGTCTCTCTCACCTAACAGGTGGGCAATATCCACACGTATTGCCAGCTCAATGCGCTCTAAGGCATCCAAAGCCAGAAGGCGAAGCTTCTTATCAAAAACATATAACTTAACCGCATGCTCAAAGTGAGCGCCATCTATAAATCGGTTTTTCCTTTTTGGCTTAGCCGCTCCATCACCGGTCTCAATATATTCCAGTTCACGAAACGAATACCAATAGCCACTTAAGCGATAATAACCAACCCGATCCAAATATTGAGTTGCTGCCACATCATCATCAATGATCATTCCTCGCTCTTTGAGGATCTCTAACTGTTCTTGATAAGACTTCCATGGCTTCACGGTTTAGCCTTCCTAGTGCGAGTTTTATTCTTGGACTTGAGCTTTTCTCGCTCGGCTTTGCGTTCTTTCTGGATAGAGGCTAGCAAGGCTTCTGCTGAGTTTTCACCGCTGATAAGTTCAGGGTTTTGCTCGCGCCATTTGGCGGTGAGTTCACCACGGAAGGCTTTGGCTAGTATCGATTGGGTGAGTTTATTAACGCGTTCTTGGGCGGCGTTAACTTCGGCTTCGACTTTGTCGGCGTAAGCGAAGAGCTTTTCGACACGACGGACGATTTCGGTTTGTTCACTACTAGGTGGAATAGCAACAGCTTCGTGAGTGAATTCATTTCTGTTTAATGTCGGTACTGCAGTACTAGAAGCATATTGTGTAAGATCCATCGATTTTAATTTATAAAAAATAAACTTGGGATCTGAGAATCCATAACTTTTGGCGTATAAAGCTGTATTTAAAGGCCACGCATTAAGCGTAGTGTAAAATACTTGACCTACTGAGCCCGAGCGTCCAACGGTAATACATGGGCCATTCACTTTAAACTCATTATGGGAGCCAATTTCACCACCAGCAGACAATATTGGATAATCACCTGCTTTTCTTTTTGCAGTAGGTAAATCAAACCCACGATTAAGCAAACATAACTCAAAAAATGGCTTAATTATCCAACCACTAGGAATATCATTAACGTCGCCATTAGTTACTTCTTTTCTGAATTTTTGTTTCTCTTTAATTATTTTAGTTTCATCATCTTTTTTCTTTCTATCCAAATATTCCTTTTCTTGGATAAGTAAAGCTTTAAAGTCTTCTTCTGCATTTGCTGTACTACTCTTACGCCACTCTTCGGTCAATTTACCGCTGACGGCGGCGGCGAGGACGGATTGGCGGAAGCGTTTTAGGGTGTCGGGGACGGCGTCGAGGCGTGCTTTAATGCTGTCAACTTTAGCTAATAACTTATCCAGCTTTTCAGCAATGACTTTCTGCTCGGCGAGTGGGGGGAGAACACTATCTAGATTTGAAAACCGAGATTTATTAATAATTGGCATCGTTGTACTGGATGAGCCCAGTACAACCTGTCTATTCATCTGAGGTGAAATCATCCAATAAAATAATAACTTCGGCTCAACTCCAGTCAATGGAGAAAGAGTGTTGATCTGCTGGTTACAAGTTGCAGGAACATCCACAAACCCTGTCTTACCTATTGTTGCCCCAATACAGGTTACATACGTACTATTCTCTGGTATTTGTCTTGCAACATCTCTACCCGATTCTGTTAAGTAATCTTCCGTTTTATTTACCGGATAAATGCTTCCAAGATCACCTGGTTTGAATAAAGGATACTCTCCACCATAAAACTCTAGATTTTTCTTACTTGGTGTCGATCCAGTTTGAATTTCTGCTATATCAGCAAGCTTAACGACTGCCCATTGCTCAACCACTAAGCTTCTCCCAACTCATCAAGCAACTCATCCAACTTCACCAGCGCACTGGTCAATCCATCTTTGGCTTCTCGTGCTAAAACTTCTGGTGCTGGAAGGTCTGCAGCGTCGACACTGTCTTTGTCTTTTAACCAACTAATATCGAGAGAATCACCTTTTGTCTCAGCTATCCAGTCGCGAGTAAAACAGCGCCAGCGTGAATGGGCTAGCTTTTGCTGCGCTTCTTCGCTTCCATCTACCCCTTTATTTTCTTCTGCGCTTTTGTCTACTGCGATTTCTTCTGCACCAAAACTGTATTCACCTTCTGTGCGTGGTGACGTGCCATTGGCATCTTCGCCATATACCGCTTCAAATGGTTTAAGGTGGTTCTCACCAAAGGGGGCGCGCTTGCCAAATGAAGGCATATTAGTTCTTAGGTCATATACCCACACATTTTTGGTGCAGCCTTCTTTTTGGCTTTTATCGTTAGCAGCGCCTTTGGTAAAGAAAAGCACGTTAGTTTTTACGCCTTGCGCGTAGAAGATGCCTGTTGGCAAACGTAAAATGGTATGCAGGTTACACTTGTCCATTAAGTCACGACGGATATCGGTACCCACGCCTGCTTCAAACAACACATTATCGGGTAATACCACGGCGGCGCGGCCACCTGGTTTTAAGTTGCGGTAAATGTGTTGTAGAAACGCCAATTGTTTGTTGCTGGTGCGATAGGTTAAATCGTCACGGGTAATGGAGGCTTCACCACCTTTACTGGTTCCAAACGGCGGGTTAGCTAAAATGACATCAGCTTTAGCTAAACTTGCCCCTACCTGACCAAGTGCATTACCTAAATGCACCGCACCTTCCTCGTCGCCTTCAATATTGTGCAGTAAGCAGTTCATTAGCGCTAAACGGCGGGTATTCGGAACCAGTTCAACGCCCATATAAGCTTTGTTTTTTTGAAATTGGTTTTGCTGGTCGCTGAGATCACAAAGATCATCGGTTTGTTGTTTTATATAAGTGTCGGCTGAAATAATAAAGCCTGCGGTACCGGCGGCTGGGTCTTGAATAACCTCACCAGCTTGCGGCTTAATACAACGCACCATAGAGTCGATAAGTGCACGCGGTGTGAAGTATTGCCCTGCGCCCGATTTAGTCTCGTTGGCGTTTTTCTCTAATAAGCCTTCGTATAAGTCACCTAAGCCGTCTTTTGCTGCACTGAACCAGTCAATTTTGTCTACAGCTTCAATAAGCTGCTTTAGATGGCGTGGTTCACGTAAACGGGTTTGCGCATCGGCATAAATGGCTTGAATAAGCGGGTCTTCATGAATAGTCACTTCCATGGTTTGACCGGGGTTTTCAGGATCTGCTTCGGTGCGTTTACCGGTTGATAAGGCTAATAAAGTGGCTTTGTAGTCGTTTAACAAAACCAAACCGTCTTTACCGTTTAAATCTTGCCAACGGCAACCTTCTGGCAATGGGTGACGGTTTAAAATGCCGGCTTCGTTGTTTTCGTGCACCATTTTAATAAACAGCAGTAATACCAGCTCGGTAACATAGTCTGAATAGTTAATACCGTCGTCACGTAATACGTCACACAGGTTCCATAGTTTTTGTACGATATCGTTGTTGGTCATGGTTATTCCTGTACTTCCTGTTCTAGCCCGGTTAACGACCGTGCATAAATAATTCAAATAAGTGTTGATTGATGTAGAAGTTATTTCTACCCACTTTGGCTTTGTGTAAAAAACCGTGCTCCACCAGCAGCTCAAGATATTTGGTGGCGGTGATTCGAGATATGTCGAGATCTTCCATCACAAATTCGATTTTGGTGTATGGATGATTGAACATGTTGTTGATCAGCTCTTGGCGATAGATCTTGGGAAGCTCTTTGCGGATGCGGTGTTTGTAGTCTTGCATCATCACCTTGACCTGTTTAATCAGCTCAATGGTCTTTTTCGCGGTTTGGATCACACCATCTAAGATGTACAACAGCCAAGATTCCCAGTCGTTAGTTTCCCTGACTTGCTGTAACTGTTGATAGTATTCGGCTTTGTTCTGAATGATGTAACGGCTCAAATATAGCACAGGTAAGTCAAGCAGCTCTTGGGCGACTAAATATAGGATGTTGATGATCCGTCCAGTACGGCCATTACCATCATAGAAAGGGTGAATACTTTCGAATTGGTGATGGATGATCGCCATTTTGACTAGAGGATCGGCATCGCACAATTCGTCATTGTTGATGTACTCAACCAAATTGGCCATCAAATGTTCAATGTCTTTGGCGTTTTGCGGTGGTGTATAAACTACCTCAGTGGTTTGCATGTTTTTCAAACCCGTACCCGGCAAGCGACGCAATCCAGCCTTGTTCTTTTCCAGCTTTTCCTGCACGGCTAATATATCCGCTAAACGGATCAGCTTAGCTTTTCTTACTTGCTCAAAGCCGTGTTTTAGGGCAATTAAGTAGTCTTGAACTTCTTTGGCCGCTGGGCTAATACTGGATTCTGCGAGCACGCTGGCTTTGTAGAGTTCATCGTGTGTGGTAATAATGTTTTCCACTTCTGATGAGTCTTTCGCTTCTTGTAGGGTAAGCGTATTAATCAGGGTCGCTTCGTTAGGAATGGTTGCCGACACCCCTTTCAGCTCAGCTAAAAAACGATGAGCTTCACCGGCTTTTTTCAAGACCTTACGAGTTTCATACTCTTCGATTTTTGCCAGTGGTAATGGCGGTACGACAGCACTCATGTAGCATCCCATTTATATGTTTTACGAGATTCTATATATGACGCCATAATATGCATAGTAAATGCAAAAAATTATACATTTACAATACAAAGTGTATAGATTTTATATATTTCTATATATATAAGAAATGACAATTTATATGATTATGCCATCGACACGTTCGTTAGATGTGTCGATGAAATTGCGTTTTGTCGACATGTGATGAGGTTTATGGTTTTTTATTTACGCTCTTCTTATGCCAGCCATAATAATTGGCACTACCCGCCCAATTCTTAACTACTTTTCCTACAATGTTACTTATCAACAAATCTAACGCCGAAGTGGTCTCGCGAAATGGATTTTTAGTAACCACACCGCCTTCTACAAAAACATAGCCTTTTTCATATAAGTCATCACACCCGCCTTTGCACATTAGAGTCGCCACATTGTCAAAGTCCAACCTCTCATGTTTCGTGCATTTTGAACGGCGTTTTATGTGAGCGGCCACTAAAAATTGCGCTGGATACTCATTATTGCAAAGCGCACAAAAACCAAGTTTTTCTTTACTTAGTAAATGTAATTTTAATAAGTGCTGCTCTTTCCGGTAAGTCGTTTGAGTCTTAGCATCCAAGTCTTTAATGCCTGCAAGCTTTTCCAATATTTTAGCAATACTTAATTTTGGCATAGGCGTTTCAAATTCAATTGAAGATGGACTTCTTAAAGACGGAGCCTTTACTCCTTTTTCAGGATTCGACATCCTTACATTTAACCCCGACCTAGCTAGAGTTTCCAGCTCGTCTAATGTAGACACATAGATATAATCGGCTTCAAACCTAGTAGGACTAGCTACATAATGGCCATTTCTATTCTGATGCGGAAAAACTACTACGCCTTCATAATCTCCACTTGTCACAAATGCTTTCATGTTATGCCTGCTGCGGCCATAATGCGTCGTTTATTTCATTTAATACATCGTCTAACTGGTCATTCAACACTCTATTAAGCGTTTTAATACCACCATGTGTTGCGAAGCGCTGATTAATAAAGTTCTTATCTACAACCACTTCATGTGTAAGCTGTTTAGCGAGTCGATCTAACCATTTTCGTTGTGCAGGGGCCCAATTGTGCAGTTGATACATTTTCTGCATAGCCAGTTGCACACGCTCAGAAAATGGCATCAAGGCTTCACCAATGGCGGCTTGGCGGATATACCCCACGATAGAAGCCGCAATATCTTGATTGGTTTTATTCTTCCATGCGGTCTCTAATGTTTTTTCACCAAAGCCTGCTGCATCGAGCATTAGGCGCACTTCTTTCAGTTGTTCACGGGTTAAGTCTTTTGGTTTGTTAACCACTGTGGAAAGCGCTACTGACTCATTAATTTGGTGTTTAATGAAGCTTTCAAAGCTACTAAGATAATCTTCTGGGCGATTATATTTTCCATAACTTTGCTCACGTACCTGTAGCTCATCCTCATGTGTTGAGATAAGAGGATAACGCTCTGAACCTAGTAGTTGATTAACCGCAGTAAGTTGAGGTAACAAGCCACCGCTATATTTAATAAACTTTGCTGCTTGCTTAGGACCTAGTTCACGCAGGTGCTGCGGAAGTTTATCTGTTTCCGTTCCCCAGAGCTGAGTAAGCTCTTCAAGCTTCTCTTTGATGTCTTGTCGAGACTCCGCTTTTTTCTTTGCCTTACGCAATATACGCATGACCTTTTGGCTAAGCTGATCAAGTAAGTCATCTGCATGGGAAGTATCTGCTGCCTCACCTTTATTCTCTCCGGGTGTATCGAGGGCTTTTTCTAAACGCTTCTCATCGGTAAGCTCATCCACTAGCTGCTCTATGGTGATGTTCGGATTTTTCACTAAAGGCTTCATGGTAGAAACATCTTCAAGTGCAGCGTATATATCCACAGGATCGTAAATGCGGAAAACCGTTTTACCAATGTCATCGCAACGACGTGTTGCGCGCCCTATCATTTGCTCATACAAAATGCGCGAGCGCACTCGACGCATAAACACCAAATTGCAAATTCTTGGTACATCGATACCTGTTGTAAGTAAATCGACGGTAATGGCAATATTCGGATAGTCTTCGTTTTTAAAACGGCTAATGGCCTTTTCAACTTTGTCGGTTTGGCCAGTAATTTTTAACACCGCAGCTTGATTGTAGTCACCGTTGTATATCTCTTTGAAAGATTCGTCGAGTAAGCGTTTCACCATGTCAGCGTGCATATCGGTTGCGCAAAAGATCATGGTTTTCTCTTCACCAAATGGGTCAAGTTCTTTTACCAACTCTTCGCAGATCACACGATTAAAGTTTTCGTTAATCACGCGCTTATTAAATGCTTCTACCGCAAAGTTAACTTCATCTTCCAGTTCGGCCGATTCTACTTCACCTGTTCCTGTGTTGATGGCACTGACTTTTTCGCCCTTCTTAAACTTAATACCCGCTTTTGATAGCTTAGTTTGGTAACGAACGGGAGGTTCATGGTCAATTAACCAGTCTTCAGCAACGGCTTCACGATATGAGTAGGTGTACACGGGTTTGCCAAATATTTCAGTGGTATGTTTTGCTGGTGTCGCGGTTAAACCAATACGTACCGCATCGAAATAATCGAGCACACGACGATAACTAGACAAATATTGAGACGCATCTCGCGTTTCAAGCTCACCCTCTGTCATTTCTTGGTCAAGGGTATAACCTCGGTGAGCTTCATCAATAATGATACAATCGAACTCATCAACAGGAGGTGGTGAGTCTGACATAAACAAGCGTTTAACCATTGCCTGAACCGTTGCCACTTGTATACGTGTTTCTGCCTCTGCCCCCATATCGCCAAGCTCAGCAATATTATAAATTTTAGAAAGCGGTTTACTTTCTTCAAGCGGCGCCTCATTAAAACTATCTAAAGCCTGGGTACCCAGTGAAGTTCTGTCGACTAAAAACAAAATACGTTTAAAACGTTCAGCTTTTAAAAATCGATACATCAAGCCAATAATCGTTCGGGTTTTACCTGTACCCGTTGCCATGGCTAACAAACATTGCTGGGCACCTTGTGCGAGTACTGATTCAACGCCTTTAATTGCCTTTTCTTGATAGTCGCGCAATTTAAGGTAGCCGAAACCTTCACGCTTTAACGTTTGTTCTGCTGACTGTTTACTACGAGTTAATTTATCTTCAAGGCCTGTTGGACTGTGAAAATTAGCTAGCGACCTTGAAATGTTACTGTGGTCACGCACATCGCGGAACCAAATCCCTGATTGTTCCGCTAGCTGTTTTACAAATGGACGTCCGTTCGATGAATACACAAATGGCACATGATAGTGACTTTGCTCTCCTACTGGCCACGCAATAGTTCTGCCCTCAAGCTCCCAAGCTGGTATTAAAGGAGGCGTATTTTTAAATCCTTTGGAATAGCGTTCAGCTTGACCAATTTTACCGGCGACATTGGTGTTTTCTTTTTTTGCTTCTACCACCGCTATAGGTGTTAACCCTTTAAACAGAACATAATCGGCATAGCCTTTTTTACCTTCATACTCCGTTGGCCACTCGGCAATCGCCATGTTTTTGCCTTTTTCAGGCATGGTTTTGTTCTTTTTAAAGTTTAAGTTTTCAGTATCTGTTTCCCAACCAGCTTCAATTAAGTGCTGATCGATAACAATACGTGTGACCTCTTCATTGAGGTATAGCACCTTAGTGGCTTCTCTAAGCTGCTTGGCATAAATCTTTTGCTTTTGTTTGGTTGTTTGTTTGTCTTCGTCGCTTTGCTGCTGCTCTTGTTTTTGCGTCGTTGCTAATTTTTCGTTGAATTCAGCACGCTGCTTTTCTAACTCTTTATCTTGTGACTCGAACAATGTTTTATATTGGCGAGCCTCTTTGTCCATTTGCTCAGCTAATACGGCGTACTCTTCTTTTTCTTGCTCTAAGAGCTGAGTGAGCTGTTGATTTGACTCAAGCTGTTGGTGAGTATTTGTCAGTTCAGACTGTAGCTGTAAAATTTGTTTTTGCAGTGTTCTGTGGTGTTCACTTGGGTCTTCTGGCGGCACAAATGGACCAGGCTTAAAATTGGCAGGGCATTTATCTGAAGATTTATGAAACCAAATTGCCAGTTGGCGAGCAACACGTAACCCGTCCATGGCTTCTTTATGTTTTGTCTTAAACCGATGAGTTGCTTTATTGCCTTCAATACGAAGGTGGTGAAAAACATCTTTAATAAGCGGATCTAAATTTAAGTCACGATGGATTCTAAAGAGTAAATCTTTTTGGCTAGTCTGTTCATCAAAAAAGATCCCTGCGCCAGCCGCAATTTCCTGTGCAATGGCTTCGCCAAACTGTCGCAATTTTATCAACGTAGTATTTGGGTCTGTCGCAAAAACGGCTTCTGCGTTATGCGCCAATTGATAAAAAATAGGGTCATGACTTTCTAAAAAACTGAAATTACTCGCCACTGATATCCTTCCTTTGAACAGCTACTTATAATTTTACTGTTATCCAGAATAACGGAAGTTGTTTAATTTTCAAAACACCATCAAAAGCTGCTAGTATCAACGTCTTAAAATCTCGGAAGGAATAAAGGGATGCATTTCAAAATACGGTTTACCCTCGCAATTATTTTTAGTCTATTTGCTAGCATGGCCAATGCCAATACACCGAGTATCGGCCCTGATGCTAGTAAACTGCTTTCGCTTAAAGACCAAGCTGAACAACACGCCGACTTTGGTGCCGTAGTGCTTTCGCGAATCAACCACGTGAGTATCAACGACGAGCTACTAGAGAGCGCTATTTATTACCGGGCGATATACCTGACCGATGAAGAGGCAGTATCGGATTATTCAAAATTAATTAATTCATACAATGGATATTACAACGACAGCACGATAGATTTTGCTCGCGTTATTACCCCCGATGGCACTGTTTACAACATGCAGAAAGATGCCATATCTGAGGTAAACGCTAACTCTGATGATTATCTTGACGATATGAAACAAGTGGAGTTTGCCATCCCTCAGATAAAAGTGGGTAATATCATTGAGTATCAAATTAGCGAATCCCAAATAAAACCAATTATTGATGGTCAATATTTTTCATCTTTAGGGTTTCGCTATATTAAGTTTCTTCCGCAAAAAAATTGGCTGCGTATAGAGCCTGTTCTTTCAACAACTAACACTCTTATCGTACCGAAAGCTGTGACTTTGTATTTTGAAAACCGAAATACAGATATCAAACCACAAGTATCCGATTCAAGTACTCACAAAACGTACACCTGGACAATGGAAGATTTGGCGGGCATTGAGATGGAAAATGGCATGCCGCCCATAGACGAATTACAACCCGTTGTGCATGTATCAACGATGAACGACTGGGAACAGGTGGATAGCTGGTATTCGAAACTGTTTAATCCCTCTTTAGCGCAAGCCCAAAACGTACAAACTCTGGCCCAAACTCTGTTTAATGGTTTAGATACCGACGATAAAAAAGTACAAGCTGTGTTCGACTACATGCAAAAGAATGTGCGCTACATTGGTGCCCATGTTAACCGCGGCGGTTATCAACCGCATACCGCACAGGAAGTACTTCAAAATGCTTACGGCGATTGTAAAGACCAAACCACTCTCATTGTTGCACTATTACGCGAAGCAAACATAGAGGCCTACCCTGCATTGGTTAACACTTACTCTGGTAGTGTTCAATTTGAAAATTTACCAGCGCTGAATTTTAACCACATGATTACTTATGTTCCTACTGAAAACGGAGGCTACTGGTTAGATACCAGTGGTCTTACAGGGACCTTCCCTGGAGTATCAGCGGGTCTTGCCGGTAAGCAAACCTTCATTGTTAACGATGAAAGCGGTGAACTGATCACGATTCCTGAAGTTTCGCCTGAAGACAACATCGCGAATGTTAAGGTGACCTATCGCATAAATGAAGACAAGATTGGTGCGAGTGTTTCGCTAAGTTTCGAAGGCCAAGTTGAAACTAACTTGCGTAACTACTACAAATATTCACCCGAAAAACGCATAGTGACCGAGCAACTAACTTCGGTATTTGTTCACGACAACCGCTTTACTTCTTACGAGTTTAGTGACCCAAGTGACACTGCAACTCCTTTCACTATTGATGCAGAATTTGATGACTTGATTACCGTTGACGAGTCAATCGAGACATTTCATTATTCGATGAATTATGCCTCGATCATTCATGTGTTTACCAGTTTGTCATCTCTTGAACCTCCGAAAGACAGAACACAAAGCCTATTTCTAGATATTCCCATTACTGTGAATCTTGACGTTGTATTCCCATCACCTTGGGAAGCCGCCAAATTGAGCTATGAAGGTATAGCGAAGAACTATCAAAATCCGTTTTTTGAAATGGTTCATGACGCATCGACCAGCGATGAAATAGTGACGAGTCACGCAAAGTTCGTGTTGTATTCGCAAACCGTTGAAGTAAGTGACTACGCTAATTTTTATGAGGCAATTATTGGTTTTCAGGAAGAAAACGAGAGTATCTTTGTGTTCGAAAAGCAGGCGCTAGCTAACAAATCGCAAGGTGAACTATCCCTTGAAGAGAAGATCCTTCAGGCCAGAGATTTGCTTGATAACGCTGAGTTTGAAAGTGCACAGGAGTATCTCATTACACTAGCTGAATCAGTTCCAGATAATGGCGAAGTTCAGTTTTTGCTGGGTATTGCTCATGGTTTCAGCGGCAATGATGACAAATCGTCAGCGGCTTTCGAGCGTGCGCAAAGTCTTGGTTACGAGTTTTAAGGAAGCACTATGAACAAACAGATATTCGTGCTTATGGCCATACTTTGTACACTACTGGCCGGTTGTGAATCAACGTCTCCACCACCTGTTGTGCAACCATTGTCAGCCCAAGAACAATTACTGCAAAGTAAGGTAGACCAATTTCCTCGAGACACACTGGCACTGCAAAACCTTATTGACTATCAGTTAAACGCATTTGAAAGTGCTCCGAGTTTTCAACTCCTTAATAGGCTGTATAGAAACCTAGAAACGGGGATGAATTTGGTGCCGTCTGAGCGGTATTTCCCTTTTCATTATTATCGACTTGGGCTAAACGAAGGCTTCATGTCTCACTCGTATGATATGCAAAGATGGCAGGCATTTTACGACCAGTATGCCTTTTTTACTTCTGTGGATCTCGCGCCGCCAGTTTACATGGACTACCTATTGAATGAGCAAAGTGAGAGTAAACAGGAGCGAATTTTCCAGCAAAGTATTCGAGATAATCCCGCATTTATGAATGCATATATTGAGCTTGCTTATCTTTATTTCCAACAAGACAAGTTAGAGCTCGCCATTTACGTGCTTGAGTCGGCTCGAAAGCAGAATAACGAGAATACTGAAATTACCTCAGATTGGGTACTTTATCGTACAAGCTATTTGCAGGAAAACATGTGCGAACGACCAATCGATAGTAGTCGTTTCGCACCAATAGTTGATGAAAGTCGCCGTTTAACGAGAATGGAGCCGAACTCTGCATTTTATCAAGCGCAATTAGCCGATGCATTTAGAGAAGCGGGTAAATATCAACTTGCCAGCTTTGCCGCCGCAAAGGCCGCTTCATTAGATAACTCCTTTGAAAGTTACAAAATGGAACTGCAACTATGGAATCTTCAGATTGACAAAATATTGTCCGATTCAGCATTCGATCAGAAAAATAGAGATGCTGAAGCAACATATGTTCGGATATACGCTAACCTTGCTGCCGGAAATTTTACCGATGCAGCGCTACTCGCCGATGCCTATAACCGATTAGATGATGCATCATTCTACGGTGTTGTGTACGGAGCTTATGGTTATGCACATGGGCAAAAACCCGCGGCACAAAACGCATTATTCACCGCACTTCACCAAGACTACCAATTAGATGATTGGCATAAAGTCATGTTGCGTTTTGCTGAAGGGGAAATTGATGAGCCTACTATGTTGAGCCAAGCAAG
Source organism: Alteromonadaceae bacterium (assembly GCA_027013165.1). GTDB lineage: Bacteria > Pseudomonadota > Gammaproteobacteria > Enterobacterales > Alteromonadaceae > Alteromonas. The sequence goes on from JALUXV010000568.1 coordinate 16,045, forward strand.
TAATCGTTGTGAACGTTCAGAAGCATTGTTCATTGCAGCCCTTGACCACATGACATCGGGCAGTACTGAACCTCTTACTCCGTACTGGCAAGAGATTGTCGATCTAGATATCAAATCATTTTATGAGTTTGCTGTTGCCCGTTATATGTTAAAGCAAGCGCTATAACCTAGTTAAGATTAGCCATATCGCTATACTAATTAGTGGATGATTTATTCAAGGTGAGGTTACCAAACCTCACCAATTTCAGAGCTTCAAAGCACCAGTGGGTTACACCAACCCCAAGTATTCAGCATGCCAAGTTAAATGCTCATCTATGAATGAAGCAATGAAAAAGTAACTGTGGTCATAGCCTTCATGCATATTCAAAGTAAGCGAAGAGTCGGATGCATTGGCTGCATTAATGAGCGCTTCTGGTTTTAGCTGTTCAACCAGAAACTCGTCTTGCGTGCCTTGCTCTACAAGCAATGGAATTTCATGAGTTTTCTCGGCTAATAAACAAGCGCTGTCGTAGGCTCGCCAAGCACTTTGATCTTCACCCAAATATTTTGTCAGCGCTTTTTGACCCCAAGGGCAGTTCATAGGTGACGATATTGGGCTAAACGCTGAAACAGAGACATAGCGATTAGGGTTTCGCAAACCAATAACCATAGCACCGTGCCCTCCCATAGAGTGGCCCGATATTGATTTTTCGCCCGTTACTGGAAAGTTCGACTCAATAAGAGAAGGTAGCTCGTCTGCCACATAAGAATACATATTGTAATGCTTAGACCAAGGTGCCTGTGTTGCATCAAGGTAAAATCCCGCACCTAAGCCAAAGTCATAGGCTTGGGCTTCATCATCAGGAACCCCCTCACCTCTGGGGCTAGTATCAGGAGCTACAATCGCCATTCCTAACTTGGCAGCAAGTTTCATCGCACCCGCTTTTTGCATAAAGTTTTGATCAGTACAGGTAAGGCCTGACAACCAGTACAATACAGGAACTGGATTTTCTTTAGATGCAAACGGGGGCAAGAAAATGGCAAATGTCATAGTGCAATTGGTGGTAGCTGCACTGTGAGAGTATCTACAATGACGGCCACCGAACACTCGGTTTTCGCTAATCAATTCCATATAATTTCTCTAAGTTACATATTCATTGGTAAAACACAGTGTAAGTTTACGGCACAATGACCAATAGAAGTAAGTCACTGGTCGGATTTTTCATTCAGTTCGTTTACACTAGGCCCTAATAAGGCAAAGGTAACATAGATGATACGCAATTTTTTCTCGCATATAGTAGGCACTATCTCTGTACTGCTCTATTTCATCAATACGGTGCTATGGGCAACACCGATTCTGGTTTTCTCAATATTCAAACTCATTCCATTTGAGCCTTGGAGAAAGCTTATTTCATATTTACTCGACGCTTGTGCAACTGCATGGATATCTTTTAACAATCTTAATCAAAAAATATTCAGCCGAACACAGATAGACGTAACAGGGCTCGACGCGCTAACCCCCAAAGATTGGTACTTGGTTATAGCCAACCACCAATCATGGGTAGATATCCTTGTGCTACAACGAATTTTCAATCGCAAAATTCCGTTCTTAAAGTTCTTTTTGAAAAAAGAACTTATTTACGTGCCCATTCTGGGACTTGCCTGGTGGGCGTTAGACTTTCCATTTATGCGCCGGTATTCCAAATCTTATCTTGCCAAAAATCCGCACATGAAAGGCAAAGATATGGAAACCACAAAAAAGGCGTGTGAAAAGTTTCGCTTTAAACCAGTAAGTATAATGAACTTTGTTGAGGGCACTCGCTTTACCGAGGAAAAACACAATCGCCAAAACTCACCTTTCTCTCATCTTCTCAAACCTAAAGCTGGCGGTGTTGCCTTTGTGCTGTCTACTATGGGAACTCAGCTACATAAACTCATTGACGTAACCATTGTGTATCCCGCTGGAATTCCAAGTTATTGGGACTTTGTATCTGGGAAAGTGAAAAATATTCGTGTAAACATACAAGTGACGGCAATAAAGGAAATTATGGAAAATGGATACTTTAGCGATGATTATTTTGACAACCCACAAGTACGCACCCGTTTTCAAGGCTGGTTGAATAACCAGTGGCAACAAAAAAACCAATTATTAGCACTACAAAAAACAACTCAGAAGTCATTATGATACGTACCTTATTATCCCCATTTATTTTTGTTGTTCATATCACACTCCAAATCGCTAATCTTGCATTGTGGGGTGGCTTAGTCATTATATTTGGTTTGGTTAAGCTTTTGCCGACCGGTAAAACCGTACGCGCGTTCTTAAATAAGCTAATGAACGGCTTCATGTTTAGCTTTGGAAAAATTAGTGTACGCTTGATTCGCATATTCAATGCAATTGACATTGAATATGCAATACATGGTGAGTTATCAAAGGACAAATGGTATTTAATCATCGCAAACCATTTAAGCTATTTGGACATCGTACTTCTTATAGAATTTGCCGCCACTCGCATTCCAGCGCCGAAATTCTTCCTTAAAAAAGAGCTAATATGGTTGCCCTTTGTAGGGCTGGCGGCCTGGGCACTAGACATGCCATTTATGCAGCGATACAGCCGCGCCTATCTTGAAAAATATCCAGAGAAGCGAGGCAAAGACTTAGAAACGACCAAAGCCTCTTGCGAGAAGTTTAGAACGGTTCCTACTACGGTCATTAATTTTGTGGAAGGAACCCGTTTCACTGAGGAGAAGCACCTTGCCAAGCAAAGCCCTTATCAACATTTACTTCCCCCAAAAGCTGGTGGCATATCTTTTACCATGTCAGCAATGGGGCATTTGTTCACCAATGTTTTGGATATCTCGTTACTCTACCCTGAAAACAAAAAACACCCCATGATGGCAATGCTTAGTGGCACTATGACGAAAATCATTATCGATGTGAACGTTACTCCTGTGCCCGAAGTACAAACTGTTGAATCAGGGCCAAGCGCAAGAGAGCAAATTCAGCAATGGTTGAACAATTTATGGAAAAACAAAGACTCCGCCATAGCAAATCTTTTGAACTAGGCTGAGTTAGAGGCATGAGTATGAGTACGCCAGCACAGGAATATTTACTCGACGTGTTTACCAAGGTGTTACCAACACTTACGTTAGATTCGTTCAACTATCAGATAATAGCGCTAGGCACACTTTTTACTTTTGCCACCCTGCTCTATTTAATAGCGCGACTTGTACTAAGACCAAAACTGATCGCCTGGATTGCAAAAACAAACAACCGCTGGGACGATGCTTTGCATGAGCACGGCTTTTTCCGACGTCTGCTGCACATTTTGCCCGCTGTTTTTATTTATGTGTGCACTCCCTTACTCATCAGTGAATCTTCATCGTTAAGCAGCTTATTGGTAAAAGGTTCACAGCTATACATGCTCGTGAGTGGGCTACTGGCCGTTTATGCAATTTTAAGCACAGTAGAAGACGCTTATAACGCTTCAGCACACGCTAAAAGAGCCCCCATTACGGGTTTTATACAAGTACTTAAATTGGCACTGACCTTATTGGTGTTAGTTCTGTGTATCTCACTGATTGCCGACAAAAGCCCGCTCTTGGTTGTTTCTGGCTTTACCGCCATCGCAGCTGTGTTGTTATTAATTTTTAGAGATACTATTTTGGGATTTGTTGCAGGGATCCAAATTGCAGCCAACCGCATGTTTAATACTGGAGACTGGATCGAAGTACCAAAATTTCAGGTCGATGGTGAAATACAGCAAATTGGATTAACCACGGTTAAAGTGCAAAACTGGGACAACACCATTTCGACACTACCCACCTATAGCCTTACCACGGAAGTCATCAAAAACTGGCGTGGGATGCAAGAGTCAGGTGGGCGACGAATTAAGCGCGCAATCTATATTGATATTCAGTCCATTAAACTTTGTGACGAAGCGCTACTTTCTACGCTGTCGAATATTCGCCCTTTAAAAGACTATATGCAAAGTAAATACAAAGACCTTGCAGAGTATCATCAGAGTCAAAAAATTGAGGCCAATGATGTTGGTAACCGGCGCGCCCTCACGAATATAGGTACATTTAGAGCCTATTTAGAACACTACTTGCGTCAGCATCCAATGGTAAATCAATCGCTGACAGTTATGGTGCGTCAGCTACCACCTAACGAACTTGGCTTACCTCTGGAGCTGTATTGCTTTAGCAAAGAGAAAAACTGGGTCGCTTACGAGAAGATTCAAGCAGACATATTTGACCATGTAATGGCAATGCTCCCGCTGTTTGAACTAAAAGCCTACCAAAGAGACTCAAACCTCAAGGCCGTTGAGTAACAGGCACAAAAAAAGCGATACTCAAGTATATCGCTTTTTGATGTGGGTGCCGGGTTGCGCTAGCTAGGTTAAGCGAGAGCGTATCCCATCAGTAGACAAACCACTAAACCAGAAACACCAAAGAAGCCATACTCGATCTTCTCTTGCATGCCCTTAGCGCCAGTTTCGGTTGTCATGAAACCCATGATGATGCTGCTAAACCCTAAAGTAAAAGCCAATAGCGCAACAGCGAACATAAATGCGTTAGCCCAATCTGCCATAATCTCTTAACCCTATACAAAATCTGTGGTTATTATGCACCAAATATGGTGGATTGAACATGGAAATAAAAAGATTACCAAGGAATTTTAAGCTTTCTGAAAACATATTTGATCTTAGTCAAAATCGCTAAATTGTTAGTTTTTTCGCTACATAATCAATAAACATTAACCCTGAACGCTCAGAGACAACCCGTAACCTATTGTATTATAAAGATTTAATCTTTTGGCCTGGCCTTTGCAATCCAATAACAAAATGCCTAGCAAGGCACTGTGAATACAATGGATAAGGATCCCTGATGAAAAAACAATTAGCACTTGCAGTTACCGGTTTACTTTTATCAGCCAACGCAGCTTATGCGCACGACAATAGCTGTGATATCGAACTAGATGGAAATTTACAGTATTACCAAGGCGTACTTACTGTTGATATGAAAAACGGTTCGACCATGACCATTACCCCTGAGCATCAACTGTCAATCAATGGCGAAGTGATGCAGCTAGACGGCCAACAACAAATGTGGGTTTCTGATTATTACACCCATATCGATTCCGCTATTCCAATGACACTGGAACTTGCCAAAGACGGTTTAGAAATCGCTAACGTTGCAGTATCTGAAGTATTTGGTGAGCTACTTGGTGATGATGATCTAGACGACGAATTTCGCGATATGTTTACATCGCTGAGCCACGAGCTTGATACTGCGTTTTACGATAACCAGGGCAATATTCGCATTGACTCAGACAACTTTGGCGAGTCTGGCTGGTTTGGTGATACATGGGAGTCTGAGTTTGAGCAACAGCTTGAATCACTAATTACACAATCTATGGGTAAAATCCTGATTTCAGTGGGTACTCAAATGTTGTGGGAAGGTGGCGACATGACTGCTTTCGAAGAGCGTATGGAACGTTTTGGCGAGAACATTGAAGAGCACGTTGAAGCGCAAGCCGAAGCATTAGAAATTAGAGCTGATGCACTATGTGAAGTACTGGTAAAGGCCGACTTTGCTGAAGATAAAATGCAAAGTGAAATTCCGGGTTTAGACGGTCTAAACCTACTAAACCTTGACGGTCACATGAGAATGTAATTCAGAGTCATCAACAAACTCTGAACTGAAAGCCACAAATCAAAGTATGATGGTACAACTATCATACTTTTTTTGTTTTTTAAGGGGTGTAAATGGCACGTCGAGTAGTATTTTGTGGTTTCGGATGGTTAGCAGGTTATGTAGAAGCAAAGCTTACCAGCGATGAAACTACCCGTTGGCAAATTGCGGCTACCACCACCACTGCTCTCAAAGTCGATACGCTAAGTAGTAAAAACATTGATGCACGCAGGTTTAAGTTAGGTGACCACACCGCCAATCTAGAACCATTACTTGATGGCAGTGCCCTAATTCTTAACGTTCCTCCCGGTCGTAAAAATACTGACTTGGAAGCCTATACTCACCAAATGAAAGCACTGGTTGATAATGCACTTCAGGCAAATGCTCAGCATATTGTCTTTATTAGTACCACATCGGTTTACGGTGATAATCACAGTAAAACTATTGATGAAACTAGCACTACCCAACCTGAAACGGCATCTGCCATTGCCCATGTAGCTATTGAAAAACATTTGCTGGCCAATGCTAAAGATCGTTCAACTATCGTCAGATTGTCGGGGCTTATCGGCCCAGACCGGCATCCAGTAAATAGCCTGTCAGGCAGGCATCTAAAACAAGGCAACAAAAGAGTCAACCTTGTTGATAGTCGCGATGTAGCTAGCGCCATAATCAGTGTATTGAATCGCCCGCCACAAGGTGAAATATTTCACCTAAGCTCACCAGCTCATCCCAAACGCGGGGAGTACTATACAAAGATTGCTGAGGTTCGAGGGCTAACCTTACCCACTTTTGACGATACTGACGCACCACCTTGCGGCAAGATAATAAACGCGGATAAGAGTTGGGCAGCTTTGGGCGTAGTACCTAAATATGGCGAGTTGGTGTAAAAGGTCGTTGTGAAATAGCAGTGCGCAGGATGCGCACTGCCACTGCTATGACTCTAGCCGAAAAGGCTAATTTGAAAGTATTTAACTGCAACAGTGTTTACGAAGATAATCAATAAGATTGCAGGGATAAAGGTTTTCAACGAGATATCAACATAACGCTCGAACCAGCTGCCGGTGAAGTTCTCACTGCCCTCTTCCAAAGCTTTGTTGAAGTTAGCTCGCTTCCAACGATAGATAACAAATATACAAATCAACAAACCATTTAACGGCAAAATGGTGTCGTAAAATACATCGTAAATCACGTCAAACAAAGATTTGTCAGCACCCGCGTAAGTAACAAACTTGGTCAAGACTTCTACTTTACCAAACGACAACGCACTTAACGCAGCCAGTACAATCATGATGCTTCCCAACGAGGCCAACGCCCACTTTCGGCTCACACCTTTCTCATCCATTAGCGCCGCTACTGGTACTTCAAAAATTGACACCAATGAAGTTATTGCTGCAAAAAATACCAGCAAGAAAAACAAGCTTGCAACAGCAGATGCGCCGAAGTAACCAATGGAAGATTGTAGAGCCAAGAAAATTTCCGGTAGGTAAGTAAAAATCATACCAACAGAAGACTCACTCAACTCATCTGGGTTGATGTCGGGATTAAAAGAGAAAATCGCAGGAAGTATCATCAAACCAGCGGTGAAAGCCACGGCGGTGTCAGTAATCGCCACCAGCTTCGCTGAGTTAGGCACATCTGACTGCTTGTTCATGTAACTACCATAGGTAATTAAAATACCCATTCCTAGCGACAGTGAGAAAAATGCTTGAGACAAAGCACCATTGATAACTGGCGCCGTTATTTTCGAGAAG
>JALUXV010000569.1 GCA_027013165.1 Alteromonadaceae bacterium
CGAGCATTTTCAGTAAGTGGGATTTACCAGAACCAAAGAAGCCTGACACCCAAACACCATTAGCGCCTTGATAGTTAAGATAAGCGTCGAGAAACAGATCTAGTCGTTTTGCCACTTCGTTGGTTATGACATACTCATCAAGCTCGATATAGAGTGACACGTCATCATCAGCTTTGATAACACCCTCGATAGGGCGATCTACAGCTTTTACGAATAGGTTTTCTAATTGCATATTTATCCCTTCACTCACTCTATTTCTTATACTGCACGATCTAATATATTGAATGCCCTGTAATACTTGTCATCTTGCAGGTTTCCAAACAATACTAACGATGCCCCACTTTCCAACGAATGTTGGTACTCTCCCGGAAAAAACATTAGGGTTGGTTTATCTTTCGCTGTTTTTTGCAGGTTATTTAAAATGTTATGCGACCTGATATAGGGAAACACTTCTCCTATTCCTGTTAGCAACATTAAGTCGTGTTTTTCATCTGCCATTCTTTTCGCTATTTCTGGCGTTATAACGGTTTCAATATCTAGAATTCCTTGAAGCTCTTCTTTTAGTTCGTCTCTGGACATCTTCTGCTCATTTTCTAGTATCCAATCCCAGTCGCCTTCACGCTTCAACAATTCAACCACCAAGTCATACAGGTTTATCTCCAGCGTTTTTATCTTTTTATCTTCGAGGTCATTGCGAAGTTGTTTTGTTAATTGCGTTATATCTTTCTGAATAGCTGGCTCATAAGGGCAGATATGAAAAGGGACTTCATTGTTCAAGCCCTCATTATTCAAAAACGCGGCACTAGAGATCACCTTCATAAGGTGCTCTTGGCATTCCTGAAGATTCCTTGTATGTATCGTTGTGTGCTTTAATTTTTTCATCGCGCTTTCTTATTCAAATCCACAGCTCAATTCACTATCATTGCTCTTAACCATTGCCGAGAAAGAGTCTTAAATCGTCAGATGCTTTACCAATCACTTGGCACAACTGCTCATCGAATCTTTGATGCATTAATTCATTCCCATCACCAACAAAACCACACTCACGCAGCATTTTGAAAACCACTTGCCGCGCCTTTGATTTTGTTTGTCTAGAGGCTGAATCCAAATTATCGTGCCACTCAGCCTTAGCATTAAAAAATGCATCATAGTCTTCATGAGTCAACAAAAACCGTGCCGAGTCATATTGGGGAACGATGACCTCAATGGTAAAGTCATAAATAAATTGGTATTGGCGGCAAATAGCCAACCAAACTAAAGCCTTTTTCTGTGCTTCAGTACCAGTAGCCAGTAGATTTAACTGATCATCAGTTAGGTGTTTCAGTCTTCTAGAAACTTCACCATAGAGCTTTTTCAAGGTGCTCTCAGTACGTGACTGAAAGCTATTTTCAGCCATTACTCTGGATCGAACTTCAGGCCAGCCCTGAAGTTCTGCATACAAACTAGCCACTAGAGCTGATTCATGTATCAGCGCCGCACCCGTTGTGAAACTGAGAGTATATTTTGCTCCACTCACTATTTAATTAACCTCACACAAACTGCCATCTGGTTATTTTTTAACCTTCTGTTCTTCTATCCACTTCTCTACATCCTCCCTTTTAAAGCGCCAACTACCACCCACTTTAAAACCGGGGAGCTTGCCCTCAGAGGCCAAGCGATATGCGGTTTTCTCAGCCAGCTTCAGGTATTCGGCTACTTCTTTTAAGGTCAAGATTTCATCACTCATAACATCATCCACCTCTAGACTATTGGGAGGATATGGGAAAATTGGGGAATTAACAACTGGATATATTCTTTACTGTTTATTTTCTTACCTCGCATCCAAGGTCGCACCTTGGTCGTCCTCCACTGGCGAAACAGTGGTCGTGGTTAAGCGTCGAAACGCTTACGGCATCCAATCCGCGCAGGGTTGGTCGAGGGAGTTCATGAGGGGCTATGACATGCCCCTTTGATTGATGGGAAGTCCATGAAGGGAGAGCTAACTTCTCCTTTCTGGTTGATGGGGATGCAAGGGGAGAGCAAAATCTCGCCCTTGCCCATGGGGTTCTTAGGGGTAGCTCGGAGGCTCCCATAAGTGGTGATCGAACGGCCAATCGTTCGCTGGTGCAGCATACCAATCACTATGGATTGCGCACCAGATAAGCTCTTGTCAGAGAATGATAATTCGATGCTTAGAGCGCCGCCTGAGGATAGAACGGACGGGGCAACGTCCTTCTCAAGATAGGTGCGGGGAGGGAAAAATCGTCGATTTTGTACTACACGCACACATCTTGCGGTCATCGTAAAGCCGCGCCAATAGCGGAACTATGCTGAATTGCAGCAATTTATTCCTAGTCACTCTTGTCACATCTTCACGATGACGGTGGTACTAATGCCTGCCCCAAGGGCAGAAGTTTACTCTTTATTGCTCCGCGCCCACTCC
>JALUXV010000570.1 GCA_027013165.1 Alteromonadaceae bacterium
GGTTGGTACAAGAGTTCCAACTATAGGCCTCTACCACAGACAAAGGGCTCTTTAATCAACTTGCCAGGAGCCAGATGCAGAGCAGTATGGCGTTGCATAATGCCCATTTGTAAGTGTACTTGGAAAACTAAGCATCTGGCTTCCTGGGGCAAGGCTGCTTTTTCGACGTTGTATCTCATAAACGACTACATTCAATTCAATGGTTAATTATGGCTAAATCTATTTTGGTAATCTCCGATCAGCGTGAAACGAATCACTGTTCTTTAAAGAAGGCTTACGATATCGCAGCCCCATTGGGCGATGAAATAGATGTTGTGCGCTTTATAAAAGTCTCGAGAACTAATGGTTCTGATGAGGTTGCTTTTGACGAGCAATCGGAAGCACTGAAGCGTTCGCTGGATGAAGTTTTTGTTGATTATGAAAACAAAGATTCGATTACAAGCCAGGTTGTAGTTACGGAAGATCTCGTTCAGTGGGTCGTAGATTATTGCAAAAATAAAGATTTTGATCTGATATTAAAAGCTGGCCACCGTTCAGAAACCATGTTTCATACGCCATGCGACTGGGAGTTAATACGCAGCTTGCAAATCCCTGTACTCATCGCAAACCAGCGCCATTGGAGTAGCAAGCACGCTGTTTTAGCTGCGATAAATCCCACTGGAAAAGATGAGGCCCATCGCAGGCTAAATTCCGACATACTTGGATGGACGAGAAAGTGGGCGCAAGCTTTCGATTGCGAACTTCACATAATATACAGCCTACCGGTGTCTAACATCTTAAATGAATTCGATATTATTGATGTCGAGGAATACGCTCGAACACACCGTGCTGAGGGTGAGGAAAAACTTGCAGATTTGCTTAGAGAGCATGATTTGTCAGGCGCTAAGGTACATATTGTTGCGGGTGCTCCAGAGCGATCTATCCCTAAGCTTGCCAACAAGCTCAAAGCGGAGCTGGTTATTATGGGGAACATGAGAAGAGCGGGGCTGAAGCGGCTTATAAAAAGCAACAGCGCCGAAAAAGTGATCCATAATTTACGAACTGATTCGCTGGTTATTGAGCGAAAAGAGTAGGTTGGAAAAGGAGGTTGCATATCTCATGAGTAAGAATATAACTGCTCATCTGACTACGCAGTTGATTTCTTGGGCGTTCACTTTGATGGTTTTCTGGCTGTTGTTGTCGGGGTTCTTCAAGCCATTACTGCTTAGTTTTGGTCTGGGATCCGTCGTCCTGGTTGTATATTTATTGCACCGCATGAACAGCTTTGACGGGCTAAATCTAGGATTTCCTCTAAAGTATTCATTTTTGCGTTATATCGGCTGGCTAATGGGAAAAGTTGTTCTATCCAGCTTGGAGGTGACCAAGCTGGTATGGAGTACAAACAAAAAGCTATCTCCAGCTGTTGCCAAATTACCTGTTTCGAATTCCTCGGTAAAAAGCCTGGCGCTCTATACCAATTCGATTACTTTGACTCCGGGTACATTGAGTATTGATGTTGATAATGAGCATGTCACTGTCCATGCATTGAATGCACGATCGATAGATGAACTCAAAGCAGGCGAGATGGCTAAAGGGATTTCTACTGTTGCGGGAGTGAAAACCTGATGTTGGTTTTAGCTGCAACCAGCATTGCAATACTCTCTGTAATGGCATTGGCTCTAGCCAGAGCCCTAAAAGCGGATACCGTATACGACCGCATACTTGGCGTTAACATGTTTGGCACCAAAACCGTTCTGTTTATTGCTGCCATGGGCTTTCTAAGTGGCCGTCCTGATTTTCTTGATATTGCTATTGTTTATGCGCTAATCAATTTTATTGGTATGGTCGCCGTGCTCAGATTCTTCGAATATACCGCTACTGACGACAGTCCAGAGAGTAGTTCAACAAGTGAGGATCAGTGTCGGTGATTATTGAAGCTGCTAGTACGCTTTTTTTGATATTGGGCGCATTCTTCAGTTTGACTGGCGCTGTTGGTTTATTTAGATTTCCCGATTTTTTCACTCGAGTCCATGCGGCCAGTGTCACTGATTCTGCGGCCACCATTTTTATTATTTTTGGTTTGGTTTTGCGTACAGATTTCGGTCTTGTAGCAGTGAAGTTGCTGTTTATATTGATATTTTTGTTAATCACCAGCCCTACGGCATCCCACGCATTGGCTAAGTCAGCACGGCATGGAGGCTTGTTAACATTGGTGGAAACCGAAGCAACAAAAAAAGAGGATAGCGACTAATGGTAGAGTTTATAGACTTGGTTCTGCTCGGTATGCTCGCAATAACGGCTATGAGGATTATTTTTCTAAAAGATCTTTTTGCCGTGGTTATGTTGTTTGGTATTTACAGTTTTTTGTCAGCGCTGATTTTCGTCAACCTTGATGCTGTTGATGTAGCATTTACCGAAGCATCAGTCGGCGCTGGTATATCAACGGTTCTTATGTTGGGCACATTGGCATTGACCGGTCGTAAAGAGAAAGTGAATAGTCATACGGCATGGCTCCCACTTATCGTTGTCGTGGTTACAGGTGCTGCGCTTATTTACGGCACTTTAGACATGCCACCATTTGGCGATTCGAATAACCCGGTTCAGCAGCACGTTGCACCTCGCTATATTCAAGATTCACCTCAAGAAATTGGCCTGCCCAATATGGTGACTTCGGTTTTGGCAAGCTATCGCGCGTTCGATACATTAGGTGAAACTGCAGTAGTGTTTGCAGCGGCCATTGGCGTGCTTAGCTTGTTGGGGTTGCCCAAACAGGAAAAGTCGGCCATTGAATCGGGGTTGAAATCACATTTGGTGTTGAGGGTAGTTGCCAAGCTGGTTATTCCGCTAATTATATTGTTCGCCCTTTATGTTCAGTTTCACGGTGACTATGGGCCTGGAGGAGGATTTCAGGCTGGAGTCATTGCGGCGGCTGCGATTATTCTCTATGCCCTGGTGTTCGGATTGCCTACGGCCGCCCATGTTATAGCTCCAAGCTTACTCAAGGCGCTCGCGGCGTTGGGGGTGTTAATTTACGCAGGGACAGGTGTCGCTAGCTTTTTCCTCGGGGGGGATTTCCTCGACTACAACGTATTGGCAAGTGATCCCGTAGCGGGTCAGCATATTGGCATAATTCTCATTGAGCTCGGTGTTGGGTTAACGGTGTTTGCTGCAATGCTCTGTATTTTTTATGCCTTCGCCGCACAAGCTGAAAGGACTAACATTCAATGAGCTTTATTGTCGATTATTACAATTACTGGATTGTTGTTTTTTTGATGATGGCTGGATTCTATATCGTTATCTCAGCCAACAACCTGGTCAAAAAAATTGTTGGTCTCAATATTTTTCAAACATCAGTCTTTATGATGTACATCTCCATTGGCAAGGTGTCCGGTGGCAGCGCGCCCATTGTTGCCGAAGGTATAACCAGTTATTCGAATCCGTTGCCACATGTTCTTATTCTGACTGCCATCGTAGTTGGAGTCGCAACAACTTCTGTAGGTTTGGCGCTTATTATCCGAATAAAGAGCGCCTATGGGACCGTTGAAGAAAACGAGTTTAAAGATAAGGAAAATTTGATCTGATGTTTGAGCAACATTTTCCTGTCTTGCCCATTATCCTACCTTTAATCGCTGCTCCTATCTGTATTCTTTTGATCAGAGCTCAGTTGGCTTGGTCATTAGCTACAGTTATTAGCGCAATGAGCTTTTGCATTTCAGCAGTTTTATTGCTGACAACCCTGGATCAAGGGGTGCTGAGTTATGCGCTGGGTGGCTGGGAGCCGCCGTGGGGTATTGAAATTCGAATTGACGTGGCCAGTGCGCTGGTTCTAAGTGTGGTCACGGGTGTTTCATCACTGGTGTTGGTGTATGCAAAGGAGAGTATTGAGCGCGAAATAAAACCTGACCAACACACTCTTTTCTATACCGCTCATTTGCTCTGCTTGGCAGGCTTGTCAGGGATATTGAGCACCGGTGACGCATTTAATCTATTTGTGTTTTTAGAAATTTCCTCATTGGCAACTTACACTCTTGTGAGTCTCGGTTCAGACAGACGCTGCCTTACCGCAGCATTCCGTTATCTGGTAATGGGGACCATTGGTGCCACTTTTATACTCATCGGTGTTGGGATGATGTATATGAAAACCGGTACGCTAAATATGGTCGATTTGGCGGATCGAATTGCGGAGTATGAACGCAGCCGAACACTAAATACCGGCCTGGCGTTTATTCTAGTCGGCATCAGCATCAAATTGGCATTGTTTCCATTGCATATGTGGCTGCCTCCTGCCTATACCCACGCCCCATCAGCAGTTAGTGCGTTTTTAGCTAGCACCGCGACCAAGGTTGCAGTTTATGTCATGGTGCGATTTATCTTTACCATCTATGGCGAAGAATACGTCTTTCACTCCATGGGCATGGATATTATTTTTCTGGCGCTGGCCATTGTCGCTATTTTCAAGTGCTCATTCATGGCCACGGTACAAAGCAATGTTAAAACCGTTTTGGCTTACAGCAGTGTCGCGCAAATAGGTTATATGATCCTCGGGATCAGCCTGGCAAGTAGTATTGGCCTTATGGCGGGTTTGTTGCACATTTTCAATCACGCGTTAATGAAGGGTGCATTATTTATGGCAGTGGGCGCCGTCTTTATGCGTACTGGATCAGTGGATATCAAGGCATTTCAGGGACTCGGTAGGCAGATGCCGTTGACCATGGCAGCATTCACTATTGCCGGTTTGAGTATTATTGGTGTTCCGCTTACAGCTGGATTCGTAAGTAAATGGTATTTAGTAACAGCGGCGCTACAACAACAAGACTTTCTGATCGCATTTCTGATTCTGGCAGGGTCCTTGTTAGCGATTGTTTATATCGGCCGAATTTTGGAGGTGGCGTACTTTAAAGAGCCTCCTGAAACGATTGAAGGTAAAACGATTAAAGAAGCACCGATGCTTATGCTGATTCCGATGTGGATACTTGTCTTGGCAAATATTTATTTTGGTATTGATACTTCGCTGAGTGTTGGCGCAGCGGATGTTGCGTCACAATGGTTGACGGAGTCAGCACCTTCCCCAACTCATGGCATTGGGGAAGGAGCGACACAATGAATATTTGGTCAGCTCTCGACCCCTCTCAGCTAATAAATCTCACTATCTTCGTTCCGCTTATTGGTGCTGCGCTGGTCGTAATGCTGGGTAAGTACCCGAATATTCGAGAAACGGCGTCTATAACCACGGCAGTTATCTTGTTTACCTTGGTATTGTCGATTGCAGATAGCACCTTTAATCAAGTCAATATGGCGACGAGCTGGGTGGCACTGTTACCGGGTTTGGATATCGCATTTTCAGTCGAACCATTGGGCGTACTCTTTGCTCTGGTTGCCAGTTTTTTGTGGATTATTACCACCATCTACGCCATTGGTTACATGCGTGGTCATA
>JALUXV010000571.1 GCA_027013165.1 Alteromonadaceae bacterium
TTGAAGGCTTTACACCGCCTAAAAGTTAGACAAAAAAGGCGTTTTTGCGTAAACAATGTGCAAACGGTAACAAAAGCGAAAAAAAACCAACAAAAACGGTTGACTTGTTACCGCTAAATCCGTTTAATACGCACCCACAGCAGCACAGGCGGTAACGCCTCGAAAGCTAACCAGTTTCGCCCAGATAGCTCAGTTGGTAGAGCAGCGGATTGAAAAGAGCAAGCTTGTCGACCCAAAGTTTTACCAGATGCTTGAAAGTAGCGGGCTGTAACGTTAGAGTTTACTAACGTAGACTTTGCAAAGTTTTGCAAAGCTCTAAAATCAAAACACTGCACAATATTATGTGCCCAGATAGCTCAGTTGGTAGAGCAGCGGATTGAAAATCCGCGTGTCGGTGGTTCGATCCCGCCTCTGGGCACCATTTCTTTTGGTGTCATACAAAAGCCAAACATCTGATTTCAAAATCTTTGCAAGATTAAATCTAATCCATAGCTCTTATAATTACGTTTTGGCTGGCTACTACATCAAGAATGTTAATATCTTCGTAATCATTACCACCTTTGTAATAGTGGGTGTTTGACATTGAGTTGATCAGCAATAGCCCATTTTTTGGCCTTGTAATAGAGGTGTAGATAAGCCGATTAAACTCTTCCTTGGTATCCATTACTGTGCCGCTGAAGCGAGGATCGATCACAATACAGTTCTGACATTCCAGACCTTTAGCCTTATGCATAGTTATGACTTGTTCAGGCTCAAGAAGCCCTTTCAAAGCTGTTCTTAGTTTTTTAACCATCGAATTTGTTCTGACAAGAATTAGCGTATCGGCGTTTTGGTGCTTTTCTAGAAAATCACTTATTGGTTTAAGTACATCGTCGAGTCCATCGGCATGACAGATGTATGGTGGCGTACCATCAAAGTCTGGCTGAACTTGCAAACTCCTGCTGCCAGTACCCGTATACTGACGAACGAAATTAGTAAGCATTAATAGTTGTTTCGACGCTCGATATTGTCGAGTGAGGTGGCACACATTTGCATCTTTGTCTTTCGCAAACTTGGATAGCAATTCCGGCTTGCTTCCTCTGAAACCATAGATAGACTGAGATATGTCTCCCACAAAAGTGAGCTCTATCCCAGATTCAAGCAGCCTGCCAAGCAGTTTGATTTGTGCGCGGTTGGTGTCTTGCATTTCATCAAGTAGTAGGTGTTTGTGCTTTCTGCTGAGCTTATTGGCTGTGGTCTTGTCTTTTATCCTTCTTTCAAGCTCTCTAACGACATCCTCGAAATCCCAAAGTCTATTCACCTTTTTATATTTCTCATAGTGCTTTATAACACTCAGGCATGCGTTAACCTTGCTTTTTCCCAGCACCGGCACCGCACATTTTGATATTGATTTGCAGTCGTTTTTAGCAAGTGACAGAACATTCCTGACCTTCTTAGTCGAAATAGTCGCCTCAAGATCTTTAATTATCTTGCTCAGTGCTTCAATTCTGCCGCTTTCATCATCAGTGTCAGAAATGTACCTGTAGTCCTCGTATTCAGGGAAAAGACTCTTCAACTGTCTACCGCACCAAGCAGTGAATGTAGAAACATTAGGCCTGACAGTAAAACCTGTCCTGAACCTTTGATTAAGCTCGTCAGCAGCCGCGTTAGTGAACGATAAGCACGTTATTTCGTTATTTCGCACGCCATTATCAGCAAGGTATTGAGTGCGTTCTGCGATGAGCCTAGTTTTACCTGTTCCCGCACCGCCATACACAACGGTAAGTGGAGCTGACGATTTAACAGCTCTTTTCCACGCTCTGTCTGATTTGAATGGGTCAAATGTTCTTACTGATCTCAGATCGTAGGAGGATAGTTTGTTGGTTTCTGAACGTTGCCACCAGTATCGGTATTGTTCTAACGTTTTAGAGTCAGGTGTTCGACTATTTTCAGAAAGCGTTATTGTCGCTAGGAAGTGTTCGATTAGCTGAGCTTTTTCGTTCGAGAACCAGTCATTGTCCAGCCTAAACGGCGGTAGCTTTTGCGAAATGTAGATTCGCCTCAGTGCGCGCCAAGCATTGAATCTTTCAGTTTCGTTGCCTTTCTTTCGACGACTCTTGTTTTTAAGTAGTCTCACCAGTTTAGGCTTTTCTAGCTTAGGTAAGAGCTTCGGATTAAAGAATGAGAGCCCTTCAAAATCAATTTTTGCATCATGCAGATTAGACAGTTTCAAAGGCTTATCACCGAAGAAATGACGACGCTCAACTCTGCTGGTAACAATACACTTTTTTAGTAGATCACTGCTGCGTCTGCGAGTCCACCCATATCGCTCTGAATGCTTTTTAAGTTCCTTAAGCACCTTATCGTAAACAATATAGTGGCTCGCTTGCTTCCTAGCACCGATATAGGTTGTTTCCGCAAAAGCACTTCCTTTAGGAAAGCATGCACCAGCTTTAACAGACTGATTGTTAGTATGATCTACAAATAGAAATAACTGACTAACCCCAGGCATATTAAAGCCGATATCCAGTCGCTGGCACTTTGCATGTCTTATTACTTGCTTGTATTGAGTGTTTCCAATAATAGAACTCAAGTGCTGGAAGAATATCTGTAGCTCAAAGTCGCTAAACCTGCTGGGAATAATGTCTAACCGCAATGCTTTCCGATTAGACGGGCTCGCTGTTCCGTCTGCCATGTAAAGTTGAATGCGCTTGTAAGTATTATCGAATAGCGTCATTGAGAATCGATGCGTATATTTAACACCTATTTTTCCGTCAAAGTATCGCTTCTTATGTACTTTACCGACGTTAGATTCTTCTTTAACTGTGAGCACAGCCGATCGTGCTTTCGTCTTTGGATTACATATAGCGTCATTATCGAGAAGCTTTTCAACTACCGAGTTATTTGAGCAATCAGTAAAAATTGAAATATGGTCGATGTCTAATGTGAGATATTGTTTTGGATTGCAAAGGTAGCGTTCCAGTAGACGGGCCTGCTCCGCACACATTTGCTGGTCTTGAACAATACTGAGAAGCTTGTCTGCGTCAGAGCCATAAGAAAAATCGCGTGTCTGTATCAGTGATCGTATTGCTTTATTGTGTTTCTTGAAGCTAGATTTGTGCTTGTGAGCTGCAAATTTGTTACTCCAATGAATATCTTCAAAACTCAAATTTGCTTCAGACATGCTTAAATCTTACATCCTTTTATTCAAATACCGCTTATAACCACTTTTACACTTAATAGCGTTATGCATACTTTATAGCAATTTACGTCAAAATCGCGATTACACATGGCCCCGTAGATTGGGTTGATGGCGCTACACGTCAGTTGGATGGCAACGCCATCGAATGCATGTTAATGTCGGAAAGTTGCTGATCAGCAACTTTCCATTGCCGTTCAAAACGTGAACCTATGGCTTCAGAAACTGCTCTTTTGACGATTTCACCTTTTTCGCAATTAAGCAGTGCAGTTTTTCTAAACCTTCTAAATAAGCAACTATGTCCATTTCCAGTTCATCCAACTCGCGTTTGTGCTTTTTGAATAGCTCCTCAAACTCTTCTCCTTGCTCTGTTATCAGCTTGTTGAATGGATTCAATGGGTTAGCGTCGTCTAGCTTAGCACCATAGTCGTCTAATGCTTGGGTAACATCCTTCAGAGTGTTGCTCATAGACTGCATGCTAGTACAATTCCTTACCTGTTCTTTAGCATCTTCAAAGCTGAAACCATTTATATCCAGCTCTAAATTTATCGTTACTAATGGGGTTTCTTCGTCTTCTTCCTCGTCATTTTTTTCAGTCTGAATTTTTGACATGTCAATTTGGTCGAAGATTTCTGAAGGTAAGATATCAAGTGCCGCTTCTTTAACATCCCTAGAGAAGACCTTCTTCCGATCATCAGCTTTACTTATTGACATAGCTTCGTCCCAGACCTCCTTGAGATCGACGTTATAATCAGCCTTGTTTGAAAGTTTCATTATTTTGTGGAGCGTTAGAAGTGTATCTCTGGAGACTACGGGATACTTTGAATAGTCATCTCCAAATAGTTCACTCAGAACACGGATACAATTTTTTATCTTTGAGAGTACCGACTTTTCGATATCAAACATTTCCTTGAAAAATTGTGATTCACTCATTCCGTGCGAATTAGCTACCTTATTGCTAATCAGAATCTTCAGAAGACAAATTTTGTACAAATCTCCAGCCGAAAGAAGCTTGGACAGTGATTGAATATCATCATTGCTTAACTTATGTTTGTTCTTACTTAAACCGTCAAACTCTTCTAGAACTTTGACATATGCTTCGTCAACTAGATTTGTATCGAGCTTAGGTGGCAGCACTATTGAGTCAAGCTGTCTCGCAGCGCGGGATGTTGCCATTTTGCAGTCCTTTGACGCCTTATCCTTTCGCTTAGTTGCCTTTCTGTCACCCTTCCGCTTTTTGGTATGTGTTTGCTTTGCCACATCATTTGCTTTCACTGAGGTTTTTGATTTTGCTGTTCTACGCATTGCTATTCTCCATTAATAAATAAATCTTCAAATGCTTGTAATCAATTTCACAAGACACGTTAAGATTAATTGGGATACAAGGGCGCATACTCAGTAGAATGATGTGAAAGTGAAATCAGTTGCCATTCGAAAAAACCAAGCAAAATCATGTGGTTGAGATGATTTTGCTTGGTCTTTCGCGAAATTTTTTATAGAAATTCCGGATTTTGTTGATTGGGTTTTTTAAGTGCGTGATTTGTATCTCTTTTTTTCTTTTCTAAAACGATAAAATTACGGAGGATTGAAATGAATAAAATTGGTAGTGAAGGCAGTCCAATCAGGTTAACTCCTGATGTTTCAAAGAGGGCACTGTTTGAACAAGGAACGAACATCGATTGTGTCCCAGACGCAGTTGTTGCTATCAATAGGATCAAGGCGCCCAAAAAGTCTTTTGATCTCTATTTTAACAACCTATTGTGGAATCCGAATTTGGATGCTGATGAGATTAGAGTTGGATATTTGCTTTATGATTTGATTGAAGATCAATGCAGCGATCCGATTTTTTTAGTGGCTGAAAGCTTTCATATGAGTAGAGTCGGAGAAGACGGCGTGATACATGTTCGTTCTATATCTGATACAGCAAAGTCATTTGAGTCGGCTGATAAACAAAGCTTATTGAATATGCTGCACAAGCATAGGATGAAGATTAATACTGAAGATTTGATCTCAATCCTGAATAAGCTGCATAGCTTCTTTTACATAACATGTACTGAAATTTGTGAAAGTAACCTTGATGCCAATAAGGTTGGATTTGATTATAAGAAGGCGCGAATTCAACTCCGAAGTGCACCACTCGCTCATTAGGCTGCCCGCCTCATTTCCTCGAACACGACAGCAGGCTGTTTAAAGCCT
>JALUXV010000572.1 GCA_027013165.1 Alteromonadaceae bacterium
CTTTGAAGCGCTTTTCATCTCGTAATTCAGCTTTTTGCTGACGCTCAAGAGCTCGCTTGCTTCTCTTTCTGGGCTTGTCTTTGTTGAATATTACTCCAGACAATGCGTCTGCGAACATTTCAGGTTTAACGTGACTGTAGTGCTGTTCAATCATCGTGACGCTAGTTCCACATTGCTTGGCAATGACATCCATTGTCTGTCCATTTAGCAGCTGCCAAGTGATATAGGTATGGCGAAGCGA
The DNA here is from genome assembly GCA_027013165.1 of Alteromonadaceae bacterium. Lineage (GTDB taxonomy): Bacteria > Pseudomonadota > Gammaproteobacteria > Enterobacterales > Alteromonadaceae > Alteromonas. Next base: position 242 of record JALUXV010000572.1, read on the forward strand.
GTAAAGCGTTCTTGGTCCCATTGGTGATTGTTTGAGGTTTTCAGTCTGTAGCACTTTTTCAAATGCTTTACCCAACTGAGGTGTTGTTTCACCGTTTGCTAACCTCAATAAGGCATCAGTTGGTTTCCTATTTGGGAAGCGTTCCCGAAGCCTAATAAATGCCCCAATGACATCCTTTTTACATACAACTTTACGTGTACCAGTATGCTTAGTTGTCTTACCTTTGCGAACATGAATAAAGAACTGTGCTTTTTCATTTTGTCTGCGCAATTCAATGTCGCCCCAAGTGATGGCTTCCATTTCGGTTCCCGGGCGAATACCTGTATTGACAGCTATTTCACAATAGTCATAAAGCAACTCCCGAATCTGACGTGTCTTTTCCGTGTGAGCGTTCTGTTCGCTGTCATAAATACCTCCTAACACAAGGTCGTATTCTTCTTCGGAAAAAGCAGCCCGTCGAGTGCCTGATTCACCTTTTGAGGAAAGTACTGGTACTTGTGCCGCAATCATCCATCGTCTCTCAATTGCTTCTTTAAATACCAGTTGTAGAGCAGCATTATGAGTAAGTAACGTAGATGAAGCTGGCTTCTTTCCGAGTTTCTCGGCTCGCCATTCATCAAACTCGCTTATCGCTTCTTGGTTTACATTGGTAATGTAGGTCTTGCCGAAGAAGGGTATATGGTATTTCTTCAATGCCCGAGAATAATCATGAAACACTGGGTCATTGTCATTCCGTTTAGACTTAGATTTATCCGCTGCCTCAATATAATCAACAAGCTTTTCGGGTGGAACTTGCTTGGCCTTTACTGCCTGTTTCATGACAAACTCGGCCTCTAGCTTATCAATGACTTTATCTGCGATATCTTTGAATCGCTTGCTTTCGATAAGCGTACCTGCTTCAAATCGAATTTCTTGATCAAGGTAAATACGATGCGCCATTGCGATGGCTTCGTCTCTGTCTTTCTTCTTAGTAGATTTGGTACGCCACTTAGTATCTTGTTCGAATCTAAAGCGCACATACCAACGCTCACTGTTATCTTGTTTGTAGATATACAGTGTGTCGTTGATGTCGTGACGCGCAATGTATTTTGCCATGCTGCTAGTAGATCAGAAAATGGAATGGTTTGCAAAGTTTTTGCAAAGTTAATTTTTAAGCTTGTAAAGCATTGATTTGTAGCTGGTTATGATGAAGCTATTAATTGAAAATCCGCGTGTCGGTGGTTCGATCCCGCCTCTGGGCACCATTCTTAAAAGCCTCGCATTAGCGGGGCTTTTTTGATTCTAGGCCTCCGCGATCACTACCAAACAAAACGGTAGCGTATTACCTGTATAGGTTAATCCAGACGTATATAGGTTTTATCCAAAATGCATTCAATGTTTGGCGCTGGGCCTTTCAGGTCGTGTTGGTAACAAACGATAGCCTGTAGCAGTGCTCGTTTTTGATGCTTGTGACGACTCAGCAAACAATCACCTTCAATAATAGTTTCTACACCCCAAAGTTCAGCTTCGAGCAGCACGGTATTAATTTATTAAGTACGCTTAACGGCAAGTAAAAGCAGTATCTCGTGCCACTTATATACGTATTGCTTTCTTAATAAGTAAAAGGCCAGTGACAAAATCACTGGCCTTACATGCTAAGTATTGTTTGTAGTTACAACTGACTGCGACTACAAGGTTCAGCTACCACCATGTGCTGTATAGCGCTGTTAATATGGCTACAACACCTAGTGCAGCAAAATTAAAGCTTTTGTCGGTGCTAAAATCGATAGAATTCACTTCTACACTAGCGCTTGAACTGGCTTTACTGTCACTTAGTGAAACTACAACACATAAAGCAAGACACATTAAGAAAACAATACTGACTCGATCCATAAAAGGTAAACTCGGCCAAGTAAACTTTAATAGTACTGAGAAAATGGCTGAACCCAATGCTGCCGCTATCGCACCTTTGGATGTTGCGCCTTTCCAAAACATTCCAGTAGCAAATATTACAACTATCCCCGGAGTAAAGAAGCCGGTAAATTCCTGTATGTATTGGAAAGCAAGGTCAAAGTCACCAAGCAATGGCTTTGCGACTAACATTGCTATTAATAAAGACAATACGGCAACACAGCGCCCCACTAAAACATAGTGTGACTCACTTTTCTTAGGCATGAACTTGCTGTAAAGGTCAACGGTAAAAATTGTGGAGATACTATTAGTCATAGAGGCGAGTGATGACACGATAGCCGCAACTAGAGCAGCAAAAATTAGGCCTTTCAAACCGCTAGGCATAAGCGCCATCATTGATGGATACGCTTTATCTGATGACTCTATATTTGGGTAAAGTAACACTGCGGCGATCCCTGGAAGTACAACAATAACAGGCATCAAGAGTTTTAAGTATGCCGCAAAAGCAATGCCTTTTTGCGCTTCACGTAGATTTTTTGCCGCTAACGCCCGTTGAATAATGTATTGGTTAAATCCCCAATAGCTCAAGTTCATGATCCAAAGGCCACCAACAAGCACAGAAATTCCTGGTAAGCTCATGTAGTGTGGGCTGTCTTGGCTTAATATCATATCGAAGTGGCCAGGCAATTCAGTGGTTAACTTAGTAAAACCAGCAACCATCCCGTTCCCGTCTGAAAGTAAATCCAGTGCAATGTAACTCAATACTATTCCGCCAAATACCAGCAAGACAACTTGGAATATATCTGTATACGCCACAGCTTTTAACCCGCCATATAACGAGTAGGCTACTGAAAAAACTGCTAAAAATATCATGCCGTAGAGCCAATCAACGCCGGTTACCGTTTCAATTGATAACCCTCCTAGCCATAAAATTGCAGTTAGGTTGACGAAAACGTATACCGCAAGCCAGAAAATAGCCATGATCGTTTTTACGTTAGAGTTAAACCTCTGCTGAAGATACTGAGGCATAGTTAGTATTTTGTTTTCTAGAAAGATTGGGAGCATATACTTGCCCACAATAATCAGCGTGATTGCCGCCATCCACTCGTATGAAGCGATAGCAAGTCCAATAGCATATCCAGAGCCGGACATACCAATGATTTGTTCTGCTGAAATGTTTGAAGCGACCAATGATGCGCCAATAGCCCACCATGGTAACGACTTACCCGCGAGAAAATAGTCTTTGGAATTTGCCATGTTGTCTTTCGAGCACTTAGATATCCATAGTGCAATAGCCAACAGGCTCAATACGTATACAACAAATACACCAATGTCTAGCGTACTAAAATGTTTTGCGATATTCACAATATCCCTCGCTTTGAAGTTTGCTGTGTGAGTTAAAGAGATATATTTATTCACTGAATAAAAGGTAAGCGAAGGGTAAGCGCTTACCCTTCATTTTTCAACAGCTAATTTTCGCTTTGCGTTTTCAATAATGAGAACACTAGCACAGGCCGAATTCTCAACTTTGAAGTTCGCCTTAGAGGAAGTTTTGGTTTTTACTTTAAGAACACCACATGTAAACACCTAAAGGCAGGAATGCAGATTACAGTAGTTTTAGGCTTTCTCTTTGAACGATTTCAGAGGTGAACAAATGGGTTTTATTGGTAGTGTTACCTTTGTTGCTTGCCAATTGTATAGACAGCTCTACCGCATATTTTGCCATGTCATTGATTGGATATTTTACAGTTGTTAACTCAGGGATACACGCCCTACCAACAATAGAGTCATCGAAGCCAACTACTGAAATGTCGTCGGGAACTGAATAACCATTCTTGACGAGTTCATGAATAGCTCCTACGGCCATTAAGTCGTTGTACGCAATTACAGCAGTGAATTTGTTGCCTCTTTTGAGCAGCTCTTTAATACATTCTCTGCCGCCTTTTATGTTTGCGGTTGATTCTGCAATTAATGGTTCTTTGAGAAATATGTTCTTTAAGAATAGTGCTTGTTTTGCTCCACTTAACCGATCTTGAGGGTCTCTATTTCGGTAAATACTGGTAAGGAAAGCAATGTCAGTGTGTCCGTTATTAACAACGTAATTTGCCAGTTGCATAGACGCATTAATATTATCAAACCACACACATCTATTCGCTATTTCGGGAACAAACCGATTAACGATAACTAACCCAGGATACTTATTGCAGCACGCTATAAGGTTGTCGTTACTCATGTAATCGCTGTGTAAAATCATAGAGTCACACCCTTTGGATGCTAAGCTCTCTAACGCATTTACTTCGGCTTCTTGTTCATAGCGGCTGTTGCTTATAAGTAAACTGCGATCACTCTCTCGGCATGCTGCTTCAACGCCCGCCGCAAGATTCCCAAAGAATTCCATAGAAATTTTAGGTGTAATTAATCCAATGTTTAGCTTTTTATTTGAAGCAAGTGATTTGGCTGAAGAATTAGGCTTGTAACCAAGCTCATCAATAATTTTTTGAACGCGAAGCCTACATTCGGCACCCACTTTTCCCTTACCATTTACCACTCTGGATACTGTTGCAGTTGATACACCAGCTACTTTGGCGACATCATTTATGGTGGCACTCATAAACTGTAAAAATTCCTCACTGTTATTCCTTTTTACCTTAACATAACTTTTTGCGCTCGAAATACTGGAAGCGATTGGTTTCTAATCAAAAGCAACATGGATAATAGACTAAATACAAAACTGCCCAAGCTTAAAGTTACTCTCATCATCTCCATTGAGTTGTGAGACTGGTCTCCTCCGAGTGACGCATCAAAGCCGGTGATATTTATGACAATTCCGGATCCCAGTATTGCTACCACCGTGCCTATATTGAGTGCCCGGTTGTGTTTTGCAACTACATAGCTATTGGGCATTTTACTCGTTTCTTTTTTCACTAAATAACAAAGATCAGCAAGTATAGAGGGAATAAGTAAACCAATCGCAGTCCAAATCCATGCCCCTGTTATAGCATCAATAATAAGAAGGTGTTCATTGTCGGGAGCAAAGAGCGGCCATTTTAGCACTGAATTTACGCAATTGAGTCCGAAAATTAAGGTGAGTGTTTTGTGTTTTCCAATTCTGTGGGACAAATGCACCAGTACAGGTATGGATAGTAACCCTACCAATGCATATTGGGTCGATAGAATTCCTTTCCAAAATGCGCCAGATTTAATTTCGCCTTCAAATACGT
>JALUXV010000573.1 GCA_027013165.1 Alteromonadaceae bacterium
GTCTGTAATTGCCACCAGCTTAGCTGAATTAGGCACATCTGACTGCTTGTTCATGTAACTACCATAGGTAATTAAAATACCCATTCCTAGCGACAGTGAGAAAAATGCTTGAGACAAAGCACCATTGATAACTGGCGCCGTTATTTTCGAGAAGTCAGGTACAAGGTAAAACTCTACACCCGCCATGGCATTTTCACGAGTAAGTACAAACACCACTAAGCCAAGTAGCATAACAAAAAGCGCAGGCATAAGGAGCTTCGCCGCCTTTTCGATACCTTTTTTCACACCACCTTGCAAAATTAGGTATACCACAGCTACAACAACGGCCATGTATGCAAAAACGGTGGATGAGTTAATAAAGGTGCCAAAGGTTTCAGGATTCGCTAGCTTAGCTAGATTTCCGCTCACGGCCTCAACCAAGTAACCAAAGATCCATACAGTAATAACCATGTAGAACACGGCTATCATGAAAGGCGTTGCAATGGCCATCCAACCGGCTAGCTTCCACTGTGGGGCATTACCACTGATTTCTCGATACGCTCCCAATGGGTCTTTACGCGCATAACGCCCCACCGACATTTCTGCAAGCATTACGGGTAAACAAATAGCAAACACGAAAATGGCGTACATTAACAAAAATGCACCTCCGCCATTTTTAGCAGCTCCCACTGGGAACCCGACTAAATTACCAATACCAACGGCAGAACCTGCTGCCGCTAAAATAAATCCAATGCGTGATCCGAACTGTTCTCTGGCCCCGCTCATATACCTTCCTCTTGTTGAGTTATTCTTATGTGTACCGGGATGGCAATAGTTGTATTACTTCAACCTGATAATTATCAGTTTGTTTGTACTTTATGTAGCGCAAACACACTCTAGCACTGCATGGTAACAGCAGTATTTGGAAAAGTCTTGAGGTTGGACGAGGATTACAGGCAACGGACGTGGAAATATGAATTACCACTCAATGTCTACGCCCTGCCAGTCTATAAAATGTACCGCTTTATCCCGATTTAATCCTTTGATGTGGCTAAGCAAATTTTGTGTAGTGAACTCGGGTGAAAAAAGTTTCTTAGCGGGTACATTCTTCTGAAAAGGTTCAGAAAGCGCGCTATCCACGGTTCCCGGGTGATAACTTACAAAAACAACCCCTTTTTTGCGTCGACGATACTCTACTGCGGCGGTTTTTATATACATATTCAACGCCGCTTTTGACGCGCGATATCCGTACCATCCTCCCAGTTTATTATCTGAGATACTTCCTACTCGTGCACTTAAGCACACCACAGTAGCATCATTGGTAATTAACGACGCAATATGCTTTAACCACAACATAGGAATAACGCTGTTTACCTTGAAGTATTCACTCAATGCCGATGCTGAAATATCTTCCAAGCGCTTTTCTGGGAGCAAAGACCTTTGTGTATCATGCAAAACTCCAACGGTAATAAAAACTTGGGAGAAACTGATATTACTTGTCGTCATTTCAGATTTGAACTGCTCCAAAGCGGTCTCGTCGTGTTGCGACATAGCAAACACATTAACACTTTCAGGCCATTTTAAGGCCCGCTGCCCGGTTCGATTAACGGCGTATACAAGCTTGCCTTCGTTTGCCAATTTATCGACAAGAGCTTGACCAATAGCACCCGATGCACCTACTACTAAAACATTACTTGTCATTGTGCGGCCCTGAAACACATCTATCGCAACTGCGCTTTTTTCCAGTGAGAAGATAAGAAATGGTATATCTGTGTTTAGCAAATTTAGTGTAAAACCAATCAGCGACAGGTTTTATAAAAGGCCAGCGAAGTGGGGCATACAACCATCCCATTCCTACTGCTTTCCATGCTAAATAGGTAACGTCTAGTCCGGTCACTAAAGTGCCATCAGGTAGTAGCCCGTGTATCCGTGCATTGAGGTCGTTCCAATCAAAATAAGGGTACTCTTGCGGAAAGGTTGGAGATTGAATGTCGACAAGTTGCAACACATTGTGCTTATCACGTTTTTTTAATTGGCGCATTTCAGCCATGCAAAGAGGACAAAATCCATCGTAAAAAATGATCATATAACTACTCATGAACCGTAAAAAACTGCAATATCGCCTAAGCAATCTGTGGCGCTTTTCAAGAAACTAAAACGTCACAGCATTTGATATATTTATATACGCTAAAAAATACCGTACGGATGACTTGAGAACTAAATGACTTGTACCCACACTGTGTGGCAAAGAAAGAATGAGGAAAAATGATGGAAAACACACAAGTTGCAACACTGGCAGGTGGTTGTTTTTGGTGTATTGAATCTGCATTTAACAGTGTAGATGGCGTGGTAAGTGCATTTTCTGGCTATGCCGGAGGTCACACTGAAAACCCAAGCTACAAAGCGGTGTGCACTGGAGAAACAGGACACGCTGAGGTAGTTCAAGTTACCTTTGATGCAAACAGCATTTCGTACAGAGAAATCTTAGAGATATTCTTCGCTTTGCATAATCCAACTCAGCTCAACAGACAAGGCAACGATGTTGGTACCCAGTATCGTAGCGCAGTGTTCTATCACGACGAGGATCAAAAAGCTCAAGCCGAGGCGATTATCGAGGAAATCACCAAAGAAGAAATTTGGCCCGACCCCGTAGTGACAGAAGTCGTAGAAATAAACAACTACTACCAAGCAGAAGACTACCACCAAGACTATTTCAAAAATAATCCTCAGAACCAATATTGCTCAATGGTAGTCGCCCCCAAATTAGTCAAGTTTAAGAAAACCTTTGCTGCACGATTAAAAAGCTAGGGTAAAAGGTAGGCTCAACACTACCGAGAGGGCATTCAATGAGCTTTTTACGTCACGCCGTGAACCCATCCTTGGGGTCTCGGCCTCGGCATCCATGCCTCGGACGACGTAAAAAGCTCATTGAATGCCCTCCACTAACAAAAACCATCGTTTTACTCAAACCATCCAGAGTCTAGCGTAAGCTCAAAAAGCAATGGGGCCATGGCTTCATAACGCGGCTTTTCTGCTTCGCATGTGATGTTTTCTAAATAGTGCTGTTTCCAGGGATCGTTGATCAGATATAAAGTTTGACCTATGACGGCTAGCCCCTCAATTGAGGCATTGTCCATAATCGATGCAGCGCAACCTTCTAACGCTGGTGCTTGAAAACTTAGCTGTAACTTCTTGGTTGCTTTGTTGCCTTGAGTATCAATAATCCATAATTCATCGTCGTTACGTGCCGCGGCTAACAAAAACACTCCGTTTTGATAGGTGTAAAGTGTCATGCCATTGATGGGGTGATTACCTTGGGTAAAGCGCGGAACATCCAATTGTGGATCGCTGACTACGGCAAAATCACTAGTTTGCCAAAATGCGTCATTCAGCATTAGGGTAAAAACTCTTGGTTGCCCAGCTTTGTCTTTTTCTAAACCAAGATAAAGGGTGCCGTCAGTGTGAAGTGCCATTCCTTCGATGCCGTCATTCGGAAAGTTGCCAACTTCGTACTCTGCTGGAAACTGTATAGGCCTAACGTGGGTAATCTCAATGTTGCCAGTGCTATCACCCTCTAGTCGAACTAATAAGGTGGGGTAATCGGTAGATCCTGTGTTAGCTACCTTGTTCTGACAAGACACCGACAAAGCGCCAGTGCGGGTTGCATCTTCGGTTACCGTGTAAAAAACATTGGGATTAATGGGATCAACCACCAAGGCTTCTAAATCTGGTGAGTTAGATAAATACGGACTAAAGCAGCTTCTACGTACACGGTTGGACTGCGTAAAAGTGGCAGACTGCGCTGTGATTTGCGCTGAATCAGGTGCAATGGTATGAAGTTTCAATTGCTGGTGGTCCAATGCACTGGCATCGGCAATAGTCATCAATTGTGAATTAACCGCAATAAGGCCTGAAGTTTGCGGATCTTCCATAATGTTGCCCGCTTCATCTGTTATCCATTGTCCGCTAACAACCATTGCAGATGGCGATGGGGATTCAGACACCGTGGGTGGTGTTTTTGCATCACCACATCCCGAGACAACTAGTGCTAATGCTGCAATAGCAAGCAATGATTTGTTCATTAGCTATATATTCCTAAACGTATAAAAAGTAGAGCATCACTCATCACCACAGTCTAGATTGTGACCAACCACAGCCATTTTTACGTACTAGATTGTGAAATTTGTAACTGAGTATATCGACGATACCCCTAAAGCCCAAAAAAGAGTATGGTAACAAAAAATAGAAATAAAGAAGGATCCTCTGCCATTTTATCGTCTTCGCTTCCCGCCGTTATTTCAGGCCCAATCGTTAGACATGTGTCAGCCAAAAGCTGTCACATATGGTTAGTTACCTCGAAAGTTGTCGAGCCCAAGGTGTTGCTATCACAAAACGGCCTGGATATAGAATGCCAACTTGCCAGTGAATATGTAAGCGTTGGCAAGTCTGCACATATCTATTTGTTGTCAGTTACCACAACAAAGCCATTCGCCGCCAACGATCCTATAAGTTACCAAGTGGAATTCGCCGATGCAGTCTTTCAAGAAAATTGGCAGAAAGCGTTACTCACCATGTTATACGAGGGCGAAAGTAGGTTAAGTTTTCGATGGGTGCCATCTCCCACCAAAATTCTTCATGGCTCTTGCAGAAAGCCCCATCATATTGGTGGGGACGCCTTAGCACAGGTCGATAATGTTTTTGCCGCAGCAAATGCCTCGGGAAAAGATAAGCCAGACATTCTGTTTATGACTGGCGATCAAATATATGCTGACGACGTCGCTGGCCCAATGTTACAGGCCATACAGCAAACTATTTCATTATTGGACTTAACCGGTGAGTCAATTGAAGGGGCCACGGTTAACCATTCAGATGACTTACCCAACCACGTTCACAACTACTATGAACGTGAACAGCTACTTCCACAAATATCTACCAACACTCTACTGGCATCAATGTTTTTCGGGGCAAAAAAGAAGCCTGTATTTACCTCGGTAAATGCAAAAAATCACCTTATTTCCTGTAACGAAATCATTGCCATGTATTTGTTAGTGTGGTCACCGGCATTATGGGCACACATTGAGCTTTCTTCTGAGCAAGTATCAGAGATTCACCAAGCACTCTTTACTCAAGAACTGGAAGTTATCGAAAAATTTGTCGAGGATTTACCACGAGTGCAAAGAGTACTTGCTCACATTCCCACTTACATGATTTTTGATGACCACGACGTTACTGATGACTGGAACCTCACCCGTGGTTGGGAACAAGAGGTATACAACAATCCCTTTTCCAAACGAATGATAGGGAATGCGCTTACGGGATATTTACTTTGCCAAGGATGGGGAAATGCGCCA
>JALUXV010000574.1 GCA_027013165.1 Alteromonadaceae bacterium
ACCGCCTAAAGCAACATCTTTGCGTCTAAAATCGCTCACAACATCAATGCCCGTTAACACTGCTAAGGTATGTGGACAGCCGATCTGTGTGGTAAAGCCAAGGTTTAACTCTGATGGTAGGTTGAGTGTATCGGCGGTTTTTGCAAGCCCGTCAGGAAAGTGTCTAATCGTTTGACCGTGCGAACCCAACGCAGTGATTTGGCTTGCATCGATACCGGCTTTTTCCAACACACCATGGGTGGCTTTAGCGAAATAGCTGGCCACTGCACGTTCTGCAATACCAACCAAGTTAACTTCATTATGTCCTGGGTTACAAAGACCGTGGAGCCTATCTAAAAGTTCGGCTGAGTAATATTCTGTGTGAGCTTCTAGTGTGTGGCAGTAATTTGACCCTATGTCACAAAGTACGGCATCAACGCCGTCCATACTAGTGCCAGACATAAGGCCAATGTAATACGCCATAATCTTAACGCATCGCTAGCATAATACGCTTGTTGTTGTTCAACTGTGCCACACGAACTTCCGCAATGGCCATAAAGGCTGCTCGCTCTTCTTCGGCTATGGGCAGTGGGTTAGGCAGCTCTACTGTACGCGGGTTTCTGTGTACGCCATCGACTAAAAATTCATAGTGAAGGTGAGCGCCAGTGACCATGCCCGTGCTACCAAGGTAACCAATGGTTTGTCCTTGACGAACGGTTTCACCCACGCGAACCGCTCGACTCTTGAAGTGAAGATATTTTGTGGTGTAGGTTTCACCGTGTTGAACAAACACGTGATGCCCATTGAATCTATCGTAACCTGATTTAACCACTTTACCGTCACCTGCCGCCATGACAGGGGTGCCTACCGCAGCCACATAGTCTGTGCCTCTATGCGCTTTCCAGCGTTTCTGAACAGGGTGGAAGCGCGCATTGGTAAAGTTGGAACTCACGTATTTAAAATTAATCGGCGCACGTAAAAAGCTTTTACGCATACTACGACCTTCAGGCGTGTAGTAGTTGCCATCTTCATGAAGCACAGCTTGAAAGGTCTCGTTTTGGTTAACGAACTCTGCGGCAACAATATCACCATAGCCAACAAATTCGCCTTCGATATACTGTTCTTCAAATACCACGTTAAAGGTATCGCCTTCGCGTATTTCCATGGCAAAGTCGATATCCCAGCCAAAAATACCGGCTAAATTCATGATTTGGTTGTCGGTTAAGCCAGCTTTTGTGGCTGCATTCCAGAAACTAGAGTCAATTTCACCTTGAGCGAAATTATGACGTATATCGATGTCCCTAGTATCTACGGCCGCTTCCAAACCGCCGTTAGCCTCTGATGCACGCACAATCAGGGTATCGGTGGAAGAAAGTTTGTATCGCAGTTCGTCAAAGGCATTGTCTTCGCCGGTTAAGAAGGCGATTTCGTCACCGGGGCGCAGCGCAATAAGAGGTTTAGCAATCTCTCCTAATTGCGTTACGTTGTATACATCTCTAGCCGACAAGCCTGCTCTACTGAAAACTTTGGCCAGTGTATCGCCACTGCGCACGGTAAAGGTTTTCCATTGAGAGGTATCTTCAAAATTAAAAATTTCGTCTGAGGGCGGAATTTTTATATCAAGCGCGTAACGAACACCGGGCGTTAACATAGAGACGTCACTGTGGCGACTAGCCTCTACGGGCTCAGATGGAAACAGGAGAAGGCCGCAAATAAATGCACTAGCCACCGCAAGACCAGTTTGATGATGCTTCGGTAATTGCTTGAATAAATTAATGGTTTCTATAGCTTTGTTTCTAATATTCATAAGACTACCTAACCCAAGCACAAAGCTATCCAGCCAGAATCTTACGCTCTGGTTGAATGCCAATGTAACTCAGGTGTTTTAGCGCATTGATTACATCAGTTGGGCATTGCCCGGGTAAATTTTCGTCTTGGTGCGAAATTTATCTACAACATTGGAGTAAACATAACCTATTGTAGCGCGAGTTTCGACCCTTGATTGAGAGTTTGGTTCAACTGAAAGCCATAAAAATGGCTAGGTCCATGATAAGTGATTACTTATCCATCCGGATTGTTATAGAATGCTGACCCATAAATTGGTCATAAAATTGAGAGTGTTAACGAACTAATGAAAGATTGGCAAACAGCGCTAGCTGAAATTAAACGGGGTACAGATGAGATTCTTCCCGAGGACGATTTAATTGAAAAGCTAAAGTCGGGTAAACCTTTAACCGTAAAAGCGGGGTTTGACCCAACTGCGCCAGATCTTCATTTAGGTCACACAGTGCTTATCAATAAGCTTCGTACCTTCCAACAGCTTGGTCACAATGTGGTCTTTCTTATCGGCGATTTTACAGGCCTTATTGGTGATCCAACCGGTAAAAATGTTACTCGTAAGCCGCTCAGCAAAGAGCAGGTATTAGAGAATGCGAAAACCTATCAAGAGCAGGTATTCAAAATTCTTGATCCAGAAAAAACTCAGATCCGCTTCAATTCAGAATGGATGGAGCAACTGGGCGCTGCGGGCATGATCAAATTAGCCGCCAGCCAAACCGTTGCTCGTATGCTTGAACGTGATGACTTTAAAAAGCGCTATTCAAATGGACAACCAATCGCTATTCACGAGTTTTTGTACCCATTGGTACAAGGTTGGGACTCTGTAGCCTTGGAATCTGATGTAGAACTTGGCGGAACTGACCAACGCTTTAATTTGTTAATGGGCCGCGAGTTACAAAAAGACCAAGGTCAAAAGCAGCAATCTATCGTGATGGTGCCTTTACTTGAAGGCTTGGACGGCGTGCAAAAAATGTCTAAGTCGCTTAATAACTACATAGGTATTACTGACTCGCCTACCGAAATGTTCGGTAAGGTTATGTCAATCTCTGATGACCTTATGTGGCGCTACTATGACCTAGTAAGCTTCCGTCCTCTTGAAGAAATCGCGTCTTTGAAAGCGCGCATGGAAGCAGGTGAAAACCCTCGTGACATTAAGATCTTATTGGCGAAAGAAATCATTGCACGTTTCCATGACGACGCAGCCGCAGAAGCCGCGCATCAAGACTTTATTCAGCGTTTCCAAAAGAACGCTATTCCTGATGACATGCCAGAACTTGATGTGGCATTAGGTGATGAAGGTATTGCGATTGGTAACTTACTCAAAGAAGCTAAGTTAGTAGGCTCTACCTCTGATGCTATGCGTATGATTAAGCAAGGCGCAGTAAAAATTAACGGCGAAAAAGTCGAAGATACTCGTCTTACGCTTACTGAAGCTGGCACCAACGTATATCAAGTAGGTAAACGTAAGTTTGCGCGCATTACGCTAAGCTAAAAGTACACTAGCATCAACATTGTTTAAAGCGCCCCAGTAGCCAAAGAATGCTGAGTGAACTAAAAGGTTTGTTTCGATAGCGCTGAGGGAAAGCAATACACTTTTACGGCACGCCGCAAGCCCATCCATGGGGGATCGGCTTCGGCATCCATGCCTCAGACGGCCTTAAAAAGTGCATTGCTTTCCTTCTTGCAACCCAAACTTTTTAACTGATTTGCATTCTTTGGCTACTGGGGCGCTTTTGTTGGTTATTTGTTGGTTATTCAAATACTCTTGCCCATTGATACAGTGCGCGCAATGCGGTTCTTCTTAACTGTGGGAATGGGTATTTTGGTAATGGCGTTTTATAGATTGGGAGTTGGTCGTTAACGGGTTGGTCGAGCATTCGCTTTGCGAGTTGATTGCCAGCATAAGCTGCAAAACTTACCCCTGAACCACAGTAGCCCATGGCATAACCTATTCGATTGTCGTTTTGCGTGAAGATACGTGGTAACGAATCTAGAGACACACTAACCCAGCCACTCCAAAAGTACTCAACGTCGATATTTTCAAGCGCTGGAAAGCTTTTAAGCATAGCCTTGTACAGTCGTTGTTTTTCACTATTACTGTTGGCGTTCTTTCCTGCCACTGCACCTCTTCCGCCAAATAAAAGCCTGCCATCAGGTAACACGCGGTAATAGTATTTCATCATTCGCGTGTCCATAAAGCTTACAGGGGAGCTTAGCTTTGTACGTGCAATCTGTTCCTCAGTTAATGGAGCGGTAACAAAAATACTTGATTGTACGGGGAATTGACGCTCATTCACTGAGTTGTGAAAACCTATTGGAGTATAGGCGTTAGAGGCAATCAAGATGTGTTGGGCATAAATATCGCCCTTTGGTGTGGCAACTTTAAAGCTGTCTCTATTTTGCTTAGGCTCAGTTATCGAAAGTGCCGGTGTGTTGTAAAACAAGTTTGCGCCGGTTGAGGTAGCTACTTTAGTGTATTCGTCTACGAGTTTTAGGGGGTGAATACATGCGCCTTCAACTTGTATGCCGCCAAACATGCCCTGTACGCCGAAGCGCGACGCTACTGTGCCATGACTTAGCGGAATGAACGGCACACCATAACTGTCCTGTGCAGTCGTTGCGCTTTTTAGTAGTAGGCGAGCGTGCTTAGCTGAATGGGCCAGTTTGACGTATGGCCCAGTGACATAATCAACTTGCATATCGTACCTATCTATTCTGTCTTTCAACAGCGATACGGCGGCATCGAATTCGTTTCTCATGCCTTGAGCTACAGTTTTATCCCATTTATCTTCAATCGCAGAAAGTGAAAGTCGTCCACTGCCAGACAGTACAAAGCCCGCATTTCGCCCCGCACATCCAAAACCTGGTTGTTGACTATCAATTACTGTAACGTCTTTACCATACTCGGCAAGTGCCATAGCCGCAGATAGTCCGGTGTAGCCACCACCAATGACAAGGTAGTCACAAGTGTGTTGTTCAGAAAGAGAAGGTTGCTGTGCACATTGATGGGTCGAATGCCAATAGGTTTGAGGCGTATCTAGGGACGGAGTAACCCCTGTTTGTACGAGAGGATCGTAATTGTGCTCGCTCATTATGTGAAAGCACTTAGTCTATGGTTAGTATCATTTCGCCGGCGGCACATTCGCAAGTCCCCGGGCAAACTGGGCATACATAGCCATCGTAGAGCGCAAGCCCTCGCCATTTGTTAGGGTGTATCTTCAATAGTCTACCACCGTTTTTAGTGAAGTATTTGTACGCACTATTCCCTGGGCTGGCTAACCATATATGGGCCAATCCTGCTTTAGCTCCTTGTTTTTTGCATTGTTCCACTGAGTGTTTGAGCAACTGACTACCAATGCCTAAGCCTTGCATTTCTGGTGCTACGGTATTGCATTTAAAATAGGCCATTTGAGATTTGCTCACTGGCCATAGGTGCGGTGTTACCCATTTATCACTGTGCCATTGGTCTGGCGCATAGGTTAATCGAAACCCAACCACCTTGTCGTTCAGTAGAGCGACGAAACTACAATTGATACCGTCTTTCCATCCTTTGTTGTATATGCTTTGTAGTGTAGTCGGGGAAAGGTAGTTGTCACCATGAACTTGGTTCCCCAAATGTATAACCTGATGAAAGTGTTGAGGCTTAAACTCGGTGTATACAATATCGCTAGGCTTAATCATTGTCATCGCCTTCTTTCATTCCGTCTAGGTGTACGTCTAACGCTTCCACTGAAATTAGGATCTCTCTAACAGACATCCACAGTGAATACAGCAAAGAGACCAAGCTAGCAGCAAAAATCCAATTACCCACATGTTGATAGGTTAGGTAAATTGCCAGCATAGAAACTACACATAGGAAGAAACTACCCACACCTGCAATTTGCATCCGTTTGATGAGCTGAATGCGCTGCCTGAGGTTTTTTATTTGTGCTTGCGTGTTCTCGTCCTTTTCTTCTTTTGAGAAGTTTCGAATAACAGTGGCCAGTGTTAAAAATCGGTTGGTATAAGCCAATAGCAACAATGAAATTGCAGGGAACAGCATTGCAGGTGTGGCGATATCTATAATCATTGGCGTTCTTGAACAACAGAAAAAACAGAGTCTATCAGACCGAAACGGTTTTGGGGGGCAAATTTTAACTGAGTTGAGATACCGCTATGAGCACAATTGATAGAAGAGCAACTGCCACTGCCATAGCACTAGAAATACGTTGGTAGCTGTACACCATGTCTGAATATTTGACTTCTCTACTACCACCCACTCTGGGATATCGGTATTTTACTGAGTGGTAAATAGCCGGCCCACCTAGCTGAATGTTTAACGCACCGCCAAACATGGCAAGTAATTGTGAAGTTCTGTCTTTCGCTGGGCTTTTGATTGCAAACTGAAATACCTTCAACGGATTCGATACCAGTATTAATACTAGGCTAGCAAAAAGCGAAGGTAACCAAACGAATAACGAGGCGAGCCCCCTTGCAGGACGAGAAAAATACCGCATGCGTGGGTTGCGATAGTGCCACTCCCACGAGGTAAGTAATACCAGCCTATAGATGAGTGCTGCTATTGGACCGAACAAAGCAAAATACAGTAACACACCGCAAAATATGTATATGAACTTTAACCATAATGACTCTATCGCGGCTTTTGCTACCCCAACATCTGTGAGTGTACTGCAATCCCTGGCGACGAGTTTGGCAACCCATTCCCGGGTAAGTACTTTTTTATTTTTTCCAACGGTACTCAATACTTTTTTGTATTGCCTTCGCTGGTAACCAAAATCCAATAAAGCAACAAGCAAAATACCCTCGAAAAAGACAGGGTATTCCGCCATATATATCAAAATACCTAAGCAAACTACCAGTGGCGATAACAACACTAAGCCCGCTAACGCGCCAGAAATATAATGTTGTGATGGACCATAATCTGCCGAAGGTAGAACTTTCTTTCCCATTTGCTTAACCAGATAACGCATTAATGTTAATGGGTGGCTCCGAAGAGGCCACTGCCAACTTACATCAATGAGCACAGCAAGCCACAGTACTAGTAGCGCACCAAACTCTGGTTGAGATAAAAGAAAGTCCACCTTGATTAGTTAGCTAAATGCTTGGCCATTGCCATAACGAGCTGAGCGGAGTGTTTTGCCGCTGTTTCTAGGTACTCGGTAAAAGACACGGTAGAAGTTTTTCCCGCAATGTCTGATAACGAGCGAATAACCAAGAATGGTACGCCTAACATGAAGCAGGTTTGACCAATCGCAGCACCTTCCATTTCAACCGCTTTCATATCTGGGAATTTTTCGCGCAGTTCTGCTACCGCTTCGTCCGACCCAATAAATGCATCACCGGTACAAATTAATCCAGTGGTTGACTGTAGTTGAGGCATAGTGCGCGCTGCGGCACTTGCTGCTTCAATCAGAGTGTTGTCACTAGCGTAGTGCTCTGGCATACCTGCACACTGTCCTAACGCATAACCAAAGTGGGTTAAATCTGCGTCGTGATGAATAAGGCGATAGCCAATAACCAAGTCACCTATAGTTAGCTGCTTATCAAATCCACCTGCCGAACCCGTATTGACCACAGCGTCGGGTGAAAATTTTTCGATTAACACTGTAGTGGCCAATGCCGCCGCCACTTTACCAATACCACACTTCGCTAAGACAATGTCGATACCGTGAAGAGAGCCTTCGTAAAAGGTCAGGTGTTTGTATTGAGTTTCCTTTAGAGAAGTTAGTGAATCTTTTAATAGGGCAACTTCTTCATCCATTGCACCTAGTATTCCGAGTTTTTTCATAATGAGAGTGTTTCCAGCGATAGTTGCCACCAACATTGTTTATGGCGTGTATTGCACAGTTTAGCGATGGCTAGATTGTAGCGATAAACAAGTAAAACTGATAGGAAAAAGCCTTCGCCACCGGGTTGGATAGCAGCAAAGGCGGGGGAAGTGTTTTGCCTTATGCGGCAGCTGGTCGACTAGAGCGAACAGGTCGAGTCGGGCGCTTAGGTGGCTCAGGGTTCAACGTAGGCATAGCGGCTTTGCGTTGTTGTAATCGGCGTAAGGGGATCAGTTTGTTCTCTAAGCACTCTCTGATGTCGTCAACACTGTAGCCTGATTTTACCTTGATACGTGCATGGGGCACTCCTGCTGCGTCTAATGCACCGGTGACAAACCAGTCTTTTTGCGTTTTATACCCATCTTGCCCCTTGCTATGTACAAGATCGATAGCAAGCACAGGGGTCATGTCTCGTTTATCTACCAAAACGAAATCTAGCTGGCGTGATGATGCACGAGATAGGGCCTGGCTGGCCGTTTTCTTGTTCGCAGACTGACGAACAGAAACAATATCGTTTAGTCGAACACGACTCACAATTCGAAATTCATGCCCCATGGCTTGTTCAATTAAATTTAAGAACGTGTGCTCTACGGGTGTGAACAATTGTGGTTTTCTACGAAACGGAAAAGCAACACCACTATCTGACAATTTTATGGCGCCTAATGCTACAACAATGAGTAACATCATCAGTACGATGGCAAATTCCATGGGTTCCCTCGCAAAATCAAGTCAAAAGCCGTGACGTCAAAATCGACGAAATTTTGACGTTACTATAAAAGTACTAATGATTTTGCAAAGGAAATGCCAACAGTTTAAGAGTGATTATTCTTTAGTGAAAACAAGAATGTCGATCTGACTGCCTTTATTGTCTTGAGACACTATGAGACGGTGATTTTCCTCGGATGCAGAAAGAATAACCCGGGATTGTACCGTCGTGGTTTGATGGTAATTGTGATTGGTACTTAAATAAAAATCGACCATATCAGTCACTGGTTTTGGGGAAAAGTAGACAAAACTTACCGGTTGTTTGCCGTCGAAAGACTGGCAATATTTTGCATCTGGAGAGATAGGTACACCGTGAAATTCTGCTTCACAACTAGAAAATTCGGATGATGCTATGTCAGCAACTAGGGATATTGTGTCTGCGAAAGCGTTAAAACAGGTTAAGGCTAACAATAAAGTAAGATAGTGTTTTACCGACCCAGTGAAAATATTACGCTGCACAATAATCATTCCAATAGCTGTTATTAGGTGATTCTAGTGTAGTCCTTGCGCGTAGTAAGCTCAACGTACTGAGCCTGTACTTGCGTATGTTCTATCAACGGAAGGTATGGACTTAGTGGAAACAAAAAGCCCGCTAAACAAGCGGGCTAATATCAATAAAACATTGGGCGCATAAATTTACACGCCAATATAATCCATAATGCCATCGGCAGCCTTACGGCCTTCGTCGATAGCGGTAACCACTAAGTCACTGCCGCGAACCATGTCGCCGCCAGCAAAAATCTTAGGGTTAGAGGTTTGATAAGCGAACTTTCCGTTAGCCGGTGCGCGAACACGCCCCTTTTCGTCTAGCATAATACCAAACTCGCCAAACCATGGTGCAGGGCTAGGTGAAAAACCGAACGCGATAATCACCGCATCTGCTTCTAACACATGCTCAGAGCCTTCAACTTCAACAGGACGACGACGACCTTGTGCGTCTGGTGGCCCCATTTCTGTTTTCACAAGTTTAACACCACAGGCTTTACCGTTTTCATCAACAGCAATGTCTAAAGGTTGTAGGTTGAACATAAATTCTACCCCTTCCTCTTTGGCATTAACTACTTCACGGCGTGAACCCGGCATGCTTTCTTCGTCACGACGGTACGCACAAATTACGCGATCTGCACCTTGACGAATAGAAGTACGAACACAGTCCATGGTGGTATCACCACCACCAAGCACGACTACTCGCTTGCCCTTCATATCAATGAAGTCTGCTGGATCTTTCTCAAGACCCATTACGCGGTTTGTGTTTGCTACAAGGAAAGGTAGTGCTTCGTGAACACCGTGAACGTTTTCGTTTTCAAACCCACCTTGTATTGATTTATATGTACCCATGCCTAGGAAGACAGCATCGTACTCATCGATTAAGGTTTGGAATGCAATGTCTTTACCGATTTCGGTGTTAAGCACAAACTCAACGCCCATCTCGGTGAATATTTCACGGCGTAACTTTATGACGTCTTTCTCAAGTTTGAACGACGGGATACCGAACGTCAGTAGACCGCCAATTTCTTCGTACTTGTCGAAAACCACGGGCTTAACACCGTTACGTACTAAAATATCAGCACAAGCCAAGCCAGCAGGTCCAGCGCCAACAATAGCGACTTTTTTGTCTGTCCACACAACGTCAGACATATCCGGGCGCCAACCCATTTTGAAAGCAGTATCTGTGATGTACTTTTCGATACTACCAATGGTTACTGCGCCAAAGTCGTCGTTCAGTGTACACGCACCTTCGCACAAACGGTCTTGCGGGCAAACGCGGCCACACACTTCCGGAAGGCTGTTAGTTTTATGAGACAGCTCAGCTGCCTCTAAAATACGCCCTTCATTGGCAAGACTTAACCACTGAGGAATGTAATTGTGCACAGGGCACTTCCATTCGCAGTAAGGGTTACCACAGTCTAGACAGCGGTCTGCTTGACCTTCGGTTTGCGACTGTGAAAGGGGTTGATAGATTTCAGCAAATTCTTGCTTACGTACTAAAATCGGCTTTTTAGGCGGATCGATACGTTCTACATCAACAAATTGGTATACATTCTTTGCCATTTACTACGTCCTCCTATTATTGCGCTTGAACGCGCAATTCAGCGCTAGAGCGGCTGATGTGGCCTAGAAGGTTCTTCACATCACTGGTTTTTGGTTTTATTAACTTAACGCGCTTCAACGTTTCCGTGAAGTTAGTAAGAAGTGATAGTGAGTGTTCACTACCCGTTTCTTCATAGTGCTGGTTAATCAAACCGCGGAGGTGCTCGGCTAGAATCACTTTGTCTTCAATAGACATTACTTCAACAAGCTCGGCGTTCACACGTTGGTCTAAGTCGTCATTGTCGTCCATTAGGTAGGCAAAACCACCGGTCATACCGGCACCAAAGTTAACACCTACAGGGCCAAGTACTGCAACAATACCGCCAGTCATGTATTCACAACCATTGTCACCAATACCCTCAACTACTGCAATTGCACCAGAGTTACGAACACCAAAGCGCTCACCTGCACGACCTGCGGCAAACAATTTACCGCCTGTGGCACCGTACAAACAGGTGTTACCCATAATAGCGCTGTCGTGGGCGTTGAAAGTGATGTTTTTAGGTGGGTTGATAACTAGCTTTCCACCCGTCATACCTTTACCCACGTAATCGTTGGCATCACCAATCAAGTGCATGTGAAGGCCACCCGCATTCCAAACACCAAAGCTTTGTCCGGCGGTACCAGTAAGCTCTAGTTTAATTGGCGTGTCTTCAAAATCGTGGTTGCCGTGGTGTTTTGCAATTTCACCAGACAGCAACGCACCCACAGAACGGTCGGTGTTACGCACTGGGTAGCGTAGTGTAGTTGACTTGCTGCTCGCAACAAACGACTTAGCGTCTGCAAGAATTTGGGCGTTCAACTCACCTTTATCGACTGGCTCATTGGTGGTTTGCGAACAGAATAACTTAGTGTGATCACCCGCTTCTGGACGCACCAATAGCGGCGATAAGTCTAAGCGGTTTTGCTTGGCGGTAATACCTTCAACAACTTTAAGTAGGTCGGTACGACCCACCAAGTCATCAAACTTAGTTACACCAAGTGCAGCCATAAGTTCACGTACTTCTTGCGCAATAAACTTAAAGTAGTTCATTACCATTTCTGGTAGCCCGATGAAGTGGTCGTCACGTAGCTTTTGATCTTGTGTTGCAACACCTGTTGCACAGTTGTTCAAGTGACAAATTCGCAGGTATTTACAACCTAGTGCAACCATTGGACCCGTACCAAAACCAAAGCTTTCAGCACCTAGTAGGGCGGCTTTGATAACGTCTAGGCCGGTTTTCAAACCACCGTCGGTTTGAACGCGAACTTTATGACGCAGGCCATTCTCAATAAGTGCTTGCTGAGTTTCCGACAAACCAAGCTCGAATGGGCTACCCGCGTATTTAACAGAAGTCAGTGGGCTAGCACCTGTACCACCGTCATATCCCGATACGGTAATCAAGTCAGCATAGGCTTTCGCAACACCGGTTGCAATGGTGCCAACGCCAGGCTCAGATACAAGTTTAACCGAGATCAAGGCAGTTGGATTCACTTGCTTCAAGTCGAAAATCAGCTGCGCTAAATCTTCGATCGAATAGATATCGTGATGCGGTGGTGGTGAAATTAGCGTTACACCAGGTACCGAGAAGCGAAGCTGAGCAATGTACTTGTTAACTTTATCACCAGGCAACTGACCACCTTCACCAGGCTTAGCACCTTGAGCGACTTTGATTTGAATGACGCTTGCATTCACAAGGTAGTGAGGGGTAACACCAAAACGGCCTGAGGCTACTTGCTTAATTTTTGAATTCTTCTCTGTACCAAAACGAGAAGGGTGCTCGCCACCTTCACCAGAGTTAGATTGACCACCCAAGCGGTTCATCGCAATGGCCAGTGCTTCGTGAGCTTCTGGACTCAATGCACCGATAGACATTGCCGCTGTATCAAAGCGAGGGAACAATTTGTCCGCGCTTTCAACTTCACTAATATCTACTGGTTCACAAGCCGGGTTAAGTGCAAGTAAGTCTCTGATGTGTGACGGCGCTCGTTCATTCACCAATTTAGCGTATTCTTGATAGTCGCTGTATTCGCCGGTGACTACCGCAGTTTGTAGTGTTTTAACTACATCTGGGTTGTAGGCGTGGTATTCACCACCATGAACGTATTTAAGTAAACCACCGTGTTGTACTGGCTTGCGTTTTAGCCAAGCTACGCGGCTTGAGTTAACAATATCTTGCTCGAAGTCTTCAAAACCCGCGCCTTGAATTCGCGAGGTAACGCCTTTAAAGCAAAGTTCCATGACTTCGTTGTTAACACCCACGGCTTCAAATAGCTTCGAACTACGGTAACTGGCAATTGTGCTGATACCCATCTTTGACATGATCTTAAATAGACCCTTGTTGATACCTTTACGGTAATTCAACATGGCTTGCATAGGAGTAATGTCTAACTCGTTGTTTGATGCAAGTTGTTCGATGGTTTCGTATGCCAAGAAAGGATAAATCGCTGTAGCACCCAGACCAATCAACACTGCAAAGTGATGCGGGTCACGAGCAGAAGCGGTTTCCACCACAATGTTGGCGTCACAACGCAATGCTTTGTCAATAAGACGGCGTTGAACCGCACCAACCGCCATAGCAGCAGGAATAGGTAGGCTGTCGCTATTGATCTTGCGATCAGACAGAATCACGAAAGCGGCATTTTTATGCTTAACTAAGTCTTCGACTTCGTTACAAACTCGTTCAATCGCAGACTTCAAACCTTCTTCTGGCTTGTATTGCAATTCAACCACTTCCGAGTAATAACTCTCAGGGTTAAATTCGCGAAGCTGTTTCAGATCCGTGTACATGAGTATTGGCGAGTCAAACAGTACGCGGTCGGCGTAACCAGAAGTTTCGCTAAATACGTTTTGTTCGCGGCCAATACAAGTCGCTAGCGACATAACGTGGTTTTCACGCAAAGGGTCGATTGGCGGGTTAGTAACCTGAGCAAACTGTTGACGGAAATAGTCGTAAACCGTACGTTGTTTAGATGACATTACCGCCATTGGCGTATCATCACCCATTGAGCCTACGGCTTCTTGTCCGTCTTTCGCTAATACCTTGACTACTTGCTGAATTTCTTCGTAGCTGTAGTTAAATAGCTTGTGGTAAACCGCCATCATGTCGTCGTCGAATACACGCTGACCAATTAAGGAGGCATCTAGCTTCTCAATCGGCGTTAAGCGACGAATGTGCTTTTCTAGCCATTCTTTGTAGGGGTGACGGGCTTTTAAATCTTCATCGATTTCATTAGAGCGCCATATTTTACCGGTGTAAGTATCAACCGCTAGCATTTCACCCGGACCTACACGTCCTTTTTCGATAACGTCTTCTTGCTCGTAATCCCAAATACCTACTTCTGAGGCTAGGGTGATGAAACCGTTTTTGGTGATTACGTAACGAGCCGGACGTAAACCATTTCGGTCAAGGTTACACGCAACGTGACGGCCGTTAGTTAACACGATACCCGCAGGGCCATCCCACGGCTCCATGTGCATGGAGTTAAACTCATAGAATGAACGAAGTTCTTCATCCATGGTTTCATTGTTTTGATAGGCTGGTGGCACTAATAAACGCATAGCGCGGAATAAATCCATGCCGCCCGCGAGGAATAGCTCCAGCATATTGTCTAATGATGATGAGTCAGAACCTTCGGTATTTACGAAAGGGGCTGCATCTTTTAAATCTGGGATGAGCGGAGTAGCAAATTTTGCAGCGCGAGCCATCGCCCAGTCTCGGTTACCCTTGATTGTGTTAATTTCACCGTTGTGCGCTAGGAAGCGGAACGGTTGAGCCAACGGCCAACGAGGCAAAGTGTTGGTAGAAAAACGTTGGTGGAATACACAAATAGAGCTTTTAAGACGTTCGTCCGCAAGATCTAGGTAAAACGCAGGCAGGTCTTTAGGCATGACCAAGCCTTTGTAGATAGTAACCAAGTTAGACAAACAGGCAATGTAGAAGTCTGGGTCACTTTCTAGGCGCTTTTCTACGCGACGACGAACCATATAAAGGCGGCGCTCTAAATCACGCTTACGCCAACCAGCGGGAGCATTAACAAACACTTGCTCGATCTGTGGTACACCTGTTAGCGCCAATTCGCCAAGAACACTGTTATCTACAGGCACTTCACGCCAACCAACAACTGTTAGTGTTTCTCGTTCTAGCTCTTCGTTAACGATTTCTCTTGCAGCTTGTGCTAAATCTTTGTCCTGATTAAGAAACACCATGCCAACGCCGTACTTTTTGGCTAGCTTCCAGCCATTTTCGTCAGCGATTGCTTGGAAAAACGCATCTGGTTTTTGCAGCAATAAACCGCAACCATCACCCGTTTTGCCGTCGGCAGCAATACCACCGCGGTGTTGCATACGGTCTAAGCCATGAATGGCAGTAGTCACTAATTCGTGACTCGCTTCACCATGGGTGTGCGCAATAAGGCCAAACCCACAGTTGTCCCGAGAATCATTGGGATTATATAAACTCATCTCTTAACTCCTTCAACCTTTGACTGGGGCAAGGTAGTACCTGTTGTGTGTGTAGATGCGCTTAGGATATGCGTATCACAACATTAGTAGACGTCTTGTTATGAGTAGGCAGAATTACCTTACTCCATGCGTCTTTTCTTGTCGTTATTTTATTATTAGAGGATTCCAGTCGATTACCGCATTTTTATGCATTGATAACTTGCGGGCCGTACAAAATACCCACATTGCTTTATAAAATCAAATAGTAATCACTGTTTGTTATTTTAATATTCTCTAATATTATTAATAATTCTTTTATATCAATAGTTTGAGTTATTTTGGGTTAAGTTGTAATAAAAATGTTATTTTTTCAAAAGTGAAAGTGCTTTTGCAATAAACTACACGGGTAAATCCCTCTTTAGTATAAAGTATTTATTCCTTTGTGAATAATGATGCGTAAAAAATGAAATAGAATTCATATTTTATTTTTGGGAAGAGTCACTTGAAGCCGTTCTGAGTTAGTAAAGTTTTTAATGTTGACCCCTATGAATGTACAATTCCCTTAGTATTTGTAAGGGGTTCGATTTTGAGGTCTTGCAAGATCTTGACTAAAGTTGACCATGTAGTCTAAGTTTTATTGAGAATAAAATCCCAAAATTTATTCATTAATATGATAAAGCGTTCGCAGCACATTGGGCTTTTGCTATCAAGGTAAAGCCTGTTAGGATACTGTTAAAATAACAAGATACGTCCACGTTAATGCATTCAGACTCTCCAAATGATTCTTGGGCTATACGCTTTGCACAATTTGTGCAGCGCTTTGGTACCTTAAAACTCAGTATTCTTTTTGTTGTACTTTCACTCGTGTTTACCTTGGGTGGCTCTTATGTCATCCGTGTTAGTATGGGTAGTCAGGTACAGCCAGATGATTTTATCAGCGCCGTTGTGCTTACTATGTTGTCAGCACCTTGGGTGTTGTACTTCTTTAGCGAGCTGATTAAACAGCTAGAGAATTCACGCACTAACTTAAAAGAGGTTGTGAATCAGCTAGAACGCTTGCGGGAAGAAGATGTGTTCTTAAACAGAGAACTACAAACCAACATACGCCAACTTAATCACGAAATTGAGCAGCGAAAGCTAGCGCAAGAAGAGCGGGAAGCACTGTTTAAAGACTTAGAGAAAGAGATTCAAGATAAGTCTGAAAAAGAATCTCAAGCGAGACGTCTATCTACCTTGCTTCGTTCAATTATTGATGCGTCGCCAGACCTTATTTATTACAGAAACGAAGAAGGTCGCTTTGCCGGTTGCAACCGTATTGCTGAGTTGATGACAGGTAAATCTGAACAAGAATTACTAGGGCTAACCCCGCAAGATGTTTATGAAGAAGACATCGCACGTCAAATTGTAGCCAGTGATCACGAAGTATTAGAAACCAACGCCAGCATTACTGAAGAAATGTGGCTGCGCTTTGCCGACGGTCGTAGACGTTACTTTGAAATGAAACGGGTGCCGTTCTTCGACAGAGATGGAAACCGCTTGGGTTTGTTATCTTTCGGCCGTGATATGACTGAACGCAAACAAGCGGAGAATGCTGCGGCAAAAGCGAGCACAGATAAAACCCGTTTTATCGCCACAATAAGCCATGAATTGCGCACACCACTTAACGGTATTGTGGGCTTGAGCCGTATGCTTCGAGATACTGAGTTGAGTGAAGAGCAGTTCAATTGGGTGAGCACTATTTACGCCAGCGCGATTACGTTAGGTAACATTTTTAACGATATCATCGATCTTGATAAGCTGGACCGCGATAAACTCGAACTCAGCTTGAAGACGGTATCGCTGAAAGACTTCACAGAAGAGCTCAGTAGCATCATAAGGTTATTGGCGGTAGATAAACAACTAGAATTGAAAACAACCATTGAAGAACCTTTACCTCGTTTGGTGGAAGTAGATGGAACACGTTTACGACAAATTCTTTGGAATATCTTGTTTAATGCGGTGAAGTTTACGCAAAAAGGGTACGTGCGCTTAACTGTGTCTTCAAAACAAACTGACAACGACTTATGTATGGTGCGTTTCGTGATTGAAGATACAGGAGTGGGGATCCCACAAGATGATATCGACAAAATCTTTGCCATGTATTACCAAGTTGACCACCCTGATCATCAGTCGGCAACCGGAACCGGTATCGGACTTGCTATCTGTAAGCAGATGGTGGATCTCATGGATGGTGAAATTAAAGTGGCAAGTCAGGTAGGCAAGGGAACCCGATTTGAAATCGATCTGCCGTTGCAAATTTCAAAGCAACCTATGCAAGTAGCCCAGCTCCAAGTCACTGGGCTGAACATCTTGCTTGTTGAAGACATTGAACTCAACGTCATGGTGGCAAAAGCCTTATTGGAAAAACTCGGTCAAAAAGTCGATGTTGCCATGACAGGTCAAGAAGCCATAGACAAAGCAAGAGAGACACAATACGACCTGATATTACTGGATATTCAACTACCTGATATGACCGGCTTTGACGTCGCGAGTACGCTACATGAAGAAGACCTTGTCATGCAAACGCCTATCGTGGCACTTACAGCGAATGTTATTAAGAAGCGGGAAGAATATTTAGAAAATGGTATGGATGACGTTATTGCCAAGCCAGTGAAGAAGTCACGTGTTATTGAAGTGTTCAATGAGCTCTTCCACGCGCCTCCTGCACCGCTTGAAATAGACGGTGAAGTGCAACGTTCAGAGCCTAGTAAAACATTAAGTAACATTTTAGATATGGACTTGTTGCAGATGTTGATAGATACCATAGGGGATGAAATGGTGCGCGCCAGCGTGAAGGTGTTCCAAGAAAAAATGCCTGAGTATATGGAAATTCTTCAACTGAGCTTGAGTGCTGATGAAAAATCAGAAGTTTGCTCACAAGCACATAAAATTAAAGGTGCAGCAAGTTCTGTTGGTTTGGCTAGGGTGCAACGCATTGCTAATCAGATTCAACAAGGCGATCATCCTGCGTGGTGGCAAAATGTTCACGATTGGGTTGAAGAATTACAAATGGCGGTAGAGACGGACATGAAGTCTCTTCATCAATGGCTCAATCAGCAACGGGTTGACGACTAAAATAGGCTATAGCCTGTTAAAGGCTGGGAACAACAATTTCAAAAAGGAGTTTATTTGTGGAATTGAATGACAATTTTAGCAATGAGAGTATTGCTGATTTACCCAAGTTAGAATCCCAGCCTTTGGTGGATATATCTCCCAAATATCGACGATTGAATCTTTTGGTAACTGTTGTCGCGGTAGTGTTAGTTGTTGGGGTATTGAGTGCAGTTCGCTTTCAACCATTCATTGAACTTAATCATGGCCTAAAAATCGCCTATCCATTTAGCGTTTCTATTGTATTCGCATTGGGGCTATGGTCTTTTGTTTATCATTTCTTTGCCGATCCACTGATTGGCTACTGTTTACGAGAACAAGACATCAGCTTACAAAAAGGGCTTATATTCAGAAGCCTTTCTTGTCAGCCAATTCTGCGCATTCAGCATGTTGAGGTTAAGCGAGGCCCGTTGATGCGTCTAGCAGGGTTGAGCGCTCTGCATGTTTTTTCCGCCGGTGGCGCATTACACACCTTTCAAATTCCAGGGCTTGAAGATGATACTGCGCAGCAGTTGCGTCAGTTTATTCTTGACCACAAAGCACTCAGCGAAGGGCAGTTCTAATGTCTTCTCAATGCTCTGAGCCTAAGTCTGCGCAAGAGCAAACTGTAGCGGTTGAAACGGGCAGTGAATGGCGGATGCTGTCTTACATCGCTATCGTTTACTTTTCCATTAAGAATATTTTTAAAACAGCGCAAACATTAATCTATGCCGTACCTGCGTTAGCCATTACCGCTAATGTGACCGACATGCTCGAGTCTCCATTAGCTTATTTAGTGTTCTTTGGCGCTATTACTTTTCTGAGTGTGAGTGGTTTGGCGAGTTTTTTGATGTATCGCTTTCGCATACACAACGAACATGTAGAAGTGCGAAGTGGTGTTTTTCAGCGTGCACATATCAACCTGCCTTTTTGGCGCATTCAAAACGTTAAGATAGAACACCCTTTTTATTATCGACCTTTTGGCTACTCAGTGGTGGTGCTTGATACCGCCGGAAGTGCAAAAGAGGAAGCTAATATTGTTGCGGTTACCACCGAGTATGCAGAAGCACTCAAAAGCCAGATATTGAGTCATCAAAAATCT
This sequence comes from Alteromonadaceae bacterium, assembly GCA_027013165.1. Classification (GTDB taxonomy): domain Bacteria; phylum Pseudomonadota; class Gammaproteobacteria; order Enterobacterales; family Alteromonadaceae; genus Alteromonas. The sequence goes on from JALUXV010000574.1 coordinate 19,157, forward strand.
GAAACGAGCCACAACGCGAATAGTGAACCAGTAGACCTAGAGAAAACCGACACCACTCACGTGAATACCTTGGACGAAACCGTCATCAATCACCGAAGTATTGGCGATATTGTTATACATGGTTTTACCAATAACCGCGTGTGGATTTTACTTGGTGCAGCAGCCCCTTTTTACGACACGCTTGTGGAGCAAGTTGGAGGTTGGCTCACTTCCAAAGGGTTGCAACTCGACCAGCTTGTTGGTGAGCAAACCATTGCGTGGTGGCAGTTTGGTCTTTACGCGTTTGCCATAGTGATGATGCTGATGGCAGTACTTGCATTACTTAGTGTTGGCGGTGCACTGTTTACTTTTTACGGTTATACCTTGTCGAAAACTGCCGACCGCTATATTCGGCGAAGTGGCTTGTTGAACAAACAAGAAGTTAGTATGCGTGCAACTCGCATACAAGTGGTGTCAGCTAAACAAGATTGGTTAGATAAAATCCTCAAACGAGTGAATTTGTATTTCGAGCAAAATGCGAGTTTAGATCATGGTGCGCCAGAGTTGATGTCGTCGAATAGGCTCATTGTGCCGTCGGTAACGGTGGAAGAAACTGCCGTATTGGCCCAAGATGTACTGCCAAACTGTAACCTTTACAGAGATGACTACAAAAGCATTAACCGAAGGTATATTTGGCATTGCTTCCTTGTTGGGTTACTCGCTCCGTTTGCAATCGCTATGACTATTGGCATTGTTGGACAACATTGGGATGTGATTGTGGGTGCCGTGGCGATATCTGGTGCAATCGCCGGTATCATAGTATTGCGATGGTGGCGCTGGGGTATTGCCGAGGACGAAGATTATATTTATGTTCGAAGCGGAAGAGTGGGATTAGATTACAAGTGCTTCCAGCGCTTTAAAGTGCAACAAGTGGTGATTAAACAAAGTTGGTTTATGAAACGAAGAGGACTGGCAAGCGTGAAGTTTGTCATGGCTTCTGGGGCGATTACTGTCCCCTTTTTGCCCGAAGACTATGTGTGGACGCTAATTAATTCTACGGCGTATAGCGTAGAATCTACACGCCGTTCATGGATGTAAATGTAGCCTAAACTAATCTAACTTTTGACCGTCGTACACCATTTTATCTTTGCCTGAATTTTTAGCCGTATATAGGTGTGCGTCGGCTGTATCTAAAATATGCTCTAATTGGTCGGCTGCTTTGCCAGAACCGCCGATACTGCATGTGAGCTTAAGTTGCTTTTGAGTGAATGTATTGGCGCGAACTTTATCCATAAATAGCGTTAGATCGTCTACAAACGCTGACTCATCTCGCGTAGACAGTATGGTGAACTCCTCACCGCCGTAACGCGCTACAATGTCATTAGTGAAGTGTCCTTGCATAAGCGCTGCAATTTCTCGCAGAACGTGGTCGCCAATTTTGTGGCCATAGGTATCGTTAATGGGCTTAAAGTCATCCACATCGACCATGGCGACTAACAAGTTATCGTCGCTCTCTTGAATGCTTTGAATACGCTCGCCTTCCTCAAAAAGAAAGCGCCGGTTGTGTAAGTTTGTGAGAGAGTCGATGTACGCCGACTCTCTAATGGTTTCTATCATTTCTTGAGATTCGAGGTTTTTTAGTACTCGGCAGAAAAACTCCTCGTGATAGAAAGGCTTAGTAAGAAAATCGTTCGCGCCACTTTTTATAAATTTGGCAGACAGAACGCTGTCACCGGCAGCAGATATACCTATAAAGATGAGGTCTTGCAGGTTGCGGTTTTGTCTAATGGCTTTAATTAACTCACAGCCATCCATGTTAGGCATGAGATAATCGGATATGACTAGTTTGATGTCAGGATGCTGCTTTAACTGGTCGAGCGCCTCTAGACCATCTGTGGTTGAGATGACCTGGAAATGAAACTTTTTAAGCAAATTACAGATATATGCACTGGTAGTTTTTGAATCTTCAACCACCAATACTTTTGTGGTCAGATTTTTACGCAGTCGATCGGCTAGCTTCACCACTTGAGTATATGAATAGCGAGATTCTTTGGTAATGTAATCTAGCACACCTTTGTTGAGTAATGATGTACGAAGGTTTTCGTCAAAGTTACCCGTAAGTACAATGGTAGGTATGTCATGGCTCAACATTAACTCTACGCTCTCGCCGTTTGGCGCGTCCGGTAGATTCAGATCCGCAATGGCTACTAAAAAGTCTTTATCTTTGTCGATCTGTTCTTTTGCTTCGGCTAAATTCGCACAAGCAACACAGTGCAGCTTAGGGTTATCCCCGATCAACTTAGTGAGTACTTTGCGGACAGTAGAACTGTCTTCAATGACCAAGACTTTTTGCATTTTTAGATTTCAACTGCTGCATTTCACTAAAGAATACAAAAAAATACCCTAAAATGCTGTAGCAAAAAGGCAAATTTAAACCTATGTCTAAGGTGTTGAAGGGTCTAAACGTGAAGGAAGCGCTTTCCCAATAAAATCAGAATGCTATAAGCTTGAAGTTAGGTAAGAGGGGGAATAACCCCTCTTAAATCATAGCGTTGGAATTCGAACCCAGCCTTCCATTAAAATGCGAGCACTTCGGCTCATAACAGCTTGTTCGATTTTCCACGCGCCGCCAGCTTGATTCGCTTTAGCTCCAACACGCAATGTGCCTGAAGGGTGTCCAAAGGTCACAGCATCGCGCTCTTCCCCCCCAGCGGCAAGATTCACCAATGTGCCAGGAATGGCAGATGCCGCTGCAATGGCTACAGCTGCGGTACCCATCATGGCATGATGTAGCTTACCCATAGACATAGCGCGAACCAGCACGTCCGTATCTTGTGTACTAATTATCTTGCCACTTGAAGATGTGTAATTTTGCGGTGCAGCTACCATGGCAACTTTAGGTGTGTGCTGGCGATTGGCTGCTTCGTCTGTATGATTTATCAACCCCATTGCCACGGCGCCGTGGGCACGGATGGTTTCAAACATAGCCAAGGTGTCAGGGTTACCATTGATATCGTCTTGCAGTTCAGTTCCACTAAAACCTATATCGTCAGCGTTGACGAATATGGTGGGAATACCTGCGTTTATCATGGTCACATTCAGCGTGCCTACACCGGGGACTTCTATTGCATCTACTTTATTACCGGTAGGGAAAATATCGCCTTCGCCGTCAGCAGGGTCTACAAACGCAACTTCTACTTCTGCCGCAGGAAAAGTAACGCCGTCGAGCTCAAAGTCGCCGGTCTCTTGTACTTCACCATCGGTCATTGGCACTTTAGCAATAATGGTCTTACCGATATTGGCTTGCCAAATAGTTACCTCGGCAATGCCGTTTTCGGGAAGCTTTTCACTGTTGACTAATCCATTATTGATGGCAAAGGCGCCGACGGCAGCCGTGAGATTACCGCAGTTACCACTCCAATCCACAAAAGGCTTATCAATAGCAACTTGACCGAACAGGTAATCTACGTCAAAACCTACCCGTTCACTTTTACTAATAATCACTGTTTTGCTGGTACTCGAAGTAGCACCGCCCATGCCATCGGTTTGTTTACCGTATGGATCTGGGCTCCCAATAACACGAAGGAGTAGGGCATCTCTGTATTCACCAGGTTGCTGGGCAGCCTCTGGCAAATCGTCAAGATTAAAAAAAACACCTTTGCTCGTGCCGCCACGCATGTAGGTGGCGGGAATTCGAAGTTGAGGTTTGTGTTTACTCATTAGGCTTTAGCTTCCAAAAAGTCTTTAGCAAAACGTTGAAGAACACCACCAGCACTATAGATAGACACTTCTTCTGCGGTATCTAGTCGACACTTAACGAGCACTTCTTCTGTAGTACCATTTTTGCGATTGACCACAAGTGTCAGTTCAGCGCTCGGTGATGGTTCGCCTTTTACATCGTAAGTTTCTGTGCCATCTAGACCTAATGTGATACGAGTCACACCATTAATAAATTCTAATGGTAAAACGCCCATACCTATCAAGTTGGTACGGTGAATTCGCTCAAAGCCCTCAGCAACAATCACCTCTACACCTGCCAAACGGACGCCTTTAGCTGCCCAGTCCCGCGACGAGCCCTGACCATAGTCTGCACCCGCAACAACAATCAGTGGTTGCGCACGGTTCATGTAGGTTTCAATGGCTTCCCACATTCTAACGACGTTGCCTTCTGGCTCTACGCGAGCAAGTGAGCCTTGTTTCACTTCGCCATTTTCCACAACCATCTCGTTGAACAGTTTAGGGTTGGCGAGGGTAGCGCGCTGGGCAGTTAAATGGTCACCTCGGTGGGTGGCGTATGAGTTGAAGTCTTCTTCAGGTAAACCCATTTTTGCGAGGTATTCACCGGCAGCACTGGAGGCTAAAATGGCGTTGGATGGCGAAAGGTGATCCGTAGTGATATTGTCACCCAAAATAGCCAGTGGTCGCATGCCGTGCATTGTACGGGGTTTGTCCATTGCACCTTCCCAATACGGAGGGCGACGAATATAGGTACTCATTTCGCGCCAGTCGTACAAAGGGTTGAGCGATGTTCCTTCGTCAACACGAATATCGAACATTGGCTCGTACACTTTTCTAAAGTGCTCTGGCTTAACACTTTGCGCAACAATAGCGTCGATTTCTTCGTCGCTAGGCCAGATATCTTTTAAGGTTACTGGATTACCGTTCTCATCGGTGCCTAGCACGTCTTTCTCAATGTCAAAACGGACTGTACCTGCAATAGCGTAGGCTACTACTAATGCTGGTGATGCAAGAAATGCTTGTTTTGCATATGGGTGAATACGCCCGTCGAAGTTACGGTTGCCCGAAAGTACTGCGGTAGCATATAGGTCTCGGTCGATGATTTCCTGCTGAATCACAGGATCTAAAGCACCACTCATACCATTGCACGTGGTACAGGCAAAAGCCACTACGCCAAAACCAAGTTGTTCTAACTCACTCATTAGGTTGGCATCTTCAAGATACAACTTAACCGCTTTCGAGCCGGGGGCTAATGATGATTTTACCCAAGGTTTACGGGTTAATCCGAGCTTGTTGGCATTGCGTGCTAGTAACCCAGCAGCGATAACATTTCGTGGGTTAGAGGTATTGGTACAGCTGGTTATGGCCGCGATTATGACAGCGCCGTCTGGCATTTTGCCCGTTTCTTCTTGCCATTCACCAGCGATGCCTTTGGCGGCTAAATCGCTCGTAGCTAATCTCGCGTGAGGGTTCGATGGCCCCGCCATATTTCTTCCTACGGAAGATAAATCAAAAGTGAGTACTCTTTCGTATTCAGCGGTACGTAAGTCATCTGCCCACAAACCCGTGTGCTTGGCGTATTGCTCAACCAATGAAATTTGCTTTTCTTCTCGACCCGTTAAACGCAAATAATCTATGGTTTGCTGGTCGATGTAGAACATGGCGGCAGTAGCACCGTATTCTGGAGTCATGTTGGATATGGTTGCACGGTCGCCCAATGTAAGATGCGATGCACCTTCGCCATAAAATTCCAGATAGGACGAGACAACTCTTTCTTTACGTAAAAACTCAGTAAGTGCGAGTACGATATCAGTGGCAGTAATTCCCGGCTGGGGTTTGCCGGTTAACTCAACACCAATAATATCAGGCAGGCGCATATAAGAGGCACGCCCAAGCATAACACTTTCTGCTTCTAGGCCTCCGACACCAATGGCGATAACACCTAAAGCATCAACATGTGGTGTATGACTGTCGGTGCCAACAAGCGTATCGGGAAACGCAACTCCATCTCTGGCTTGAATGACTGGAGACATACGCTCAAGGTTGATTTGGTGCATGATGCCATTGCCAGGCGGTATTACATCCACATTTTTAAAGGCTGTTTTTGTCCAGTTGATAAAGTGGAATCTGTCGTCATTTCTGCGATCTTCAATCGCACGGTTTTTCTCGAAGGCATCTTTTTCAAAGCCTGCGTGTTCAACGGCGAGTGAATGGTCAACAATCAATTGGGTGGGAACCACAGGGTTTACTTTCGCTGGATCACCACCTTTAGCGGCGATAGCATCTCGAAGACCTGCCAAATCAACCAAAGCGGTTTGCCCTAAAATGTCGTGACACACCACTCGAGCAGGGAACCATGGAAAGTCCAGTTCCCGTTTACGGTAAATCAGTTGTTTGAGCGAATCGTTCAATGTGTCTGGATTGCAGCGGCGTACAAGGTTTTCCGCTAATACACGTGATGTATAAGGCAATTTGGCGTAAGCGTCAGCCTCAATAGCATCTACGGCTTCACGGGTGTCGAAAAAGTCGATCCCCGCACCGGGTAGTGGTTTTCTAAAATCGTTATTCATTGATAATGCTCACTAACCACGCTCAGCGATTGGGGTAACTGTACGTAAATCTTCACCTGTGTATTCTGCTGATGGACGAATAATACGGTTATCAGCACGCTGCTCCATAACGTGAGCTGCCCAACCTGTTAGGCGAGACATAACGAAAATCGGGGTAAACAACTTAGTGGGAATGCCCATGAAGTTGTAGGCAGATGCATGGAAAAAGTCGGCATTACAGAAGAGTTTTTTCTCGCGCCACATGACTTCTTCACAACGAACCGATACCGGATAAAGCACTTCATCGCCCACATCTGCTGCCAGTTTTTCTGACCAGCCTTTAATGATTTCATTACGCGGATCTGACTCAGAATATATAGCGTGACCAAAGCCCATGATTTTTTCTTTGCGCTCCAGCATACCCATCATTTTTTCTTCGGCGTCATCTGCAGAAGTGAAGCCTTGGATCATTTCCATGGCTGCCTCGTTAGCACCACCGTGTAGTGGGCCGCGCAATGAACCAATAGCACCAGTTACGCAAGAGTGCATATCTGATAGAGTTGAGGCACAAACACGTGCGGTAAAGGTCGAGGCATTGAATTCGTGCTCAGCATACAGAATTAGCGACACGTGCATCACTTGCTCGTGAAGTTCGTTAGGCTTTTCACCGTGAAGCATGTGTAAGAAGTGCGCGCCGATAGAGTCGTCATCTGTTTCTACGTTCACACGAATACCGTCGTGGCTGTAACGATACCAGTAACAAATGATACTAGGGAAACAAGCAAGCATGCGGTCAGTAACATCTCCTTGTTGAGCAAAGTCAGTCTCCATTT
>JALUXV010000575.1 GCA_027013165.1 Alteromonadaceae bacterium
CGCCGGCGCTCGGGTTACTTGTTGAGTACTGATTACCTCTCTTGAACGTAACGCGGGTGCTCTTGTTTCAGAATGTGTTCTTACCACTGGACGATGGCTGATAGGCGCCTGCCTGTGGGGTTGAACACTTCTAGAAACTACTGGGCTTGAGTATCTTGCCCTGCGGTGACCGACATTATGCTCCCAACGATGATATTCTCTGGTGTGCACTCTGCGATGAGCGGGCCCTCGGTAGTAGTGTCTGACTGGGCTGCGATGAATCACTACATGTCTATTGTGCCAATGTATGCCACCAAAATAGAAAGCGGTAGATAAACTTACTCTTGGAGACCAGTAAATACCGTGATGGTGGTGATATGAAGCGCCGTGATGCCACCGAACAGGTGCAATAGGGTGCCACCAATGTCCATAAATCACTACTGGATCATAGTAGGGAACATACACCACTTCGGGTCGGCGTGGCGCAACAACAATAACTTCACGGTCTCGTGAAACATTAAGGTAGTCATTCGATGACAAGTTACCTTGTTCAAGTGCGTGTTGCCTCAACACTTGAACTCTCGCCAACACGCGATTTTGGTTAATTAGTACGTTGTCACCTAATTGCTGAAGCCAGGTTAAATCCTGCGCCATGGTGTTTAGGATATCGGAGAATACTGCGACAGCCTTAACGCTTGGATCCCAGCTTACCGATTCAAGTGCAAGCTCAACTTCTTCAGGAGACAAGTGTGCATTACTTTGACGCCAGCGATCTGCGGCAACCACATCTAACGGATAGGTCGCGGCAATCAAGATATGCGTCAGCAAGGTATCGGGATACAGAGCAATAGGAGCAAGAATGCTGTCTATCTGAGCGTCGGTGTAGGAGGCATCAATGGTCGCCGGTTCAGGTGGCGGCATTGTTGTTATATTGGTAGCAAAAGCTGCTTGGCTAGACGCTAGAACTCCTAGCCCCGCTACAGCAAAAAAAGCACGTAAAGTAAGTCGTTTCATACATTCTCCTTACACGTCCCAACACAGGGAGTGATACAAAGTATGTACAATTTATAAACCGTTGCGAATTAACCTAAGCTGAATCAAAACAATTATTACTTAAACGAGTGTGGATCGAACGCGTGACCTAACTTTTCGGTTTTGGTTTTTATATAACCTTTGTTGTCTTTAGTTATGCCATGGTCTATTGGCTTGCGGGCAACTACATCAATACCCAAAGACGTCAATGCTTTGAGTTTTCTGGGGTTGTTGGTCATTAACTCTACTTTGCTTACTTTGAGGGTATCTAGCATTAATTTGCAAATATCGTAGCTTCGTAGGTCAGCATCAAAACCTAGGTGTTCGTTGGCTTCAACCGTATCCAAACCACTGTCTTGCAAATTGTAAGCGCGGATCTTATTAAGTAGTCCAATTCCCCGCCCTTCTTGTCGAAGATACAAAAGTACACCTGAGCCGTTGTCAGCAATGTTTTGCAATGCTTTGTCTAGTTGAAAGCCACAATCACATCGCGTGCTAAACAAGGCATCGCCGGTAAGACATTCTGAGTGAATACGAATAGGCACAACATCGCCGTCTTCCCACGTGCCGTAGGAAAGCGCAACGTGTTCCTGTCCATTGGCTTCTACGAAACCATGGATAGTGAATTCCCCTTTACGTGTGGGTAATTTCGCGGAACTTACGTATTCATATTTTGGCTGTTTGCTGCTCATAGTACTTCTTGCACCCTACTTTCAGGTTAGATGAAGTGGGGGCTGTCTCTGTGAAATCAAGAGTAAAACGTTTGTTTAATCTTACTCTTTTCATTTTACTACTCTGAAGTATAACAAGACAGATCAGTCTTGCTAAGAGTTACAGTGGGGTAAACTCATTAAGAGGCTTGGGTGGGGCGATTCCATAGCCCTGAGCAAAGTCGACGCCCATCTTGCCGAGTTGTGCCATTAACGCATCGTTTTCCACAAACTCGGCCACGGTTTTCATACCCATACTTTTCGCCACATCTTTTATGGACGACACCATTGCTGCGTCTACGGTGTCGAACAGCATATCTTTGATAAAAGTACCGTCTATTTTAACTTCGCTCACGGGTAAGCTTTTGAGATAGTTATACGATGAGAAGCCACTACCAAAATCATCAAGGGCGAAAGCACAGCCCAAATTATTAAAGGTTTCCATAAAATTGAGGGTGTCTTCCATTTTTATAATGGCTACAGACTCAATGACCTCAAAGCATATTTTGTCGTAGGGGATCTGATAGTTCTCAAACGCATTTAATACAAAAAGTTTGAAATCTCTGTCCGCTAATGAGTGGCAGTTTAAGTTAATACTACAGCGCCTAAGTGAGCGAACATGTTCCGGATTTTCTGAAAGCCATCGGAACGTATTGGTAATCACCCACTTATCGATATTGACGTTCATTTCAAAGCGTTCAGCGGTGGGTAAGAAGGCTGCAGGTTCAATCACCTTGCTGTCTTGTGCATTTAACCTAAGCAACACTTCGTAATAGTAACCATCGTTTGGTTTATTGAGGGGACGCAAAGGTTGGTAGTAAAGTACAAACTGGTTTTCTGATAGCGCTTGGTTAATTGTTGAAATCCAGTCTAATTCTTTTTTGTACCTTAGCATTCCTTCGTCATTTTTGTTGTACTGATGAACTTGATTTCGGCCCTGTTCCTTGGCGAAATAACAAGCGGCATCTGCCATGACTAAGTAGTTTTCATGACTCAGGCTTTTGTCGTCGCAAAGGATTAACCCAATACTAACGCCCAAATTGAAAATTCGGTTTTCCCACATAAAGCGGAACGATTGCACTGCATTTAATATACTTTCAGCGAGCTCTTTGACTTCGGTCTCTGTCCTATCTGCCACCAAAACGCCAAATTCGTCACCGCCCAGACGGGCAAGAATAGCGTCACCAGTGACTACTTTTTGTAGTTGATGGGCAAGCTCTTTTATTAGAGCGTCACCTGCTTTGTGTCCACAGGTATCATTGACTACCTTGAAGCGATCCAAGTCCAAATTTAAGAGGCATAGAGGCAGTTCGCTGTCGTCGGCAAGACGCTCTCTGAAAATATTTTCAAATTGTCGTCGGTTGTATACTCCCGTGAGCGTGTCGTGAGTGGCAAGGTATTTTAAGCTGATGTCCGACTGCTTCTTTTCAGTGACATCAATAATAGACCCGTAAAGAAAATTACCCTTTTCGTTCTTTCTTACTTGGCAGGAAATTGAAAACCAAAATTCATTACCATTGGCGCGAACACCTTTGATTTCTCGTCCCATCACTTGGCCGCTATCTAGCAGTTCTCCCACGAGTAAGTCTCTGTCGCCCTCGTCAGCGTAGAATTGTCGCGTATTGTTTACCGCCGCCAACATGCTTTGTTCATCTTTATAACCAAATAGCGCACACATAGCGGGATTGACTGTTTTTAACGTGCCCTCAAGGGTTGAAGTATATAAACCCTCGGCAGAGTTCCGAAACAAATCAAAAAAGTAGTTCAAACTATTTATCGTCGCCTCTCGCTCGGATATTTGTTGCAGGTTAAACGTACGTTCTTTTAATTCAACGCTAAAACCTAAACACAGCTGGGCGACGGTAAGAAGACTGATTAAACCTATAATCAGTGGTGTGGTGTAGGTAATTCCATTGAAGATAACTTCCACCATCAAGGCGTAGAGCAAGAACATACACATCCACGCGATAGAAAACAGACGACTAGATCCCAGATTGCGCTCGTCCTTGAATGTCATGGCTAAAAATACATTGAATAAGCCGATGACAGGGCACAACCAAAACAGTGTGATAACTGCCTGATAGGGTGAGCTGGTTAGCGAGAGAATAGCCATAAAGCTTGGTAGTAAGAAGTTAACTACCCGTAAAATAGGGGGGATACGCAAGAAAAGATTGTGCGTAACTTTCGCCATCATCAAAAAGCTGATGGACAGCAATAATGCCACTGCCATTTCAGAGGTGTTGGTGAGCGCAGGCCAGCTTGCTAGCCCTCCTTGAACAACAAAGAATAAGAAAAACACTGCGCCATTGGTCATCGCAAACCAAAATCTTGCTGGCGTGCGTTGATATAAGTACGACAATAAAAAATATCCCGTGAGTATAGACAAGGTGCCCATTACTACACCAAACAGAGACAATAATTGACGATCAAAACTACTCAATGCGTCTTTGTGCCATAAGGATATTGGAAAGTGTCTTAGGCCATCATCTTTTATTCCAATAAGCAGTGTGGGATGGGAACCTGTTGTAAGTGTAAAAGCAAAACGAATGGTGGGGATGGGCTTTGCCAATGAATAGTCACCTTTACCCGCCTCATAGCGATAAGATTTTATGATGCGTTGATTTTGGTCGACTAAGTATAATTGCAGGTCATCAAGATTGAGTCTGTCTATGTTTACCACCAGCGGAATATCGCTGTATCCATTGTTTTCAACGGTACTCACGTACCACAAGCGGTTATCTCTTTGCTCTGGTATGTCGCTAAGCATGGCTCGTGTAGACGCGAGTACGTCCAGATAAGTGGCGTTTAATGGAGTCAGGTAATGGTCGCTTCGATCAGTGATATTAAAACGTTCAAAGCTTTCGTCAACAGAGATAACAGGCGCAGTAATAGCGGATGAGGTAGGCGTAATTAATAGCCACGATAGCGCTACAAGAACAACAATGGTAAATGCCAAAATTCCTTTTTTAATGAATGGCATAGGTATGTATTTCGCCTCTTGGAAATGATCCCTCAACCATCATAGTAACGGAAGTTCAGGAGTTTAGGTAACCTAATAATAGAATTATTAGGACTTTTTTTGGTACAACCAGTCTTTTAAAAATGTAGCGCTGTGACTTTGCCCTAATGGTGTTAACCACATTGCTTCACATAACCACTCTATACACAGTAAGCACTCCACATCGTTATTTCGCAAGCGAATTTGATATCTATCTGCACCCCAGTCGGCCTCATAGCAGGTAAAATCGAATAGTGTGGCAAACCCTTCTGCCCATTGTGTGGTTTTTAATGGGGTAGAGGGTAATGGCAACTCAATAAGGAGATTGTTACCTTGAATGGATAGCGCTTGTATTATGTTTTGGTGTGTTAACTGCTGCATGATAAAGAAACGGCCGACGTTGTTGCGGGTGGTTTTGAAAGGTCGTGATTATCCCACTTTTTGGCATAGGGTGTCGATGCAGCTTCAAGTAATGACGCTGCTTTCGAGAAATCGCCAAGTTCAGCACTTTCTATTGCGCTTTGAAGTAAGTGGGTTCGTGGGATCACCGCCGGATTCAATAGTGTTAAATCAGATGATTGAAGCGCGCTATTT
>JALUXV010000576.1 GCA_027013165.1 Alteromonadaceae bacterium
GTTCCACTCGCACCTTCATTCGATACGATAGGCTGGATGACTCGTGATTTAAACACAATGCAAAAGGTGACAACTACCTGTTTTGCTGCAACAGAAAACACCAAACAAGGTGACAATAACGACCCCATCAAAAAAATAGGTGTTATCAAGGCGCTTAATTCATCCGTTGCCCACAGTGCACTAATTGCTAAGTGGCTAGAGTCATTAAATTTGGTGACGGAAGTATCTTTAGTTCCTGTAGAACTTGATCCCACTAAACTCCAGACAGCTGCAACCTTCAGAGTGTTGCAGGGTGCGGAAATTTGGCAACAGCACGGTGAGTGGATTTCACAAACCTCTCCAGACATTGCAGAAGATATTCGATTACGCTTTGATTGGTGTAAAACCATTAGCAACGAGGATATTTTAAAAGCCAAAGCGCAACAGCAGGTTGTGGTTGACGCAGTTGATAACCTATTCGCTCAAGTTGACGCTATTCTAATACCAACAACACCGGGGCCTGCACCGCGCTGCGACGCCTCGGCAGAAACGCTTGCCAACGACAGAAATGCCCTTTTGGCAATGACCGCCATAGCCGGTCTAATTGGCCTTCCCCAGTTACATATGCCACTGTTTAGCGTTCAAGACGCGCCTTGTGGTATGTCGCTGATCGGGAAGCGCAACAGTGAGCTTGCACTAATAAAAACAGCAAAGCAGCTCACCGAAGGCAAGTAAACAACAACCCCTACGGAAATGAATAATGAACAAATTACCTAATATTGGCTTTACCGCCCCTCATTTTGCCGCCAGTCAGGTGGGATTAGACATATTAGAAAAAGGCGGCACCGCCATTGAAGCTATGGTTGCTGCAGCTGCGTCTATAGCTGTTGAATATCCGCACATGAATGGTCTAGGCGGCGATGGTTTCTGGCTTATTAGTGAACCTGGAAAAGCCCCCATCGGCATAGATGCTGCCGGAGTAAGTGCAAAGGCTGCTACGCCCGCATGGTATGAAGGATTAGATGCTATTCCTAGTCGAGGGCCTAAAGCCGCGCTAACCATGGCTGGTGCTGTTGCCGGCTGGCAAGAAGCGCTGTCAATCAGTGAAGAATGGCAGCAACCACTGCCCTTAAAGACCCTTTTAGATACTGCGATCAACCAAGCTACATGGGGTATTGAAGTTACTCAAAGCCTGACTGATGCAAGCAATAAAACCTTTGACGATTTAGCCTCTGACGATAACTTCGCGCAATTTTTAATTAAGGGAAAGGCATTAAAGAAAGGCAAAATAGTGAAACTGCCTAAGCTAGCTAAAACCCTTGAGCACTTAGCCGAAAATGGTTTAGACGATTTTTATCGCGGTGAGATGGCACAAATGCTTGCCACTGACCTTGCGGCAGTGGGATCTCCTATCACTTTGCAAGACTTCCATGATTATCGTGCCATGCGAGTTACTCCACTGGAGGTTACCACTAGCAAGGGCAAACTTTACAACTTACCGGCGCCAACACAAGGCGTAGCGTCTTTAATTATATTAGCCCTTTACGACAAAGTTCAGCATCTTGGAACGACCGATGCAGATATGGTGCATTTGCTGATTGAATGCACTAAACAAGCTTTCATTGCGCGTAATGCCAACGTTACTGACCCATCTCGCACGCCGGTAGACCTAGAATCTTTGCTGACCGATGAAAGTTTAGACGAGATGGTAAAACACATTTCACTAGACACGGCTCAGCCTTGGCCTCACGTTGCCAAACCTGGCGATACCATCTGGATGGGAGCCTGCGACAGTGAAGGTAGAATGGTGAGTTACATTCAATCCCTTTATTGGGAATTTGGCTCAGGTGTGGTTAGTCCACAAACAGGTATTGTTTGGAATAATCGGGGAACGTCGTTTTCTTTGGACCCGTCAAGTAATCAATACCTAGCGCCGGGATTCAAGCCATTTCATACACTCAACCCCGCTTTTGCTGAACTATCTGACGGTAGAAGAATGAGTTACGGCACCATGGGTGGCGAAGGTCAACCACAAACACAAGCGGCACTGTTCTCGCGACACATTTATCACGACCAACCAATTGATAAAGCGATTGCATTGGGTCGTTGGCTTCTCGGTCGTACTTGGGGCGATGAGAGTCATAACTTAAAACTAGAACGTGATTTAGCGGAATACGTTGGCGATGAACTTGTTGCTCGTGGGCACGATACCGTCATGGTTGACCCATGTAACGAGCTAATGGGACACGCTGGCGCCGTAATAAGAACACCTACAGGCATTGTGAGCGCAGCGAGTGATCCGCGCAGTGATGGCAAAGCCTTTGTTAATGTAAAACCATAAAGAGCCAATACCAATGCAATTTATTTTAGATAACCTTCCAACCATACTATCACTTATAGGTACTGGTATTTTTGCTGGTTTACTTGCTGGCATGCTCGGCGTAGGTGGTGGAATTGTCATTGTTCCCGTGCTTTATTTCTTATTTCAAGCCCTTGGTGTATCCGCCGAAAGTGCAATGGTTATCGCTACCGCAACGTCACTTGCCACTATTGTACCTACCTCAATTAGTTCAATAAGAGCCCATAACGCCAAGGGTAATGTGGATTTTCCATTACTAAAAGCATGGGCACCTTTCATATTTGCAGGTGTGTTGTTGGGCAGCTACGCCGTTACCGTGGTAAATGCGACTTACCTAACCATTTTGTTCGGTGTAATTGCCACACTCTCGGCTATCAATATGATTTTAGGTAAAAAAGACGCCCTTTTTGGTGGGCTCCCTGGTCGTATTGGTCAATCAATAATGGCGGCGTGTATCGGGCTATTTAGTTCATTGGTTGGCATTGGCGGCGGTACATTAACAGTACCTACCCTAACCTTTTGCAACTATCCAGCACATCGCGCGGTAGGCACAGCGGCGGCGGTTGGATTAATTATTTCACTGCCAGCGGCCATTACACTTTTATTTGTTGGTGACACACCAGCAGACGCCCCTTTTGCAACCATTGGCTTTGTCAACTTACTTGGCTTCGCTTGTATTGTACCTCTCACGGTATTGTTCGCGCCCATTGGTGCCAATATCGCTAACCGACTAGACGCAGGCATGCTCAAAAAAGTGTTCGCTGTTGTACTAATCATCACTGGCGTGCGCATGCTTGCGCAAGCTGTGCTTTAACTTATAGGTGTTTTCATGACGTCTTCGTACGCTTCTTCAGAATTTGCTCCGCTTTCTCCACCACCGCGTTTGTTAATGGGCCCAGGCCCTATTAATTGCTACCCTCGGGTACTCACTGCCATGTCTACCCAATTGGTGGGTCAGTATGATCCTGTCATGACAGGTTATATGAACGATGTGATGGCTTTGTACCGCCAAGTGTTTAATACCAAGAACCAACAAACCCTATTGATTGACGGTACATCCCGAGCAGGAATTGAAGCTGTACTAGTGTCTGCTATTGAACCTGGTGATAAAGTACTCGTGCCCGTATTTGGACGCTTTGGTCACCTGCTTGCGGAAATTGCACAGCGTGCAGATGCAGAAGTTCACACCATTGAAGTACCTTGGGGTGAAGTATTTAAACCTGAACAAATAGAAGAAGCTATCAAACGGGTGCAGCCTAAAATGCTCGCAGTAGTTCAAGGCGATACTTCTACTACCATGCTTCAACCTCTCGCTGACATCGGCGCCATTTGTAAAGCACACGATGTGCTGTTTTACAGCGATGCTACGGCATCTATTGGCGGAAATGCTTTTGAAACAGACGCATGGCATCTTGACGCAGTGTCTGTAGGCTTACAAAAGTGTTTGGGTGGTCCTTCGGGCAGCGCGCCAGTCACTATGAGCAACAAATTTGTAGAGTTAGTAAGAAAGCGACACCACGTTGAGGCGGGTATCCGCGACTCACACCACACAGACGCTCTTGGGCCTCGTATTCGCTCAAATTATTTCGACTTGCCTATGATCATGGATTACTGGGGAGAGGAAAGACTCAACCACCACACTGAGGCGGCGAGCATGCTGTTTTGTGCAAGAGAATGCGCTCGTGTGCACTTAGAAGAAGGTCAAGATGCCGTTATCGCTCGTCATAAAGTGGCGGGAGATGCCATGTTAGCTGGCGTTCAAGCTATGGGTTTAACGCCATTTGGTGATCTTGCACACAAAATGAATAACGTGGTAGGTGTGGTGATCCCCGATGGAGTGCATGGTGAAGCCGTTCGTGAAACTCTACTTCTTCGCTTCAATATTGAAATTGGCACCAGCTTTGGTCCTCTGAAAGGAAAAATCTGGCGCATCGGTACCATGGGTTATAACGCGCGTGAAGATGCAGTATTGCATACCTTACAGTCGCTTGAGACCACACTCAGAATGCAAGGATTTGCGATGCCCTTCGGTGCTGGTGTAGATGCGGCACTTGCGGTGTATAACGAGGCTTCGTCGAATGCTTGATTACAGCTTTGCCGCAGCGGAGATCATGGCTCGCTGTGATGCACTTGGAAAGGTAAGTCAACAATCCACTTGTTTGGATAGACGCTATTTAACCAAAGAGCACAAGCAAGCCAACACTTTAGTTTCGGGTTGGATGACCGAAGCGGGAATGACCACATGGCAAGATGCTGCGGGTAATCAGTGGGGGCGTTATAACGCTGGCCATACTAACGCTCCACGCTTAATCATTGGAAGCCATTTGGATACGGTTCCCAACGGCGGTAAATACGATGGAATGTTGGGTGTAATTACCCCAATAAGCTTAATCGCTCAGCTCAGCCGAGACCAAGTTCAGCTTCCTTTTCACATAGACGTGGTGGGGTTTGGCGATGAAGAAGGCACTCGTTTTGGCTCAACACTGCTTGGTAGTTTCGCGCTAACAGGAGAATGGAAAGAGACTTGGCGAGACCTTACTGATGAAGACGGGATTACACTGGAAGAGGCGCTACTCTCTTTTGGTTCTTCTTTCGAAAATATAAAATCAGCCACGCTTACCCCGGAGAATATTCTAGGTTATCTAGAGATCCACATTGAGCAAGGCCCCGTGCTCGAAAACGAAAACCTCCCCATTGGAATTGTGAGTGCCATTGCAGGCGCAAAGCGCTATCAGATTTCCCTGTCGGGGATGGCGGGGCACGCTGGCACAGTACCAATGGATATGCGATATGATGCCTTGTGTGCTGCTTCAGAAATGATTCTTGCGGTAGAAGCTCACGCTAATAAAGCACAAGACGTGGTGGCTACAGTGGGCAAAATTGAGAACGCGCCGAACGGCGTTAACGTCATATCAGGCCGTACTCTGTTCTCACTAGATATTCGTAGTGAGCAAGATGATAAAAGAGACACTGTGTTGGCAGATATATTGCAGGAATTCAATGTAATTGCCGAAAAGCGCAATCTCATAGTTGATATACAACAGACTCACAGTGCGAACGCAGTACACTGTGATCCGCAACTAAAAAACGACATTGTTAACGGTGTAGTAGAAACCGGTATATCACCAAAAATATTACCCTCAGGCGCCGGTCATGACGCCATGGCCATGGCTTCTATCTGCCCAGTAGCCATGTTATTTACTCGCTGTAAAGGTGGAATAAGTCACCATCCAGGTGAGTCCATTGCAGAAGAGGACGTGAGATACACGGTTGAAGCTCTACACCACTCTATTGCTAATATTGGAAAAAGATACACAGGAGAATCAGCGTGAAAATAAAAAGGATATATAACGACGCAGAGGGAAAAAGTCACTTCGGCGAGGTGGAAATTCCACTAGCTGATGGTGGGCCAATCGGTCTACTGTCGGAAAAATTTGCGGCGGGAAAAATCATATTCCGTGAAACTCCAGCCGATTATGATTTCAAGTGGCATCCAGCACCGGCTAGACAACTACTCTTCATTATCAAAGGGCGCGCAGAGTTCACAGTGTCGAATGGCGAACGCCATGTATTTGGTGCAGGAGATGTACTTTTACTTGAAGACACCGAAGGTGAAGGTCATTGCTCTAAGGCGATGTACAATGAAGTACGTCACTCTATTTTTGTCACTCTTGACGACAGTGTTACCTTTTAACAGTTATTTATACTCTTCCTTAAAAAAATGCGCCATATCGCCCCGCTGCCAACTGATCGGCATTGCGCCAATATGGCGCATTTTTTATAAATAGCACCATACTGATGCAGCCTCACATTGCCGATTGATGAATTCTTACCAACCAAGAAAACAATCAATTAAATTTCAGCCACTTACATAAAAACAAATGCATGACCAATTGGTCAGAAAATTGCTATTCAGTTAAGAACTAATTTTTAGACCCGACTGATTATGCGTTTTATGACCCTTGGTATTGCTATTTTAGCGTTGACCTTATCCTCCACTTTGAGTGCACAAACTAGTGGCACTTCCGATGCTTTTTCAATGAACTCCTGGTTCAGAACGTTTAAGCAAAATGCCGATAAGAAAGCGATGCATAGCTTTCTTGTTGCGATGCCAAAGGGAGGCGATCTTCACCATCATTTATCAGGTGCAGGTTTGAGTGAATGGTGGTTTGAATTAGCCTCAGATCCCAACATAAACGGTGGTTACCACTACTACACCAAGGTCTTGTTTTCACACTGTGAAGGCTATGGTAGCAATGAATTCGGTCCGGTCCCTCAATACATGATGTTTCATACGGTTTCAGGTCACACATGGAGCTCCCTTAACGATTGTCAAAAGTCAGAATACGAAAGACTGGATAAACTAACCGCTGAACAAAAAGTGGCATTTCAAAACAGTATTCGTTTGGACAAACCCCATGAAGGCCGAAATGAGTTCTTCGAACGTCATTGGCGACGATTGGGGGAAATGACCGCCAACCCCACACTCATGGCAAATATATTACTTAAAAACATGCAGGCGTATGCGCAAGAAAATGTTCAATATTTAGAAACTCAGGTTAACTTGCAGCGAGCAACACGAAGTGATGGCACCCCATATTCACCTGAAGAAGCGCTAGCCATTTACGAAGCAATGTTGCGCAGTGAAGAAGCTATGGCTACTGGTGTAGAGGTTAGATTTCAGTATGCACTACTGCGCTTTTTGCCAAATGCTGAACAGCAACTCAGGTGGATTTATCAATTTGTAGATTCGCACCGCCAACGATACGTGGGCATTAATATGGTAGGTAGAGAAGATAACGACAAAGGGTACCCCCTCAGATTCTTGTCTACATTACGTGAAATGCGGAAACGTTATCCGCGCATTCCACTGGCTATTCATGCGGGTGAGTCTGACGAACCCAATTATCATGTACGCGACACCTTACTTATTGGCGCGGATAGAATCGGACATGGCTTTAACACCATTACCGACCCAGAAACCCTGCTACTTATGCGTAATGGCCCCTATCTTATTGAATCTAACTTAATCTCAAACTTGCTATTGGAATACGTTAACAATTTTAATCAACACCCATTTCCAGAGTACCTTCGTTTAGGTATTCCTGTAGCGCTTTCAACAGACGACAGAGGAATGTGGGACTCAACCCTATCAGACGAATTCTTTATAGCGGTAACCCAATTCAACCTCAGTTGGGACGAACTCATCTTATTGATGAAAAACAGCATCGGTCACAGCTTTCTTGCTCCCTCTGACAAAGTAATGCAGCTCGAACGACTGGAGCAACGTATCGCGGCCTTTGTTGACAAGGTTCAGTCTGGCAATCTTCCTCAACAACAATCCGCGACTTATCTTGGTCAATTTATTTGTGGCCATGCCCCTAGTGTTTGTGAATAGGTGAATGTAAATACAATGAAAACAAACGAACTCATCTACGGACTAAATGACAAACCAGCAGCTCCCGCTTGCCTAGCGGCGGCTTTTCAACACATGCTAGCTAGTTTCGTTGGAGTAATAACACCCACGCTAATCATTACTGCTGCCTTGGACTTACTCGCTCACACTGCGTTTCTAATTAGCATGGCGTTGATGGTTACGGGTATTGGTACATTTATTCAGACCAAACGCATCTATAAAATAGGTAGTGGTTTAGTCGCAATACAAGGCACTAGTTTTGCTTTTATTAGTGCACTCATTCTGGCTGGGGTGCATGTTCGTCAACAAGGAGGCACTGACGAAGACGTACTCGCCATGTTATTTGGACTTACCCTGGCTGGAGCGTCAATTGAAATCCTATTTAGTTTTTTCGTCCAACATTTGCGGCGTATTATCACCCCACTGACTACTGGAATTGTAATTACTGCCATTGGGCTTTCCCTTATCAATGTAGGAATGACGGATCTTGCGGGTGGATTCAATGCCGATAGCTTCGGCCAAACTAACAACCTTTTACTGGGTGTTGGCGTACTCTTGGTCATAGTATTTCTTAACGCTAGTCAAAATCATTGGATACGCCTTTCATCCATATTTATAGGGATGGTTTTAGGCTATTCCTACGTACTGCTAAATGGCGATATCGATTTATCTCATCTTGATACAACGCCTCTCTTTGCGCTGCCGCAACCGCTTCACTATGGGGTCGACTTTGACATTTCTCTGTTTGTCCCCGTTGCACTTATTTATTTGTTTAGCGCAATAGAAACCGCTGGAGACCTCACCGCTAACAGCCATTTTTGTAAAGAGCCCGTAGAAGGGCCTATTTACATAGAGCGTATTCGGGGTGGTATTCTTGGAGACGGTGTTAACTCACTTATTGCAGGTTTGCTAAATACCTTTCCAAACACAACGTTTGGGCAAAATAACGGCGTTATACAACTCACTGGTATCGCTAGTAGAAAGGTAGGCTTTTTCGTAGCAGGTATGTTTGTATTTGTAGGGCTGTTTCCTCACGTTGGTGCAGTGCTACAAACTATTCCTAAGCCAGTTTTGGGTGGTGCAACCTTAGTCATGTTCGCTATGGTTGCAGTGGGAGGACTCAAACTTCTCACTAGCTATGCGCTTGACAGACGCAGCAGCTTGGTGACCGCATGTTCACTGGGCATGTGTGTTGGTGTAATGATGGTGCCGGAAGCACTATCACAACTGCCAACATGGCTTAAAAACATTCTAAGTTCACCAGTCACTTCCGCTGGACTTGTCGCTATCTTCCTCGATCTAACGCTACCAGGAAAATCTATACGACCACAACAAGCCGACACACCATAACGCACCAAATTGTGGCAATTCGAAAGGTAATGCACCAAAATAGTACACAGCAGTATGAATGTAACTATTTTGTTAACCAGAACACTGAGGGGAAATGAGAACTGAAATTATAAAGTCAACAAAATCATAATGTTAGGCTGTGCTTAATTGTTGACCAGCTGGACAACTATTGGCACTTATCGTGCTTACATGACAATTAGCAAGTACATATTTAGCGACATAAAGCCCTTGTGGCAACAAAAATAACGAGGAAACCATGAGAAATAACCCATTTAACTTAAACCCGTTAGCCAAAGCGCTAGCGCTTGGTACGGCACTTAGCCTACCTGCAGTAGCTTCTGCTCAAGAAACTGAAGCAAGCGAAGCCGATGTGGAGCGCATCGAAGTTAAAGGATCATTGGGAAGCTTACCGGGACAGGACGTTGAGTCGGTATTTGGCTTTGGTAAATCTATTCTTGAAACTCCTCGTTCAGCGTCAACTATCTCTGATGAACAAATGGCACGTTTCAACGTATCAGATATCGATGAACTCGTAGCGTTCGCGCCGGGTACATTCACCCAATCATTCTTCGGCGTTGCTGGTTCATTAGACGTTCGTGGTACTCCTGGTGAAGTTTACTTCCGTGGCGTAAGGCGTTTGGACAACCCAGGTAACTACCCAACTCCAATCGGTGCATCTAGCAGTGTTGACATTGTTCGTGGCCCTGCATCTCCTATTTACGGTCCTGCAAAGATTGGTGGTTATCTAAACTTCAACCCCAAATCAGCAAAAGTGAGCCGCGGTGTTTACCTAGAAGAGTCGACTGGACGCATGTCATACACCACAGGTTCGTGGGACAAAAATGTTGTTACTGCTGAAGTTGGCGGTCCAGGTCAAGTTGCAGGAAAAGACTTTGGTTACTATATCTATGCAGAAATAGAAAACTCAGATTCTTACTATCGCAACAGTGAAACTGACCAAACCGTAGTTCAAGCAGCGTTTGACATGGACATTTCAGATAACTTGAGCATCGAGTTCGGTGGTATGTACCACAAGTACGATGGTAACCAAAACGCGGGCTGGAACCGTGTTACTCAAGATCTTATCGATAACGGTACCTACATCACAGGTAATGCAAAACCACTAGATGCCAATGGTGACGGAAGCATCGACCATTTCGAATACTTTGCTGGCGGCTTGTTTGTATTTGCAGATCCAACCACTGAAGACGGCTCTAGCTTCGGAGATTCAATGGCGTTGGTAGATGTTGGCACAACTACCCTAGGTCGCGATCAAACACTAATCGCTGCTGACGACGTGCTTCAAAACGAAGTAACAACGTTGTATTTCGACACTATTTACTACACAGACAGCGGCTGGGAAATCAAAAATCAGTTCTTCTATGAAAGCTATGAAAACCTTAACGAAAATGCATACGGTTTCTCTCAGTTCCACGACGCCTATGTAGTAGAAGATAAGATCGTTGTTTCTACAGAGTACGAAACTGACAGTTTCCTAGCACAATTCCAGTTTTCACCTTCACTACGTTACACCAACTTTGAAAGTGGTGATGACTTTATTAACGAATACTTTGACCGTCGTGACCTAACAGGTCCGTCGACTGCACTTGATCGTCGTTTACTCGCCACACGCGCAGGCTGGGGTTACTCAAACTACGATAAAGGTGATTACCTTAACCTAGGTGTAGCAGCTATGACTGACCTAGATTGGGAATTCGGTCTTAACATTGTTCTTGGTCTTCGCTGGGACTCTGTTGATGTAGAAAGTACTACACCAGGAGGCATCACCCTATTTGGTGGCGATGAAGATGTTACTGCTTCAGATAAAGAAAGCGGCGTATCTTGGAACGCGAGTATTTCATATGAAACGCCAATTGGCCTAATCCCCTACGTAACAGTGGCAGAACAGGCAACTATCGTCGCAGGTCAAGGAGCTAATATTGATGTAGAAAACATCCCTGGCGGCTTCTTCGATACGTCCGAGTTAGTTGAATTTGGTGTTAAAGGTTCATTCCTAGATGACACACTTTACTTTGCTATCTCTAACTATGAGCAAGAGCGTACTGACATCAACGCACAGTCAACGGTAACTAACAACACGACAAACAACAAAGGTACGGAAGTTGAGGTTCGTTGGGTTGTTACTGAACAGCTACTTCTAACGGCGGTTTATACCAATATCGAAGTGGTTAACCTAACTGTTGCTGACGTACCAGAAGACCAACGTTTCCAGTTTGGCTTCTTAGGTGCTGAAGACTTCCCATTGATTGACGATCCATCAATTTTCTACGGTGGTACACCAAACGGAAATACCATTTATGGTAACCCGGGTGCTATTAAAGCAGGTATTCCGGAAAATACGTACGGTCTAACGGGTACGTATGACTTCTTGAACGGTTATGCGGCAAGTGTAAGTGTAATTCAAGCTGACGAAGTTGCATCGGGCTTCTCTGGTGCGGTAACACTACCTTCTTACACGCTTGTTAACGCTGGCTTGTCTTATCAAACTGACGCTTGGGGTGTTAACTTCACTGTTAAAAACCTTACAGATGAGAAGTACTTCCGTTCAAACTTCCCAGATTTGTTCGGTACACAGATTGTACTTCCTGAATTGCCACGTCACTGGAATGCGACGTTCAACTACAAGTTCTAATAAGCAACATTGTTGACAACAAAGGCAAGTCTGCAATAGCAGATTTGCCTTTTTTTATACAAGCAGGTGTACCATGAAAAAAATAATCACGCTTCTTTTCGCGATTTTGGTGTCGAGCGCTGTTCACGCTACGAACACACAGCCACTTGAAATTAAAGTGGTTGTAGTAAACATGTTTGAAATTGGAGAAGACGAAGGCGATAGAGCGGGCGAATTTCAGTTGTGGAAAGCGGGCCAAAAATTAGATTCGAGATACCCACTTCCTCACGGACATCACGATATATTTGTGAATGAAAATACTGGAGTACTTGGTCTAGTTACCGGTATGGGGATTGCACGTGCGGCCTCTGCCATTATGGCATTAGGACTCGACCCTAGGTTCGACTTATCCAATGCATACTGGTTGGTGGCTGGCATTGCAGGTATAGATCCTCTTGATGGTACTCTAGGCTCAGCTGTTTGGACTGACTACGTAGTGGACGGCGA
This sequence comes from Alteromonadaceae bacterium, assembly GCA_027013165.1. GTDB lineage: Bacteria > Pseudomonadota > Gammaproteobacteria > Enterobacterales > Alteromonadaceae > Alteromonas. The sequence continues at coordinate 12,244 of JALUXV010000576.1, forward strand.
CCTAGCCCACGAGATAGATAGCCGCGAAATCCCCAATGATTGGAAAACGGGTTACTTTCCGTTATTCACCACTTCCCCCTATCCAAATGCAGATAAGATAGACCCAAATATCGCACCAAACGGTGAAGTGTATGCACTAAATACAAAACTGTCTCAATGGGCTTACCAGCTCACAAAAGACATCGCGCTTCCTAGTACAGATGCCATGGCTGAGTTAGCTCATCAATATCAGGGCTTTCCGCATGCGTTAGCTAAACCCAAGGTCATTAAAGGCGATCATCTTGCAGCTTCAACGTTTTGGCATGGCGAGTTACTTACCGAGTGGGCAAATGATTGGGTGAGTTACTGGACCAATAGCAAAGGCAATTTTGTAACCTCGGGTATGGAAGATACAGCAACACTGCAATCACTGTCGTATTTAGCGAACGCCAACAAAGTCGATCTCGATCGCGTTATGATATTGCGTACGGCAAGTAATTTTACCCAACCTCCGCCAGGGGTAACCGCAGCACAAAACCTAGCTAACGAAAGCTCTGGAAATGGCTATGCGGGGTTAGATTCAGCGATTTCGGTCGCGTATACCGTGGGCTCACCGGTGGTTAACTATCTTGTTGAACACTGGGAGACGACGAAAAAAACTTTGCCAACTCCTTAAGTTGACTCAGATTGAGCCAAGGCATTTTCAACCTTGGCTTTTGTGTTGAAGCACCCAGCGTAGTACCCCTGTTACGTCCTTTTGGACAATAGGTTTCGCCAAAAAGGATCGCATTCCAGCCTTAATACAGGCAGCTTTATCCTCTTCTGACGTATTAGCGGTTACTGCAACAACACAGCCGTATTTTGTCAAAAGATTCTCTTCAAGAATCACTCGGGTTGCGCTAACACCGTCTAACACGGGCATTGCACAATCCATGAATATTAAATCATAACGCTTGCATCTAGCACGGGCGATGGCAACTTCACCATCTTCCGCCTCATCTGCTTGATAGTTATATTTCTCAAGCATAGACAATAACACCACACGATTAATGTCATTATCGTCGACAACAAGAATTGAGAGCGGCGTATCTAACAATTTTGAGGGAAGCGTATCATCTCCAGATAATACAGAAGTTGTGACATCTGACCGAACCAAGGGAACGGATATACCAAAAGTAGCCCCCTCACCTTCTTCAGAATTCACCTCTATTTTTCCATCAAACTTATCCACCAGCTGTTTGACAATAGACAATCCTAAACCCGTGCCACTGTCCTTGGCTGAAATCAATCCTTGATTGTTTAACAAGGGCTTAAAAATATTTTCTCGAATACGCTGTGATATACCTATTCCCGTATCTTCTACAGTAGCAATAAGTACTTCACCCTCATTAGTTTTATCTAGCGCAATATTGAAGGTAACTCTACCTTGTTCGGTAAATTTAACCGCATTGCTGAGTAAATTAGTAAAAATCTGTTCAAGACGTGCTGGATCACTATAAAAATAGTCGCTCTCTATTAAGTTATGAGTCAGCGTAAATCCCACCCCTTTGTCTTGGCATTGGCTCTCAAACGTTGTTGCTAGTTCGTTTATGAGAGAACTGAGCGAAAAGTCACTGTAATGCAATGTAAAGTGGCCATCGGAAATATCGGTATAATCCAGAACATCGTTAATGAGTTCGAGTAACCTATCTGCACTCGCCAGCGCAAACTCTGTTTTTCTATCGCGAATGTGTTCACGTTGTTCAGACTTTAAGGCTTGTAACATCCCAATGATACCGTTCAAGGGAGTTCTTAGTTCATGGCTTATCCGCGATAGTAAATCGCCACGCTCTTTATATGCTGACTCGAGTTCAGTTTTACGCTGTTTAAGTTCAAGGCGTTGAGTTTCCGTTTTATGGATATTCTGAAATGTCCCAAACAGTCTTACGCACTGACCATCGACCATTTCCACCATGCCATTAGATTCTACCCAAACGGTGTTGCCTTTCGCTGTAACAAGCTCCAAAACTGTTGTCCATGGTTTGCCATGTTCGAAAGCTGTTGTCACAATTTGGGTAATTTTGTCCCTAGAATATCCTTCTTTGTAAAAATTTATCGCCGTTGATAATTGAGGCTCAAAGTCTTCACCAACTTCATGAATCACCTTGGTCTGAGATGACCAGCTAAGGCGATTATTAACAACATCAACTTCCCACGTACCTATATTTGCAACGGTTTGTAGTTTGTCGAACAAAGTGCGCAGTTTTACGGAAGCAACCCTTTCAATATGATGATTTAGCTCACTGTTAACCCATGGCACTATGAGAGAAAGCAAATTTCTGGGTTGTGCTTTTGAATAGCATACCTCATTTCCCAACAGTACCAACATAAGGCTGCCTTCGTGAAAACTGTGCCTAGAGACTAATAAAGCCTCTTCTACGGTAAAGTGTTCACGTAACCATATTTTTAATTCATGGGGTAAACGTTCAGTATCACACGGATAATTGAGTTCAGAGAGTTTAAAACTAAACGAAGCTTCAAACACTCTTGAAAAATCAAAATCGGGAGTCGATGCATCACCACCAGCTCGAGTATCAAAAATTATGCGGGCTTTGTTCGACGAGAAGTAGATAAGCACCCCTCTGTCAGCAGAGAGTTGTTGCTTACTCAAACAAATTGCTTCAAGCAAGCCCGAAGAGATAGGTGTTGTGCTAATAACGTCCAAACTGTCAGATTGAATGACCATTCTCTAGTAACCAAAAACTAATACACTTTAGGTGGAATCACACTGAAAAGCCCTATAGATATAGCATAGTGCGAATAGACAAGAAAAAAAGCATAAGCATTGAAATGACAATAAAATTAACCGTTGACTTGGTTTCGACCGTTTTCTTTCGATGAAAATAACTGAGTGTCGGCTGCTTCAATAAGTGTGACAATACCGCTTTCCCGTATAGCAGTAGCCTCCATCACAGCGTAGCCAGCACTTAACGTTACTTTGTTATCTATACCCGCATAATGATCGATGTTTTTCTTTGCCAATGATGCTTGAATATCTAGTGCAACTTTCTCTACGCCAACATTATCAGTATAGGGTAATACAACCATGAACTCTTCCCCACCATAACGTATGGCGGCGTCTTTGGGGCGCTTAACGTTTTCAGCAATAGCCTGAGCTACCTGTTGTAAGCAACTGTCGCCTTGCACATGCCCATAGTGGTCGTTAAACAGCTTAAAGTAATCTATGTCTAACATGACGACACCGATTGCCCCATTATCTCGAGCAACCTGTTTGATGAGTAAAGGGATTTCGTTACTCAGGTACAAACGATTGTACAAACCCGTTAATTGGTCATGGAAGGTCATTCTTTCTAAAAGCTCAGTTCTGAGCTTACTTTGAAGGTGGTTTTTAATACGGTGAACCAAAGTCGACGCCGTCACAGGTTTCATTACAAAATCACAAGCGCCAACTTCCCAACAATCGTTTTCAATCTCAACATCTATGGTACTTGTCACAAACATTACGGGTATGTTCGCCGTGTTTTCGTCTGCTTTGAGAATACGACAAACACTTAACCCGTCCATATCGGGCATATTCATATCAAGCAAAATTAGGTCGGGATCAGTGGATTTACAAACATCTATAGCTTCTGCACCACTGCTAGCGGTAATACAATCAACATAAGGATCTAATATAGAGGACAGCAACAATCGGCTAACTGCCTCGTCGTCAACGATAAGCACTTTACACGATAGAAACGGTTTAATTTCAAGCTGCATATATTGATAGCCTAAGTATAGGTAACTGCTGTATATTTTTGTTAAAGCAACACAATGAATAACCTAAGCATAACACCAAACGCGAATAAGTATAATTTATTAAAATTTGGGGCAGTGGGTAATTTTAATGTATTAAAAACCAAATCCTTACTATATTTTAGTTATAGCAGCTAAAACGCCAATTGATAGGAGTCAATATCAATGGAAACTACAGACGTGTCAGACCCACAAGCGCTTTGGGTAAAAGAAGAAGCATTGCGAAGGCTCGGTGGTAACGAAGCGCTTCTCAGTAAAATCGTCGAACTTTTCTTAAAGCAAATTAATGAAAAGCTAAACGAGTTTACGCTGGCACTCGATGCTATGGACCCCACGCAAGTGGCGTTCGTTAGTCATGCCATCAAAGGTATTGCCGCGGATGTAGGCGCCAATGCACTTCGATTCAAAGCATCGGAGTTTGAACAACTCGCCAAACTCGGCGTTCTTGAAGAAGTGGTTCAACAAAAAACCAAGTTCGACAACATAGTTGCTCAAACCATAGAAGCCATGACCAAATAACCTTATTCAATCGCATAAGCTTGATAGATTTTTTCAATTAATGTGATAATTCGCGTTTGATCTTCTTGGGGCAAAAAGCTACTCACTATACTATTCACCACCAATTGCTTGAGTTGCTCTGCACTTATATCAAGTGCTTCAACAATAGCTTGGTAATTTTCATTGAGAAATCCGCCAAAATACGTAGGGTCGTCCGAGTTTACTGTTACCCTAAGACCTTGCTCTAACAACCATTTGATATTGTGCTGTTTCATATCGCTAACAACACAGAGTTTTAAGTTGCTCAGAGGGCACACTGTCAATGGTATTTGATGCTCTTTAAGATGATCTAACAAGGCTTGATCTTCTTGGCAACGAACCCCATGGTCGATTCGGTCAACCTTTAATAATTCTATCGCTTCCCAAATGTAACTGGGTGGCCCTTCTTCACCGGCGTGCGCAACTATTTTAAAACCAAGCTCTCTAACACGGGTAAATACTCGTTCAAATTTAGATGGCGGATGCCCAAGTTCTGAGCTGTCGAGACCAAAGGCGTGTACTTTGTCTAAATAAGGTTGAGCTATGTGAAGTGTTTCCATTGCGTCGCTCTCGGGCAAGTGACGTAAGAAAGACAAAATTAAGTACACTGAAATACCAAACTCATCTTTTGCTTTATCAATAGCGCGTGTAAAGCCTGACATAAACACACCAAATTCAATGCCGCGATGAAGGTGAGTTTGCGGATCAAACATAACTTCTGTATGCACAATATTTTGCTCGTTACAACGGCACAAATAAGCCCACATTAACTCAAAAAAATCGTCTTCATCGCGTAACACGTCGGCGCCTGCGTAATACAAATCAAGAAAACTCTGAAGATCTTCAAATAAATAGGCTTGACGTATTTCTTCAATGTTTTTGTAAGGCAGTGTGATACCATGCTTATCTGCTAGACACCACATTAGCTCCGGCGTGAGTGTGCCTTCAATATGAAGGTGTAATTCTGCTTTGGGAAGCTGATGGATGAGTGTTGTTAGTGACATGGCTGTACCTCGTATATTTGCACCACGCAAAAGCATATTGCTACATTTTGGTGCGAAAGGAAATATCTTTGGCGATTTGCCAATTCCATTTTTACTAGGATTGTACCCCTATTCAGCACCTTGTGTGTCTAGTTGTGTTAAACATAGCACAATTTAAGCCACAAGCTGACCAAATGGTCAGAATTTTGCTTATTCTATCTGAATAATTATAAATGACGCTGAAACAGAGAACATTCCATGTCGAACACACTATTTGAGCGCCTGTTCAAACTACAGGCTCACGGTACAACCATTAAAAAAGAAGTAGTGGCCGGACTAACGACTTTCGCAGCAATGTCGTATATCTTAGTCGTCAATCCAAGTATTCTTGGATTGAGCGGTATGCCAGTAGAAGGGCTTATTACAGTTACTGCCCTTGCCGCGTGTTTAGGTACATTGCTTATGGCAATGATGACTAACTACCCTATTGCGTTAGCACCAGGCATGGGACTTAACGCTTTCTTCGCCTTCACCATATGTATGTCTCGCGAAATTCACTGGGAGGCTGCGCTCGGTATTGTATTTTGGAACGGTATTCTTTTCCTTTTACTGTCTTTGACGGGAGTGAGAACTAAGATAGCTGAATCTATTCCCCCCTCTCTAAAGATAGGGGTGCAATGTGGTATCGGGCTTTTTATCGCTTTTATCGGCCTCAAGAATGCCGGTCTAGTCGTAGACAATCCTGCTACATTTGTTTCCTTAGGCGATCTGTCTGATCCTGCCGTTATGTTGGCGCTTTTGGGGGTACTGTTTACCGTAGTTGTTGTGGCGAAGAACATTAACGGCGGTATTTTAATGTCAATTGTTTTACTTACCGTTATCGGCGCTTTCATACCTACTGAAAACGGCATGCTTACCCCAACACCAGAAGCTATTGTTGGTTTGCCTGAGTCGATTTCTAGTACCTTTTTCGCTATGGATATTTGGTATCCAATCGAAAACTTTGCACAAACTTGGGATCTGATTTTTGCCCTAATGTTCGTCAATATGTTCGATACTATCGGTACTTTGATTGGCGTATCAAGACGTGCAAACCTTCTCAACGAGGAAGGGAAACTACCTAAAATTGGCTCTGCCATGACAGCAGATGCAACTGCCAGTGTGGTAGGTGCAACCTTAGGAACGTCGCCAGTAACCAGCTACGTTGAATCTGCGACAGGAGCTGCTACCGGCGGAAGAACGGGGTTAACCGCGATTGTTGTAGCTTTGAGTTTCGTACTGGCGCTGTTTCTTACGCCGCTAATGAAAGTGATTCCTTTAATGGCCACAACCCCAGCATTAATCATGGTGGGAATACTCATGATGGAATCTATTCGACAATTAGATTTTGATGATATGGGTGCGTTAGCAACCGCTTCTGTAGCGCTACTTGCTATGCCTTTAACCTTTAGTATTAGCGAAGGTATTGCCCTTGGATTTATTACCTTTGTGGGTGTGAAAATGGGAATGGGTAAGTTTAAAGAAGTGAGCAAGCTAACCTACTTCCTTGCGCTGGTGTTTGTTCTGCGCTACATCTTCGATTTGAAGTAAGAGAACATCGAGCACACTGCTATTGTTAGGGAACGAAATAAACGTTCCCTAACAATTCGGAGGCAAGCTTAAGCTTACTCTAATCCATCATAACTAAAGGTAACGGCTTTATCTGCCATAAATGTAATCTTAATATTTTTACCTTCTTCGCTTCCCCACAAGCAACTGAGCGTACCTATTGTTTCTGAGCAGTTGTCAGCTTTTCCAATCACGGCTTCCACTTCGCTTTTTGTCATCCCCATTTCAAGAGCATCATAGTTTTCTTTCGTCAACTTTGAGCAACCGGTAATCGCAAGACCAAGCAGGGCCAATAATAATAATTTTGATTTCATACAAGCGTTCTCTCATTCCAGGTAATGTTATATGCGCGGTTAGTCGTTCTCGCCTGACAACGACAGCCAATGCCGAGCAATTTCTTCTCTTGTAGCTAACCAAACGCGCTCATGTGACTGTACGTATTGAATAAATCGTTTTAGCGCAGCAATACGAGCAGGACGTCCAATTAATCGACAGTGTAGACCAATCGACAACATTTTGGGTGCTGTTTCGCCTTCTTCGTACAAAATATCAAAGGCATCTTTCAAATATTGGAAGAACTGCTCTCCGCTGTTAAAGCCCTGCGGTGTTGCAAATCGCATGTCATTGGTATCTAAAGTATAAGGCACCATTAACAGGGGTTTACTGTAATGATTGTCATAATACGGCAAGTCGTCTGCATACGAGTCAGCGCAATACAGGATGTCATCGCGCTCTGCAATTAACTTGAGCGTGTTAGGGCTGGTTCTACCCGTATACCAGCCAACAGGTTTACTGCCTGTCAACTGCTCGTGAAGGTTAATGGCTTCCTCGATTTGAGCCCGCTCTGCATCTTCGTCCATATCTTGATAATGGATCCAACGCATGGCGTGACTGGCAATTTCCCATTTTGCATCTAGCATCGCTTGTACAGCGTCAGGATGACGTTGCATGGCCATAGTTACACCAAATACAGTCACCGGAACCTGAAGTTCTGTGAGCAAGCGATGCAAACGCCAAAATCCAGCACGAGAGCCGTACTCATAGATAGATTCCATACTTAGGTGTCTATCTTCGTATGCTTGTGCTCCTACAATCTCAGACAAAAATATCTCTGATTGTTTGTCACCGTGAAGTACACAATTTTCACCACCCTCTTCGTAGTTCAATACAAACTGTACGGCAATTTTGGCTTTATTCGGCCATTTAGCATGAGGAGGGTGAGCACCGTAACCTATAAGATCTCTTGGATAGCGCCCGTTACTCGACACTTTCAGACTCCTTGTAAATATCAGGTACCTGCAAACCGCAGCCAGTGAGCAACACCGAAATCAATTGCTTGGTAGCATGTTCGTAGTCGGCTTTGACCATTTTCTTGCCTCGAAGACGGGTAATCTGCGTTGAAAAATCCGCATAGTGCTGGGTACATGCCCATATGTTGTATAGCAAGTGCTCGGGATCCAGTGGGGCAAGTTTGCCATCAGCTATCCAGCCTTCTATAACGGTAACGCGGCCTTTCATCCACGCAGCATGATCCTCGTCAAAGTATCCGTTGAGATTTGGCGCACCGTTTATAATTTCCATAGCGAAGATACGAGAAGCCAACGGATGGGTACGAGAGACTTCCATTTTTTCCGCAATATAGTTTGCTAACACTTCAGCGGGATCGTCATCTTTTGTTGCTCTATCAAACTGGGAGTTCCACAAACTCAAGGTTTCTTGCAACACAGCCACGTAAAGATCTTGCTTAGTCTTGAAGTAGTACAACACATTCGTTTTTGGAAGGCCGGCTTCATCAGCTATTTTCTGGACTGCGGTCCCTTTAAACCCAAATTGGGCAAAACACCTTTCAGCGGCTTGAAGAATTTTTCTTTTGTTCATCGCGCCCACTCCCATGTCAGCGCTTTTTTGTCTTGCCATTCCTATTTTGTATCCTTGATTAACATTGGCTCTTACTACAGAACAAATAAATATTCCTGTCTCTCGTTAAACCGCGCCGATAAACAGGTTGTGCTTGTGAACCAATAAAACTGTTGTCCGATTATCACGTAATCAGTAATTTTGATCTAGGGTCTTACTTTCAATTTACATGTGATAACCTTGAGGCCATACCTCTATTGCGTTAGTTTCAAAGCCGCAAACATTCATATCAACGACAGAACGACTCAAACGTACGCAGTTAAAATACAGCAAGAAGCAGACCACTTGGTCTACATTATCTGACCTTCTGCAAATAACCTACTCACAGTATGAATTGGATTGGGCATTCTGAGTGAACAGAATTGATGCAATTGCACCATGCCCTAGTGCAGCACAACGCATTACTTTTCACAAACCTAACTAACTGCACCACATGTAATCATTCAGATTACTACCAATTAGCATTTTTTTCTTCGCCAACGAGAAAGTTAACCTTATGTTTTTATTGAAAATTTATAAATTTTTATTGCCGATATAGGTTTATCCTTTAGGTATAACTGACCACATGGTCAACAAATGGCACATTAAATGCACAAGGGGGAATAGCAACACACTAATAAACATAGACTTACAACAAGGAACAGTATGAAACGCACTTATCCACTCAACAAGATATCAGCTGCACTCGCAGTCACGTTGTTAGCTGGTTCATTTTCGTCTTTTGCTCAAGAAACGTCAGAACAAGACGTAGAGAAAATTGATGTAGTTGGTAAAGCTTCCGACTACCTTTCAATTATTCCAAGCGAAGACACTAGCAGCGCATTTGGTTTAACCAAAAGCCTATACGAAACCCCTCGTTCAGTAACTGAAATCAGTGAAGACTTAGTTGAAAAGTTTGCGCTGCGTAGTGTCGATGATTTGGTACGTCTAACACCGGGAGCATTCACCAGCTCATTTTTTGGTATAAAAGGTGCCATGGATATCCGTGGTGAAGCCGCTGATAACTATTTTAGAGGCTTTAGACGAATCGCAAACCCTGGCGCTTTTAACACCATTGTACGGGGTGCAGAAAAACTAGAAGTTTTGCGTGGCCCAGTGTCACCACTGTACGGCAGCGGTAGCGTAGGTGGACAACTCAACTATATTCCAAAATCTGCCAAGGTTGACGGTAGCAAGTACATTGACGAAGTGACCGGTGACATTTCTGTAACCGTGGGTTCATATAACCAACGCATTGTATCTGGCAGTTTGGGCATTCCGCTAGAAATTGGTGGCAAATATGGCGGCGTACAATTTTTCGCAGAAGTTGAAGATTCAGAATCTTTCTTTCGCGGTTACGAGCCAAGCAGTAGCTTGTTCCAAGCTGCGGTGGATTTTGATTTAAGCGACAATACTACCTTGCAATTTGGCCTTCAGTATCAAGAATCAGACAGTATTCAGGTACCTGGCTGGAACCGTGTAACACAAGACCTAATTGACAACGGCACTTACATTACCGGTGCAGCGCCTATCAGAAACTCTGATAACTCTATTGGTGCAAATACCTTGTTGCCTCAAGAAACGTCCTTTATTGCATCATTCGCTCCGGGTTTTCTAAACAACGCTTTCAGCAACATTAATACATGGTGTACCGCAGCCGATGCTGGTGCTGGCAACGCGACATATAATAGCTTATCTATCAGCTGTGCCGGAGGTTTTGGCGACTTCCTTGCTGACCGTACACTCGCAAACCCTTATGCACTCACGGATGTGGGTACTACTACCATAGATCATCAAACTACCTTTATTGATGAAGAAGACTACGCAGATACCACGGCAATTACTGCATATTTTGACATTACTCATGAATTTGAAAGTGGCGCGGTTTGGAAAAATGAAGCCTTTTATGACTACATGGACCATACCAAATATCAAAGCTGGGGGTTCACCGCGTTTTATCCTGATGCATACCTTTACGAACTGCGCAGTAGTCTAACCTTTGATTACGAAGGTGATAGCTTTGAAGCTACTAACGTGGTTGGTGTGAACTATCGCGTTGAAGATCTAGATAACTATGCAGCTTGGTTCGACGAAACATTTGACTTCCGTGATATTTCAGTAGGGCCAACGCCAAATGACAGAATTTCACCAGCGACTTTCGACCCATACCAAAACGCTACACTGCTCTATGATGATGAGGGCAACGTTACGGGTGTTGAAGGTACCCTTGAGCGTAACTTCAACGAAGTTTACTTATCGAAATCAACAAACGCCGGTGTGTTCTTCCTCACTGACGTAACATACGGCAAATTGAGCTTATTGCTTGGCGGACGTTACGACTATTTCGACGTGGAGTCTGAAAACGGTTGGGTAAGCTATTTAGGTCAACCTCAGGGTGATGGAGTTATCACAGGCGATGATACTGCGTTCAGTTTTAACACCAGCTTGTCATACAATGCTGACGGCATCATTCCTTACATCACCTACTCTGAGTCTAACTCTTTAAGCACCAACCAGCTTGGTGGCATCATTCCAACAACCATCGAAAACAGTCAGTACATTCAAGAGTCAACTTTGTCTGAACTAGGCGTTAAGATGAACCTCTGGGATAGCCGCTTATATGCCGCATTCGCCTATTACGACCAAGACAAAACCTATCGCGATAGCCAAACTAACTCACTTATTGCTGTTTATGGCGACGGTTTTGAGCTTGAACTACGTGCACTAGTTACAGAGGAACTATCCATACTAGCAACGGCAACTAATACCAGCACAGAAGAAGTGAGTGATGGCGCGTTAGCCGTTATTAATGGCGCTGACTTTGCCGCACAAAATGGCTTAAATCCTGAAGATGTATACGGCGGTAGAATCGCGGGTCCACGTTCGGCTTTTGTAGGCAGCAACGTTCGCCTAGACCGTGGCGGTTTGCCTGACAACATCATCAGTGTTTACGGCACATGGGCACAAGAGCTTGGAGGTGGTGATATTACCGGAAGCCTTGGTTTTACTTGGGTTGACGAAACCTTCACTGACGTAATGCAAACCGTAATGCTACCTAGCTACACGGTTTGGAATGGCTCGGTAAGCTACGCGACAGGTCCATTCACTGCACTACTTCAAGCAAACAACCTGTTAGACGAGGAATATTACACGTCTGCCGACTTGTTTGACTCAGTAGTAGTTAAGCCTTCGGCAGGAAGAACCTTCTCGCTGACATTAACCTACGCGTTCTAACACTTGTAACTTTCATTAAGCTCAGTTTTTAACTGAGCTTAATCTTTTCACAGGTTTTGCACGGATATTGCTTATTGAATTACATACTGAGTGTGGTGAACTAAGTGATACTCAAAACACTGTGTTAGTTGCAGGTCCACACAGGCTTTTACTGAAAAACATGAATAGGCTAGTAACTATCTAACGCCAGTCAGTTAAGCAAAAGATATGCAAGAGAGGGTTTATACGACCTATTTAGCTTAACCAACTGGAGTTTAGTAACTATTGGCCTTTTTTATCACTAAAAAATTGACCATATGGTCTAGTTTTTGATACTAATACGCCGTATAGCAACGGATATAACACGAGTTATTAGAACAAGGTTCAACCATGATTCGCTTTTTACTTAATCAACAAGAAGTATCGTTAAGCAGCGTAGACGCTGATCTTACCCTTCTTGACTACATCAGAGAGCAGCGCAGGCTCAGTGGCACGAAGGAAGGCTGTGCCGCTGGTGATTGTGGTGCATGTACCCTTGTTCTAGCAGAACCCAACGCAAAAGCCGATGGATTGTTTTACCGTACAGTGAACAGCTGCATTACGCTAATGTCAGCGGTTCACGGTAAGCAGTTAATCACCGTTGAACACCTCAGTGATAACAACATGTTACATCCGGTGCAACAAGCGCTTGTTGACCACCATGGGTCTCAGTGTGGTTTTTGCACACCGGGTTTTGTTATGTCTATGTTTGCCTTGTACCATCAAAACGCCCAGCCAAACCGAGATGACGTGCTCAATGCATTATCAGGCAACTTATGCCGATGCACCGGCTACAAGCCCATTATTGATGCAACCCTTGCAGTATGTGCTCAAGCGCCTGATGACCAGTTTTCTCGAAACGAGAGCGAAACGCTAAAGCAGCTTTTAAGTTTCACCACTAGCACACAAGGCACACCGAATCTTATTATGCCCACTGATCGTAAAGCGCTGGCTCAGGCTAAAACGCAACATCCAGACGCTCAGCTTGTTGCGGGAAGCACCGATTTAAGTTTGCAATTTACTCAACAGTTGAAAAAGGGCACGACGCTCATTAGCCTAAATGCCATGAGCGAACTAAAAACTTGCACCACAAATGAGCATTCGATCACAATTGGGGCAGCATTACCTCTTAATGATGCAATGCCAACCTTGTTGAAACACTTCCCAACATTGGCAGAACTGCTCACCCGATTCGCTTCTTTACCTATTCGCAATCAAGCAACCATGGGAGGCAATGTAGCTAACGCGTCTCCTATTGGCGACTTACCGCCCGTACTGTTGGCTCTTGACGCCAAGCTTCACTTAGATAACGGTGCAGAAAAACGAATAGTACCCATTAGAGAGTTTTTTACCGGCTACCGCCAAACTCAGCTAGCACCAAACGAGTGGCTAGCACACATTGAAATACCAAAGTTAAACCCCGAACAAAAACTTGCAGCGTTTAAAATTTCTAAGCGTATGGAAGATGACATATCAGCGGTGTGTGCAGTATTTAAACTGACATTAAGCGATGGCACCATTGAGCAAGTAGAAACGGGTTTTGGCGGTGTTGCTGCAACACCAGTACAGTGCAATGGGCTGGCAGATGCCCTTATAGGTAAAACATGGTCTGATAAATCTTGTGTTGCCCTAGGCAAAAATATTCTAGAAAACGCCTTTTCACCCATTGATGACGTGCGAGCCAGCGCGAAGTATCGCAATACTGTGTTAGCCAATCTTTGGCATAGGTTCTGGTTAGAAAACCAAACAAACAACACCATTCAAACAAGGGTGGTCAGCCATGCGTAAATTAATTCAACTCACGCAACATTCAAACAATAGCGGTGCTGTTCATCGCTCTACCAAACATGAAAGTGCTGAGCGCCAAGTGAAAGGCTTGGCCAACTATGTGGATGACATTGTTGAACCTCAGGGAAC
>JALUXV010000577.1 GCA_027013165.1 Alteromonadaceae bacterium
TTTTGACCATCCCGGTGGTACGGCAAGAAATAAAGTTGATGATGCCATACAGGCAGCATTAGATTTGCGAAAAGCCCTTGGAATCTACAATCAACACCGTAAAAACAGTGGTTATGAGCCAATTAATGTGGGTATTGGTATAAATTTTGGACCCGTTATTTTGGGCACCGTTGGTTCAGACGATCGCATGGATACGACTGTCATTGGTGACAGTGTAAACCTCGCCTATCGTTTAGAATCTCTCACTTCCCGATATCACGCTGACATACTCGTCACGGCACAGTTGCTAGAGACACTATCTGGAACAACTCATGTGAGAACAAGGCTTCTCGACTGGGTTAAAGTAAAGGGACGAGAAGCGCCGGTCGAAGTGTACGAAGTATTAGATCATTTGCCAGAAGACGAGCAGAAAGCAAAACTAGACGCCGAAAAATACATCAAAATGGGGATTGAACACCGTAAGCAACAACACTGGGAAGAGGCGTTAGAGGCTTTTACTAAGGCTTTAGAAGTTGCTCCACTTGATTATGTAGTACACCACCATATTAACGTATGCCACGAGCATCGCTATCAGCCCAAAATTGAACTCTGGAATGGAGCTCTTGCGGTCTAATCTACGCCACAAATGGTTAATACATAGCTTGCTGGCGAATGAAAGTTATCGATGGTGCAAAGAAAGAGGCACCGCTTTCAGCGCTAGAATAATCTAACCAGCGATCATAATCACCATCACCGTTACCATATATTTGACTGTGTAACATGGTTCTAAACGGCTGAGCACTGGCCGCGCAACTGACAAAAAACATCCCCTGAGTGCGCATATCACCATAAGGCATGCCTTGCTTTATCAACCCAGGCATTCCGTCGTCTGGACTCAATGCAGTAGCCCGTTCACAGTGAGATGACGCAGAACGTTCGGCGCTCTCTAAGTTGTGTTCTTGAGTAACCCCCATCACCTGTTCTTGCTGACGAGGAGATAAGCTAAACCACCGACGCAAATCATGGCGATAGCGTTGAATATGAATGTAGCTACCGCCACAAAAGTCTGGATCATACTCGCCGACGATAGCTGTTTCTCGTCGTCGCATACCTCTTGGGTTTTCGGGGGCGTAAATAAACCCGTTTAAATCACGCCCATCTAGGTACCTAAAACCACGCACCTGCTCAACTAATTCCACGTGTAAACGCAATAAATTCATCACCTCGATGCCGATGGCATGACAAATATCCAAACGGTCAGCGCGGATCTGTATAAATAAATCACATGGCATGGTAGGCGCACTTCTATCTTCGCATTGCATGTCTGGAAATGGCGCTAATTCAGGGGGGATAAGACCGGGGTATAAATCTGTCCAATAGCCAGGGCCTATTGCCACAATACCGGTGACCATAGCCTCATAGTGTTCATTTTCAAAGTGTTCAAAAACGTCCACAACGCGGGCGATTTTTGCGCGCACCGCTTCACTGTCATCATCCACAACATTGAACAACAAATATTGTGCATGCAAGTTAGGCTCTGCGCATATTCCTTTTTGAGGTTGTGTCATGAATGCTCTTGTTATTATTTGCGTTTATGTATCAAGGGGTGACTTGTCACTAAGTGTGTATCAATATCCCGCAGCTTGTCCATCTTTTCGACTCTCTGAGGCACCAATATAGATTTTACGCTCATTATCCCAGCCAATGGCCTGATAACCACCGTACACACCCACTTCGCTTTGCAATGTATGTCCCCGCTCCATCAGCTCTCGTTGCACCTCCATGGATACGCCCGACTCTAGGCTTATATAGCCGCCATCAAGCATAAGTGCGCCAGTAGGGCTGCTTGAACCGCTGTGTAATATGCGGGGTGCATCCCCTGCTTCTTGTAGGTTCATGCCAAAATCGATAACGTTCACAATAATCTGCGCATGCATCTGAGGTTGAGTACCGCCGCCCATTACTCCAAAACTAAGAAAAGGGTAGCCGTTACGAGTGACAAATGCAGGGATTATAGTGTGGAAAGGTCGTTTTCCCGGTGCATATTCGTTGAAATGTCCTTCTTCCAACGTAAACATCTCACCCCGATTTTGTAACACAAACCCCAACCCCGTTGGTGTCATACCTGATCCCATACCGCGGTAATTACTTTGGATCAACGACACCATATTGCCGTCTTTATCTGCAACCGTGAGATAAATTGTATCCCCTTCATATCTGCCTGCGTCATAACGCATCGCTGCTTGTTCGGGGTTTATTAACCGTTGACGTTCAGCGGCGTATTCTTTTGAAATCAGCCAATCTACGGGAATATCATTAAATTCAGGGTCAGCGTAAAACTTGGCTCTGTCTTCAAAGGCCAACTTTTTCGCCTCGGCAAAAGTATGAATATAATCTGCTGACCCAAAACCCATACCCTCAATATCATATCGCTCCAACACATTTAATATTTGCAGTGCTGCTATTCCTTGACCATTAGGTGGTAATTCCCACACATCGTACCCCCTATAATTAGAAGATACAGGATCAACCCATGTTGACGTGTGACTGGAGAGGTCTTGATACGATAGGAAGCCTCCTTGGTCTTGCATGTAGGCATCGATAATTCGAGCAATATCCCCTTTGTAAAAAGCGTCTCGTCCACCCGTGGCTATTTTTTCGTACGTAGCGGCTAAATGTGGATTGGTAAATACATCGCCTTTTTTAGGCACTTTTCCGTTAATCAGAAAGGTTTCAGCAAAGCCGGGGTAATGGCTAATTCTGTCGGCGTTCATTTGCCAGTAATAAGCAATCATCTCTGTAACTGGAAACCCATCTCTTGCATACTGAATGGCTGGGGTTAATAAAGTTGCCATAGGCAACTTGCCGTACTTATTGTGTAGTTCAAACCAACCGTCGACCGCTCCTGGCACCGAGACTGGTAATGGCCCAAACTTTGGTATTTGACTCAGCCCTTGGGCAGAAAAAACATCTTTGGTCAATGCTCGGGGTGAGCGACCAGAGGCGTTAAGCCCAGAAAGGCGCTTTGTTTCTTCATCCCATACTATGGCAAACAGATCGCCACCAATACCACATCCAGTGGGTTCAACAAGGCCTAGCATAGCATTAGCAGCAATGGCTGCATCTACCGCACTGCCTCCTTGCTTTAAAATATCGAGTGCAACTTGAGTTGCCAACGGCTGACTGGTGGCTGCCATACCGTATTGAGCAATCACTTCTGATCGACTAGCAAAGGCGGCGCCTGTGATTCTGTCGTAAGACTGAGCATAGGTACTTGCCAAGAGAAACGCTAAAGCGAGAAATCGCATGAACATAATAACTACCTTGTTTACGCCTGAGGTTAACTGGCTAATTGTTATATCAATAGTTTAGCGCGGAATTGGCTCAGAGGAAAAACGAAAAAAGCCTCGCTTACGCGAGGCTTAATAGTGGGGATACAGACATTATTATTATTGTTTTAATTGCCTGTTCTGACTCTCTTAAGAACGGCCGCCAGTGAAGTCTGGGTATGCTTCCAAACCACATTCACTCATATCAACGCCGTCAAACTCTTCTTCTTCACTTACACGGATGCCCATTACCGCTTTAAGCGCTAACCAAACTACTAGGCTGGTTACAAATACCCAACCAAAGATAGTTGCCGCACCGATAAGCTGACCAGATAGGCTCGCACCGTCGTTAGTGAATGGCACTAGGATAAGACCAAGTAGACCAACAACACCGTGAACAGAGATAGCACCTACTGGATCGTCAATCTTGAACTTGTCTAGCATAACAATGCTAAGTACAACCAAGATACCACCTAGTCCGCCAAACAAAGTAGCAGCTAGTGGAGTAGGAGTAGAAGGCTCAGCTGTGATAGCAACTAAACCCGCTAGCGCACCGTTAAGTGCCATAGTTAGGTCAGCTTTACCGAACATGATGCGCGCTACGATAAGCGCTGCAATACAACCACCAGCAGCAGCTGCGTTAGTGTTCATGAATACAACCGCAACAGCGTTTGCACTTTCTACAGTAGCAGTAGCAAGTACTGAACCACCGTTAAAGCCGAACCAACCCATCCATAGGATGAATGTACCAAGTGTAGCTAAAGGCAAGTTCGCACCAGGGATTGCGTTTACTTTACCGTCAGCAGTGTATTTACCTTTACGAGCGCCTAGTACTAGAACACCAGCAAGAGCAGCAGCTGCACCAGCCATGTGAACGATACCAGAACCAGCAAAGTCAGAGAAACCAAGGTCACCTAGAGTGTAAAGACCAAATACAGCTTCACCACCCCAAGTCCAAGCACCTTCCATTGGATAGATGAAACCAGTCATTACTACCGCGAAAGCAAGGAATGCCCATAGCTTCATACGCTCAGCAACCGCACCAGAAACGATTGACATAGCAGTAGCTACGAATACTACTTGGAAGAAGAAGTCAGCAGATGGAGCATAAGTCGCTGCGTCTTCAGCAACACCAGTTGCACCGTCAGCCATGATGCCACCAAGGAAAGGTGCCCAATCACCGCCACCGTACATGATGCCGTAACCACAAACCATGTACATGGTACAAGCAATGGCGAAAAGCGCGATGTTCTTAGTAAGGATTTCAGTAGTGTTTTTAGCGCGAACAAGACCTGCTTCTAGCATCGCAAAGCCAGCAGCCATCCACATTACAAGCGCGCCACAAATTAGAAAGTAAAAGGTATCTAGCGCATACCCGAGTTCAAAAGTGATTTCCATTTTGGTTATCTCCGGAATTTATTTTTTATGGCTTACAACGCGTCAGTGTCTGACTCGCCAGTTCGGATACGTACGGCGTGTTCAAGGTCGTATACGAAGACCTTACCGTCACCAATTTTGCCTGTTTTGGCTGCGCTTACGATTGCTTCAACAAGACGCTCTACTTGATCGTCTTGAACCGCAATTTCAAGCTTAACCTTAGGTAGGAAATCCACCTGGTATTCTGCACCGCGATAAAGTTCAGTGTGTCCCTTTTGACGTCCGAAACCTTTCACTTCGGTAACGGTCAAACCGTCGATACCGATTTCTGAAATGGCTTCACGAACATCATCGAGCTTAAAAGGCTTGATGATAGCTGTGACTAGTTTCATGAGTTGCTCCCAAGTATTT
The DNA here is from genome assembly GCA_027013165.1 of Alteromonadaceae bacterium. Lineage (GTDB taxonomy): Bacteria > Pseudomonadota > Gammaproteobacteria > Enterobacterales > Alteromonadaceae > Alteromonas. The sequence goes on from JALUXV010000577.1 coordinate 5,097, forward strand.
AATGGTTATATGCACTTAAAGTGACTTAACGGTATAGAACAAGACCTATGCCACAATTTTAAACCCTAAAAAACAACAACTTAAAAATACACCCTGTGTGAATGATGTGTTTTTTTGCACCCAATCGGTGCAGCTCATTATCTATGCACAAAAATAGAGCGAGACAGGTTGAATTACCTAAGAATTGCGATGAAATTAGGATGGAACTAAACCCTTAGTATAAAGGTCTGTGTCTGTATATGACGATAATTTCTCTCGATATTTCCACAGACTTTGAGGCGCCTAGGCCTCCTAAAACGCCGCAATCTATTGGATTTAGGGGGCTCGCTGTCTCGTTGCTCGTCCACGGTGCACTCATCGCCTTAGTTTTGTGGCTATCTCAAAGTCAATCACCGTTGAAAACACAGAATGAACAACGCCCAAATATAATTGATGCGACGTTATTGATTCCGTCACCGGTGCCAAAAACCGAAACCACTGTTGACGCTGAGGAAAGCGTTATCGCAGAAGAGAGCAATTTGGAAGTCCCAGCACAAACCTCCTCATCAGACGAAATGACTCCAACGACTACAACGCAAAATGCTCAAATGCCCGTTGTTGAGGAAACACCAGAAGACACTCCACCCGACTCCCCATCCGACGCCAGTGATGCGGCGCCAACGGCAGCACCTTCGCTTAGTGCTCAGGAAACAAGTGAAGACGGACAAACTCGATTTAACTCATCAATGGAATTTACACGCAGATACTTTGAGCAGAGTGCCCAGAACATTGCTAATGAAGAAGCAGCTAGGGCATCGCAACAGTATCAAGCACAACAAAATAGCCCCCTGCTCTACGATACCCGAGCAGGAGAAGATGAAAAAGAGGCGCGTCCTGAGATCATCGTTAATTGCGCTTCAGTAACTAACAAAGCCGTTACCCTACTAAGTGGAATAGGTGGCGGAACTCTGAGATGCTCTGACGGCGGTGATCCAACGGGTTTTATTGATGCAAGAATCAATAAGGAACCCATTAAATTTCCTCGCAACGCCAACCAAAGCAGAGCCAATCGGTAGTGCCCTTAGCGTACTCATCTTATGACGGTACGAAACTTCACAAAATATTTAGGCATAAGGTTACTGATAAGTGCACCTGTTACAATCAAGGCCACTGCGAGTAGTATGGTTGTGGTTAAAGGGTTAATACCAAACACCGCAAGTGCAACACTAGAAATTACGGGCGTAGCAAAGCTCAAACTTGCCAGAAGCGGACGATTTCCAAATTTTACGCCGATATCCCACAGATAAAATGCGCCACCGACTGGCCCCAACCCTAAAAGCAATGCACTTATCCAAGCGGATAAATAGAGATCTAACACAGTAGATTCAATGAGTAAGTGGACTAGCAATGAAAACACCGCTACAGCACCACACACCCAACCAATATCCTCTACTTGCGTTTTGGCGTCTCCCATATACCAAGAATACCCTGCCCATATTAACGCGCATGCGAGTGCCAACCCGTAACCAGTGGCGTACTGTAAATCAATACCTAAGGTTTCCCCACCGATTACTAATAATGCGCATCCTATAAACCCCACTACGCCACCAATGATTGCGAAGATACGCGTAGCTTGTGACGCTACCGCAATTCCAAACAATAGCGGCCACAAATACCCAATTAAACTTACTTCGATTGCAGGGGCAAACCTAATGGCTAGAAAATAGCAGAAATGAAATCCAAACAACCCTCCCACTGTAGCAATCCATTGGGTGAGCGAAAGTTTTGGCGGCGTAGTGAGTGGCTCACGTTTAAGCAGCCGCTTCACAAAAATGAGTAACGCTGAAACGAAAAAACAAATAGTGAGTAGCTGAAAAGGGGGTATTTCACTCGCATTAACCGTAAGTACTGCCAACATTCCCCACATAAAAATCGCCACAACGCCGGCTGCGGTAGCCATAACCTCTCCTTATTGAAAATACCTACGACATTAACATTGGCGAAATTCACTAAACACAGTTAGCAAATTCGCTAACTATTAGCCTATAGCAAAATCCCTCACAACAACAGCTCAAAAAAACAAAACTAAATAGCATTTAAAATCAATAACTTAAAATAAACCCAAACCTTGGCACACCCTTAGCAATAAACCAAACATGTTTTGCTAACGACTTAACAGATAGCTGCCAAGCAGTTTGAAACGTGCAGTGTCTAATTTTTATTTATGGAGATAGTTATGTTTACCCGTCGCAAATTACTTACTGCACTAATGGCAACTGTTTTAAGCGTAGGTGCGATAGCCGCAGAGCAAGATGCCAACCTAGTTGAGCAAGCCAATACGCTTATATCAAACGCATTTGAAAATACCCAACGTGATCTTAGCTTGGGTGTAACTTTCGATGTTTTAGAGGCGACTCAAGCAATGGAAGTGAAACAAGCTGACAAGGTATTCATTGTTGCGGAAAACGCAGAGCGTACTGAAAAAGCGATAAACCCAACAAACAATAACGACGCATAAGGAAAGAATTATGGTTACTTCAAGTGCACTAATGATGTTGGTTATGGCGCCAGTTGCAGCTTTCACTGCTAGCGCTTTAATTTTTTCTACCGCTCGCTATGTATTGAATCAGCGCGCGTAATAACGAATTGTTCCCCCTAAGCCTGTCTCCCATTGGGCCTTGCTCCTAGGAGGCTGACAGAAAATTCAGAGGTTTTCTGTCAGTCCCTCGGAGTTTTTTTAAAAGCCAAATAAGCGTTTCCACCATGGCTTTTTATCTTCACTCTCTGATTCTTGAACAGGCTCACCTGCACAATTTCGCAATGCCGGCGGTAATGCATCAAGTATGGCTGGAACACTTAAACTGTTGGGGCACCCCGCACCAACCACATTCCCGGTTACCGCGTCGAAATGCGCAATACCCAATCCATCGGGAAAACGGCGCGACAATGACTTAGGTGATTGCAATTTCTGATATTCAATAAAAATAGGTAATGCACCACCTGCACCTGTCAGGCTAATCGGTTGGTTGTCGTCATTACCTACCCAAATGGTGGTTACATTATTTCGGTCGAAGCCGCTGAACCAACTGTCTCTGTAATCATCGGTAGTACCCGTTTTGCCAGCCATATTAATTGACGGAAAACGCTGCCCCAAGCGTTTAGCCGTACCTTGCGTAGTGACCTTATACATGGCGTAATTTAATAGATAGGCTGCGTCCTCTTCTGTGCGTTGCGCATAAAATTCAGCACCGCGCCAAATCAACGCATTGTTCGCGCTCAATACTGAGGTTACCGTATGTAAAGGTACATAACGGCCTTGGTTTGACAAGGTTTGGTACATCTGATTGGTTTCAAAAGGTGATAATGCCAATGCACCTAGTGTTAACGACGGTACTTGTTCAATATCAGCAGTAACTCCTAAACGAGAAATTGTTTCTGCCACCACATCTAACCCAAGCTCCAACCCCAAGTTTACCGTAGGCACATTTAATGAACCTACCAGACTATCGAGTAAAGAGACTTGGCCACTGAAGGTTTTTGAATGATTTTGTGGTGACCAATACTCTCCGGGATCAGTTTCTAGCTGAATAGGTTTGTCTTCCAAAGGCGTGGCTAAGTTATATTGCGTGGGGTTTTCTAATGCAGCTAGATAAATCGCCGGCTTGATCAATGAGCCAATGGGGCGTCTTGCGTCGAGTGCTCGGTTAAATCCACTGAAGGCAAAGTCTTTACCGCCCACCATTGCCCTAACCTCGCCTTTGGCAATATCCGTAACAACCATAGCTGCTTGTAAGGGAACTGTGCGATCTTGCTGTAAACCAGACAAGGTGCCAGACAGCGCCTGCTCGGCTCGGCGCTGGGACACAATGTCTAATGTGGTAAATACTTTAACGCCAGAATCTCGTAAATTAGGGTCGGCTAATATAGTTTTTAATTCATTTCTGACTTGCGCCATAAACGCAGGATGCTTACCACTCGCTAGGCTAGCACCGGTCGCCAGTCCCAGTGGCATATTGATATAGCTTTCATATTCTTCTCTGCCAATTTCATTTTCTTCAAACAAAATACGCAGCACTAAATCACGGCGCTCTTTCACTCTGTCGGGGTACTTGCGCGGATTGTAGTATGACGGCCCTTTTATCATAGCGACCAAAGTAGCGATTTCGGGCACACTCAGTTCGCTGGCGGGACGGTCAAAGTAAAAATAGCTTGCGAGCCCAAACCCATGAACCGCCCGATTACCGTTTTGGGCCAAAAACACTTCATTGAGATAAGCCTGAATAATCTGTGATTTGCTGTAGCGCGCATCAATTATCACCGCCATCAATGCTTCTTTAATTTTACGGCTTATCGCTCGTTCGCGAGTGAGGTATAAATTTTTAACTAACTGTTGGGTGAGCGTACTTCCCCCCTGTACCGTTCTTCCCGCTGCGATATTCGCCATCAAAGCGCGAATAATAGACAAAGGCGCAACACCGTGGTGGTGGTAGAAATTGCGATCTTCAACCAAAGTCAGCGCTTTGGGCAGCATCTCGGGGATAGTATCTAAGGTTAACAACATTCTGTCTTCGTGACTGGCACTTACCATTCGCGTAACTAACCACGGCTCTAACCTCACGCTACCTAGCGTTCTTCCCATTGAGTGATCTTCAATACTTTTTATGCGGTCTCCTTCCCAAGTAAAGGTAAGGTGTCGAAGTGGCTCAGCACCATCGGGGAAGTGAAAAGCACGACGTTGAACCGACAGCACTCTATTCTGATAGCTATATTCTCCACTACTTTCCGCCTTACTGACTTTTCGATAGCCAAGAAGCTGGAGCTCATCTAGAACTTCCTTCGGCGTAATTTCCAACGCCTGGGAAATAACTAACGGACGGGCGTATATTTGCGCAGGCACCTCCCATTTATTGCCAGTAAATGAGTGCTTAATTTGGGCGTCGAGATAAAAAGTGTATGCCCCTAACACAACGGTGAACAACAGAAGGAGTTGCCAAAGAAGCCGTTTAAATCGGAAAGAATTTTTTTTCACTTTTGATTGTTTTTTCGTCACGTGGCATGCCATGATGGTAAGTGAGCTGGCTAATTGAAAGTCAATTTACGCCAGTAAATGCTAACGACCTTGACTCAAATCAAGTAGGTACGCTGCACGATAATCTATAACGTGAACACTACCATTGCTGTTTTGGGTCAACAATAGAAAATACACTTAATTGATGTGATGTTGTCGATGGCATTTAGCGAAAAGCGATGACCATTGTTCACTGCGATCTCATAGAATTTACCCTACCTTGTAGAGTTGTAGGCGAAAAGGAGTCACGCTGTGGAAGCAAAAGCACATGACGATTTGCTTAATATTTTGAATCACTATGCTCATCAGTTTAATACTATGGTTAAAGATGTATTAACCAACAAATCTGATAGCTCAGATACCCCTCTATTTTTTAGTCCGGATAATCTTCAATCATTACTGAATACCGACGTTAAAATTGATCCTCAGCAAGTGATGCAATCTCAAATGGAATTTATCGCTCAGCAAAGTGAGCTATGGCAACGCGCCACCAAAGCAATGATGGGTGAGCAAGTAAACCCGGTAGTAGAGCAAAGAGGCAAAGACCCCCGTTTTGCTCACCCCGACTGGGATGAAAACCCAGTGTATAATTATTTGAAGCAAGCCTATCTTATCAACGCGAAACTGTTAGAAAGTACTGTTGATGCCATGGAATTCAAAGACGACCGACAGGCACAACAAGCTAAATTTTATACTCGTCAATATATCAACTCAGTGTCACCATCAAATTATCTGTTATCTAACCCTGAAGTTTGCGAAGAGATATTAAAGACTCAAGGGAAATGCATGGTGAAAGGCATTCAGAACTTCATGCGTGATTTAGAGCAAAGCCCGCTCGAAGCCTTTAAGATTACACAAACCGATATGACGGCGTTTTCTCTTGGTGAAAACATTGCGAACACCGATGGAAAAATTGTTTTCCAAAACGATTTAATACAGCTCATTCACTATACGCCAACCCAAGACACTGTATTTGAAACACCATTGTTATTCGTGCCGCCATTTATCAACAAATACTACATTTTGGATTTAAATGAACGGAAGTCTATGGTGAAGGGGCTGTTAGATGAAGGTCATAACGTATTTATGATCTCTTGGGTTAACCCCACCGCAGAATTATCTGAAAAGGCGTTCTCTGATTACATGCATGAAGGCCCACTAGTCGCATTGGACGTTGTTTGTGACATTACGGGTGCTAATAAGGTCAACATGACAGGCTTTTGTGTGGGGGGAACCTTACTTGCCATTGCAGCTTCGTACCTTCGCGCCAAGGGCGATGATCGCATTGCATCGCTAACCCTACTTACAACCTTATTAGACTTTGATGAACCTGGTGAGGTGGGTAACTATATTACCGAAGATACCCTGTCGATGATGGAACAACACGCTGACTTGAAGGGGGTTTACGATGGAAGAATACTGGGGCTAAGCTTCAGTTTGCTACGTGAAAATAATTTATTTTGGTCGTACTTCATCAACAACTATTTAAAAGGGCAAGATCCAGCAGCCTTTGATATTTTGTATTGGAATAGCGACGCCACCAATATTACCGCAGCTTGCTTCAAGGAATACATTAGAGCTACCTATTGGGAGAACAAGCTGCGTATTCCCAACGAAGTTAAAATGGATGGAATAGGCATTAATCTTGGTTCGTTAGATATGCCAGTGTATTTTCTAGCAACCCTAGCTGACCATATTGTGTTGTGGCAGGGTGCTTATAAGGGCACACACCTCATGTCCGGTGACACGCGTTTTGTATTGGCAGGCTCTGGGCACTTAGCCGGTGTGATTAATCCTACTAAAACAGGTAAGTATCCTCATTGGACTAACGCCAATGGGCCTGAATCTGCCGAGGAATGGTTTGCAGGAGCAACAGAACACAAAGGGTCGTGGTGGCCTGATTGGTATGCGTGGCTAGAAGACAAGAATAGCGAGAAAACAACGATAGCAGCCCCAGGTACTCACGAAAAATATCCTGCATTAGAGGCTGCTCCTGGCAGTTATGCCAAAAAGCGCTTAGGCTTACATATATCACCTGAGTTTACGACTAAAATGCAGTAGGGTTTGTACTTAAATTACCCCCTGCGTTATTCTCGGTATTCCTCATCTTGCATTGAATTGTGTACTAAGCCTTTTTCGTACACAATTCAACGGCATTTACTTTGGACTCACTATGATCACAATCAAGAAATACCCTAATCGCCGTTTGTACAACACTTCTACGAGCCAGTATATCAACTTGGAAGGAATAAAAGCGTTAGTCGATCAGCGAGAAGAGTTTTGTGTGGTCGACTCAAAAAGCAATGAGGACGTAACGAAAAGTATTCTACTCCAAATCATCAGTGAATCAGAAAGCAATGATAATCAGGCACTACTGACCAACACGCTATTGAAACAACTCATTCGCTACTATGACTCAGACATGCAAGTTTATTTACGCCAATATCTCGAGCAGAGCCTAGTCGCTTTTATTGAACAACAAGACAAGATGCACGCAATGATGCAAAACGTGGTGTCCAACTCACCTTTTTCTTTGTTCAATAAAATCATGGAGCAAAACATGGAAATGTGGTCTCCGTCTTATTCAACGAAAAAAAGTGATAAAGAATAAACAGTTAAATGCTTTTCATTAAGTTACGGTAGCTCTTATGCTGCTATGCAGCATAAGAATGTCTATGTATAGTCAAATATGTTCTAACGATCATTGCTGCGGCGCAGCAAAATAATCTTGACCCCTACGAAAAGGCTGATTATTATTTAATCAAGCTTTGCTGCAACGCAGCATTTACATCGTGATGCAACCATACAGGCAGTCGGTCTGCGTACGTATAGTACTTCAGGGGAGGATGTGATGTTCGGACAACTTTCAGAACAACTGAAAAAAAGTGCAAAGCCAGTGAATACGGTTATTGCCGCAAACACCAAAACATTGGAAACGCTATCTGGTCACCAGACCGCACTGTTTACAGGGCTCTTGAGCGATAGTGTGAACTTTATGCAAGCGGTTTCGGCACAGCCAACTGTGAAAGGCATGTTGGCCGCACAGTCTGACTATGCAGAGTCTATGCGCGACCGTTTTACTAACGCGACCAAAGAAACTTATAGTGCACTGAGCGTATTACGTGACGACGTAACTTTAGCGATGAAGTCGTCTATTGATGAGAGTGTTGCTTTAGCTGAAGAAGCTAAAGCGGAAGTTGCACCTGCACCAAAGGCACCAGCAAAAGCTACCAAAGCTGCACCTAAACCTGCAGCCAAGAAAGCAGCGCCGAAGCCAGCGCCTAAAGCAGAGCCAAAACCTGTGGAAGCAAAGGCTGAACCCGTTGTAAAAGAAGATGCCAAACCAGCATCTACTGAAGCGAAAGCCGAGCCGGCAGCAGCACCTGCACCGAAAAAGCCAGCGACCCGGGCTAGACGCACAACTGCACCGAAGAAAACAGCGACACCTAAAACATCAACAAAATAGTACCCAGTAAGACCTTAACTTTACTAACTTAACACCGTGGAGAAACCCCATGTTTGAACAAATGAATGAGCAGTTTAAAACAGCAATGAAGCCAATGACTGACTTGGCAACGTTGAACATGAGCACTATGCAAGAGCTAGCTGAAAAGCAAAACACACTATATTCTTCACTTCTATCTGAAGGTATGGCGTATTTTGAAAAAGCATCTCAGCAAAAAGACGTGATGGCGCTGGCTGAAACGCAAAAAGCTTATATGGAAACCTTGCAAGAAACCGTTTCTGAAACCGCTAAAAGCAGCTATGCCATTCTTACTGATGCAGGCCAAAAAGCTACAGAAATGTTCAAAGACATGACTGTAGACTTTACTCCTAAAAAGTAAGCTTGCACCACAGCGAAAATGCGTACAAATGATGATGGGCGGTATGATTCGTATGACTACATGCGATTCTCCGCCTTTTATTGTTTTACACGCTAAACTTACGATGACTCATTTGTTGACCCCACCGTCACCCAGCTTTTCATCAACTACAGGAGCAACGTAGTGAACTATCAAACGTACGACTTCTTTACTCGCGGAGCACACATCATGCATGAAGGCTTTAGCCTAATGAACGATGTTGCTAACAACCCCGCGAACATGTTTTCTCATACCCTTCCGGGTCGCATCACCCGCGCTTCGCTGGAAACTGCAATGCGGCTTACTCGCAGGTATGAAAAGCTGGGATTTAATATAGACGAAATTGTAATCAACAAGCGTCGCTATCACGTCAGAGAAGATATTGTGCTTAGCAAGCCTTTCTGTGACCTGATTCACTTTAATCGCAAAGGTATTAGCGACGATCATAAGGTGCTGCTTGTGGCCCCTTTATCCGGCCATTTTGCTACCCTACTTAAGGGTACGGTAGAAGCATTGTTACCAGACCATGAGATTTATGTGACTGATTGGGCAGATGCCCGAGAGGTACCCTTAGAAGAGGGCCCATTCTCTTTCGACTGTTATGTTTCATATTTAATCAATTTTTTAGAGTATTTGGGGGAAGGCACGCACATGATTGCGATTTGCCAACCCACGGTTCAAGCATTAATTGCAACTGCCGTAATGGCACAACGCAAGAATAAATGTGTACCAAAATCTCTTACGCTGATGGCAGGGCCTATCGACACAAGTCGCAACCCAACTCGAGTTAATGACTTTTCGCACCAACACTCTATGGCATGGTTTAGAAATGTAGCCATAATGAAAGTGCCTTACGGATATCCAGGTGAAGGCCGTCAGGTTTACCCTGGTTTTATGCAACTGGGTGGCTTTATTAGTATGAATCAGCAATCTCATATCCGGAAATACATGGATTTCTATCAAAACCTATTTATGGGCGAGGAAGAAGATGCTGATAGATTTAGAGCTTTTTACGACGAGTACCTCGCCGTATTGGATATACCTGCGGAGTTCTATTTAGAAACAATAGAAAGCATATTTAAAAACAATAAATTAGCGCGTGGTGCAATCAAATACGAAAATGAACCCGTAGATTTTGAGTCTATCGACAACACGGCATTGTTAACCGTTGAAGGTGCCGATGACGATATATGTGGTCTTGGTCAAACTGAAGCGGCACAAGACATTTGTAAGAATGTACCCAAGTCAATGCGCAAGCATCATGTTCAGCAAGGCGCAGGCCACTATGGCATTTTTAGTGGCTCGAAATTCCGCAAACACATTCGCCCGCTGATTACTGACTTTATCCACAAATACGATTAATCGCAGAAGTTACGCGATTCAAAGCCACTTGATTCACCACTAGTGGCTTTTTTATTGGCATCGCTTGATATAGCATGGAGCTTCGTCCTTTAGGGAATTTGCTATGCCTTCATTATTTTCTACCGCAAAAAAAGCGGTTCTATTTTCCTTTTTTAGTCATGTTGCTATTTCCACTGCAATTGCTAACGAAATTGAACAATTTGCCGAGTGTAAAATTGAGCTCCAAGCAAAAGCCATAGCGCAAGGAGCGTCACAGCAAACCATTGATGCTGTTTTTCCTTCATTGGCCTATCAGTCACGGGTAATTGAGCTTGATCGCAGCCAGCCCGAATTTGTTCAAACCTTTCCTGGATATTTCACTAAGCGAGTTACCCAATGGCGCACGGATAAAGGTAGGGCAATGTTCGACAAACATCGGGACCTGCTAAATCAGCTAAATGACAAATACGGTATTCCTCCTCACTACCTTCTCGCCTTTTGGGGACTTGAAACTAATTTTGGTTCTTACAAGGGGAAAATGCCCGTTCTAGATTCATTAGCCACACTCGCATGTGACCCAAGAAGGAGTAGTTATTTTACACAAGAGTTTTTAGTTGCGGTGGCATTGTTTGAGCGTGAATCACTTACCAAAGAAGAAATGGTAGGTTCATGGGCAGGAGCCATGGGGCATACTCAGTTCATGCCTTCGGCATATACCCACTATGCAATTGATGGCGACGGCGATGGCAAAATTAACTTGTGGGCAAGCGAACAAGATGCCCTTGCTTCAGCGGCAAACTTCCTTGCAAATTTAGGGTGGAAACCGGGGTTTCGTTGGGGACGAGAAGTAATACTTCCAGAAAGTTTTGATTATCAGGAATCTGGCTATCGCCAACGACGTGCGATAACTGAGTGGAATAGTATGGGCTTAACCAAAGCTGATGATAGCCCACTAGGTGAAAGTGACACACTAGGCTACGTGATCGTTCCAGCAGGCCACGAAGGGCCCGCATTTATCGCCTATCCAAATTTCAGGGTAATTATGCGTTGGAATAACTCAGAGTTTTACGCCATTGCGGTAGGTGTATTGGCAGACAAAATAGCCGGTGCGTCGGGGATCATCAATCCGCTCCCTGAGCTTCCAGCATACAGTCGCGATGATATCATAACATTACAGCGAAAATTAAATTCTCTCGGGTTTGATGTAGGGAAGCCTGACGGCATAATCGGGCCAGCGACACGGGAAGGCATTCGCAATTACCAAATTGCTAATGAGTTAGTTGCGGATGGCTTTCCAAGTATGAATATTATGCGAGCTCTTGACGTAGTGAGCTAAAACAGTGAGCTAAAACAAACAATCGTGTCAGCGTATTCACACTGACACGAAAATGCAGTTCATAGGCACATTAATACATGTGCTGACCGCCATTAATTGACAAGGTTGAGCCAGTCATAAAGCCAGCGTTATCATCAATTAAAAACATAACACTATTAGCAATGTCTTCTGGTTTACCCAAACGACCTACTGGAATAGTGGCAATGATTTTCTTCAAAACATCTTCTGGTACGGCACGTACCATGTCTGTATCTACGTAACCCGGTGCAATAGCATTAACAGTAATCCCTTTAGAAGCACACTCTAATGCAAGTGCCTTAGTAAAACCGTGAATACCTGATTTTGCGGCTGCGTAGTTAACTTGGCCATATTGACCAGCCTGACCGTTAACAGAACCAATGTTGACAATACGACCGAAACCACGCTTACGCATTCCTTCAATAACAGAGCGAGCTGTATTAAAGCAAGACGCTAAATTGGTTTGGATAACGGCGTCCCATTGCGCAAAGTCCATTCTGTGCATAGTACCGTCGCGAGTAATTCCCGCGTTGTTGACAAGAATATCAACGGGGCCATAGTCATTCTCTATCTGACTAATAGCCGATGACGTTTTTTCAAAATCGGCGACATCAAACTTGAAAGCAGGAATACCTGTTCTCTCAGTAAACGCCTGTGCTGCTGCATCGTTCCCACCATAGTTTGCCACAACTGTATAGCCAGCATCTTTAAGTGCAATACAAATTGCTTCCCCAATTCCTCTGGTGCCACCAGTGACAAGTGCTACTCTGTTCATACTGTTTCCCTCATATGTTGTACGTAAGCCCAAACCAGTCGACATAGCGCCCACCTGGCATTTTCACTGAACAACGGAAACCAGAACCTGTATTGCACAAACTCCGGACCATGGGCAAAGCACTACCCCTTCTGAATGGAAATGGAATTTGAATGAACACACCGAAAAAGCAAAACCCTTTCACTTTTTCGTCCAATTTTTCAAATCGCCATACTATTAAGCATGTATAACTAAATGATGACAATAGCTAAATAAGACCTAGGTCTGACAATTTTTTACAGTAATGATTAAGACGTAAAAAAAGCGCATTAAATTTATACACTTAACATTTAATTTACACTTCATCTTTTTTAGTGGTCAGACCGAAGGCCTTAAATATAAAGGGCTACAGACGAGGTTAGTGGTTAAAACATTGTGCTCACAAGGTAAACAAAGAAGCACTCTTATTTACAAAGGATAGTTAGTAGCCCTGGGTAACTAGGGTAGCTCCCAATTGTGTTTGGGGTAGCGACCCTTCATTTCTTTTTGGATCTCTTTATAACTACCTTGCCAAAATGCACCAAGGTCAGCAGTAGTTTGTAAAGGCCTTCTTGCAGGGGAAAGCAACTCGAACAGCACCGTTACTTTTCCATTTGCTAGCGTAACAGGTGAGTGCTGACCAAACATATCTTGCAGTCTAGTAGATGCAATCACTCGCCCATCGTCTTCGTAACGAAGTTTTACCTTTCTACCGTTGGGCGTTTCGATGTGTTCGGGAAGTTGTGTTTTTATAGCTGACTGCTGTGGCCATGTGAGTGAGTTATTCATTGCAGAATGCCAATCTATTTTCTCTAACTGTTTTGCACTCATACAGATAGCAAGCTGGCCGCTTACGCTTTCTAGCGCTGACGGTAATAAAACACCTACTGACGTAGGCCAAGGCTCAGGCTCGTCATAAGCGTCTTTTTGATGAAGGTTTAAAAGCGCTGCGAGCTTAACTCTATTCCACCACTGTTTGGTTTCTGGCTTTAATGGCCATCTATCAACAGGAAGTGCGCGTAAATAGCTTTCCCATCCACTTACTGTTGCGCTGTTCCAAAATGATTGATGCTGACGTTTATCCTCACCAGTTGCAGGTATACTCTCTAGCTCAATGGCAAAAAAAGTTTTAACGACACGATACTCCATCACGTCTAATTGAGTGTTTAGCGTCACTACTCTGTGTTGTTTAAATTGCTGGGGAAATAATACTTCTAGCAAGTTTTGGTCAATAGGCTGAGCTAAACGAATGGTCACATCTCCCCCCTGCTGGTGTCCATCCATTACAGCGAGCCATTGTATAGATTCACCTATAAATTCACGTTCGATTTTTGCGCCTTTGCCTCCAGCAAGCTTGTAGTGTTTACTACTTTGTTTACCCTCTCGCTGTAGTGCAATGAATTGTGGAAACGCCAGTGCAATACATGCGGCAAGCGCCGTATCATCAATAGCCTCACGCTTAATTTCTGCGGGTGAGATATCAAGATAACTAGCATAGCGCTTTGCTTGCGCAGTGAGTCTACCAATGGATTGATGTGGCAAAGCCAAAAGCGAATCCGAAGCGAAAAGATGGCTGTAACTTGAAGACATGTCTTCAACTAATGCAACAACGAAAGCGGCTGCCACCTTCATTGCAGCTACCAATTCAAGCGATACACCTTTATGTCCGTTTTTACAGATTAACAGCATATTGGCCAATCTGGGGTGACAGGGCAGCTTAGCGAGTTCATTCCCCCACGAAGTAATCCGCTTGTATTGATCAGTCGCTCCGATATCTTCAAGTATGTCGTAAGCGGAAGCAAGGGAGGCATCAGGTGGCATAGAGAGCAATGCAAGTTCATTTGGCTTTGCCCCCCAACTTAAAGTATTCAACACGAATGAGGTTAAATCGCTGGTTTCTATTTCAGGTGCAGTAAACTTATTTAGGCGCTCAAAGGTGCTTTGGCTACACATACGATAGCAATGCCCTGTGCTTACTCTACCAGCTCGTCCCAATCTTTGTGTTGCAGATGCTTGCGAGATCCGCTGTGTGACAAGCTGAGTAAACCCACTACTGTGAGAATAAGATGCTTTGTTTTCAAGTAAACTATCTACAACAACCTTTATACCTTCAATGGTTAAACTGGTTTCTGCGATGTTAGTTGCTAGTATAATTTTCCGATACCCTTTCGCACTTGGCATTAGGGCTAATTGTTGCTTTTCCTTTGTGAGCGCCCCGTAAAGGGTATGGATTTCGACATTTACACCATTCAATGTTGATTGAAGCTCTGTCAACACTCTTTCAATTGCACCTCTACCAGGAAGAAATACAAGAATATCACCGTCGTGATGCTCATACGCGCGAGTAACAACCTTTGATACGTTCTTGATTGTATCTTGAGGAGTAGAGTCACGGTCATAGTGTACGGTGACGGGAAAAGTTCTACCTTCAGTTTCTAAAACTACATTCGGTAAATCGCAATGTTGGCTCAATAAACAGGCTAGCGGCGCTATATCAAGGGTGGCTGACATAACGACAATCCTAATATCGTCTCTGAGACCAGTTTGAACATCGAGTACCAAAGCAAGGCTGAAATCATTAAATAGACTGCGTTCGTGGAACTCATCAAAAATGATCATACTAATACCACTGAGCTCCGGATCCTGCTGGATCATACGAACAAGCACACCCTCGGTAATTATTTCTAGCTTAGTGTTTGCGCTTGATTTTGACTCTCCTCGAATTCGATATCCTATCGTATTACCCACAGGCTCATTGATACTCTGCGCTAAAAAGTGAGCTAAATTTCTAACTACTACTCTTCTAGGCTGCATTAACAAAATCTTGCCGTTTACCTCTTCATTGAGCAACGCCAGAGGTAGTACCGTAGATTTACCTGCGCCAGGAGGCGCACCTACAATGACATTTGAACACTTAATAGATTTGCAGAGTGGTTTAACTAGACTGAAAGCAGGTAAGTGAGAAAAGTGACTAGTCATTTAGTAAGTGATAAACGTTCGCTGTTGGTATATTGTAACTTAATTAGTTATGATTCGGTTACTCCCATATCACAGTATCCCCTCAAGTATCATCAATCAAAGGTGATTATGTGCGTTGTTTCATTGGTATTGATTTGTCTATTCGCGAAAAGATAGCGCTAGAAACCTGGCGAGAACGGGCTATACCAGGTGTGCAAAATCACAAAGCTAACCTAGATTTGGGGTATCATGCCAAGGGTGCGGAGCATGCTAATAAGAACGTACAGGCATATGGAGTTCCTGCCGCAAACTTCCATATCACACTATGCTTTAACGGTCACATTACGCCAATCCAACACGAAAAGCTGTGTTGTGGCTTAGACGATATAAAAATCGATCCTTTTGATGTAACTTTGAACACGACTGGCTTTTGGGCCAAACCTAAAATACTCTTTGTTGCACCAATATCACCACCCAAGCAACTCGCTTCTTTGGCCAATGCCTGTCAGAAAATAGCTCGACGTGCCGGAATCAGTATAGAAAAACGTGACTACAAACCACACGTAACTCTGATCCGCAAAGCCACAGAGTCAACACCGTCCCCACTACTTCCACTCGATATTTCCGTTAGTGTGAAAGAATTTCACTTGTTTGAATCTTTTTCAGATAAGCAAGGCTTACACTATCCTATACGTCAATCATGGCCATTGGTTTCCTCACTTTCAGTAAGAGATCAACTTAAGCAAGGTCTTGTCGGCAGGTAGCGCAAACCGTCATTCAATTATTTTATATGGCAAAAAGAGCTAGTGTATTAACGACAAAACCTTTACATCCGGAGGTGTGCTGGTTACAAAGAGCGTTATGAAAATTAATTAACCTCAAGTAAATGCAGCAAACATATCGATTAGTAATAGATTGTCCCGATCAAATTGGGCTGGTAGCACGTGTCTCTCAGTTTTTAGCAGATCACGGTGCAACAATCGTTGAAGCAAGCCATCATACCGATCTACAAACCGGGCGATTCTTTATGCGCCACGAAATTGGTGCTGACTCAATAAAGCTGGGCTACGACAGCTTTTTACAAGAGTTCACGCCAGTAGCAAATGAGTTTCAAATGAATTGGAAACTCAGTGACTCTAACGTAAAACAGCGAGTTGCTTTACTCGCCAGTTTAGAATCTCATTGCCTCGTTGATATTTTGCACCGATGGCATACAGGCGAGCTCACATGTGATATTCCCTGCATCATTGCCAATCACCCGCAAATGAAACAATTCGCAGACTGGTACAAAGTACCGTTTCACTGGGTTGATTTTAAATCTTTAGGTAAAGATGCAGCGTTCGCACAAATTGCTACCTTACTCGAATCTTATAAAATTGATCTTACTGTACTTGCGCGGTTCATGCAGATCCTACCGGATAAACTTTGCCAAGAACTTCAAGGAAGAGCGATAAATATTCATCACAGCTTTTTGCCGAGTTTCGCGGGCGCAAAACCTTATCAGCAAGCTTACGACCGCGGCGTAAAGCTCATTGGCGCCACGTGTCACTATGTCACGAAAGATCTTGACGAAGGGCCAATCATTGAACAGAACGTTAAACGTATTAGCCACAGCGATTCAGCAGCAGATATGGTGAGAAAAGGGAAAGACTGTGAAGTAAATGCGCTAGCTCACGGTGTACGTTTTCACTTAGAAGACAGAGTTATTATTCACAAAAACAAGACCGTAGTTTTCGGTTAGTAAAATAACTTCTTTAAAATTAAAGATCCACCTCCATACGAGGTGGTTCAATGCTGAAAACAAAAAAGCCAATCTTTGATTGGCTTTTTGTTGAATTACTATCTTACATTGTTAGTTTGTTATTTTAAGCGAACACGCTTTGAGAACATAACCAAGAACAAACCAATTAACGCTAGGTAACCCGGCTCAGGAACAGTTGTTAGGTCTGTGTAGTTATAAATGATTTCTAGCGCGCCTTCAGAAGAGTTAACACGTGAAACCGAACCACTACCACCGCCGCTTGCATTGAACTGACCTTCAGCTTCAATATCAACTGTAGATGTACCTGTCCCAAGGAACTGGCTAAAAATAAATGCCGCAAGACCAGTGTCACTAGACGTATACGTTTCTGAGTTTGACGAACTAGTACTAACTGGGCCTGAACCAACGATAGCACCAGAACCTACCGCTAGGAAGGTTTCTGCGTACTGAGGAAAAACCGTGACCAAGTTTACGCCAGAAGTAGATACTGAAAGTTGAGCACCTAGCTCAAGTGTCAAATCAGCAGGATTCGTACCACCGTTTGTACCTTCAATCTCACCAGTAGAAGTACCGTTAAGAATAAGTTCTACAGAGTTAAGAACACGAGTTCCGCCTAAGGTGTCGAAAAGGTCGAACGAGAATGTGGCTGGGCCCCAATCCAACTCTAGTTCTTCGATAGTTGCTCCACCGCCAACGCCAGTAGTGATAGCTAACTCGTTTGCAGCCGTTGCGGTGTCGTCACCGAACCAAAATAATTGAGAAATAACACCAGCATTTGCAGTTGCTGATGCAGCGAGTAATACCGCTCCAGTAAGTAACTTTTTAAACATGAGTCGATTCCTTTAAGATAGTTTCCAATCTATTAGCAGCATTAATGCCAAAAATAAAAAATCATTTAAAAACAAAATGTTAAAAAAATAAGACTTTAGTTGAAATTCAATGGTGTAAATAATTCTGACAATGACGGATCCAAAGCGATCCTGAGTCGGATCTACTTTCAACCCATATCTCGCCTATAGGGTAACGCGTTGTAATGGTAGACAAAAGAGTTCGCAGGTTCCTTTGGCGGAGTCTGGGCTTTTGGACAAGTGAATCTTGAAAATCTCAAGCTATCTAAAAGAGATCCGGTACCAAAATTGATATCGGATCTTAAAATATTTAGTAATCGCTAAAGCGATCACTATCGCGCTTTTGCCAAATCAGTGTTGTAAAATAAACAGATCTTCTAAATTACCAACAGATTACAAAATAAAGCGCGATAAATCTTCGTTTTCAACCAAGGTATCAAGATGGCTGTTAACATAATCGGCATCAATCAGTAGAGTCTCACCACTCTTTTCTGAAGCGTCGAATGAAATGTCTTCCATTAGGCGTTCAAGTACTGTGTGTAAGCGGCGTGCACCAATGTTTTCGGTGCGCTCATTGACCTGCCATGCTGCTTCTGCAATACGTAGAATGCCCGAATCGTCAAAGTTTACGCTAACGCCTTCTGTGGCCAACAGTGCTTTATACTGCTCGGTCAGTGATGCATTTGGCTCGGTAAGAATACGCTTAAAATCCCCCACTTCTAGTGCAGAAAGTTCTACGCGAATAGGTAAACGACCTTGAAGCTCTGGAATAAGGTCAGAAGGTTTTGCCATCTGGAATGCGCCTGAGGCAATAAACAAAATGTGGTCAGTTTTTACCATTCCGTGCTTAGTTGACACGGTGGAACCCTCAACCAATGGCAGCAAGTCACGTTGAACACCTTCACGAGAAACATCACCTGAGGTATTGCCTTCGCGTTTACAAATCTTGTCGATTTCATCAACAAACACAATGCCATTTTGCTCTACTGACTCAATAGCCTTTTCTTTCAAGTCTTCTTGGTTTACTAGGCGAGCCGCTTCTTCTTCAACCAACAGCTTGAACGCATCTTTTATTTTCAGCTTTTTCTTTTTCTTTTGCGAACCCGAAAGATTTTGGAACATCCCTTGAAGCTGATTAGTCATTTCCTCCATGCCCGGGGGTGCCATTATTTCTACACCTACTTGAGGCTGAGCCACATCAATTTCAATTTCTTTGTCGTCTAGGTCGCCTTGACGAAGCTTTTTACGAAACGCTTGGCGGGTGCCCCGATCTTCAACCTCTTCTTTTTTACCCCAAACATCTTCTGGTGGTGGAATAAGCACGTCTAGGATGCGGTCTTCCGCGGCTTCCTCGGCACGAAACTTCACTTTCTTCATTTCGTGCTCTTTAGTCATCTTTACTGCAATATCAGCAAGGTCACGGATAATTTGTTCCACTTCCTTACCCACATACCCAACCTCAGTAAACTTAGTGGCTTCAACCTTGATAAAAGGCGCATTTGCCAGCTTAGCCAGACGACGAGCTATCTCAGTTTTACCAACCCCAGTTGGGCCAATCATTAGAATGTTTTTTGGTGTAACTTCTTGGCGCAGTTCTGGCTCTAACTGCATACGGCGCCAGCGGTTACGCAAGGCGATAGATACGGCGCGCTTTGCGCCCTGCTGACCGATAATATGGCGGTCAAGTTCGTGAACTATTTCTCTTGGTGTCATTTCAGACATGAATAAACCCTTTTCTTAAACCTGTGTAACCGTATCAGTAATCTAATACATCTATGGTTTGACTGTGGTTTGTAAACACACAAATATCGCCAGCGATTGTCAGACTTTTTTCTGCAATCTCCTTGGCTGACAATTCTGTGTTGTTCAGTAATGCAGTGGCCGACGCTTGCGCATAGTTTCCACCCGAACCTATGGCAATAAGGTCTTGTTCAGGCTGAACAACGTCGCCATTTCCGGTAATGATAAGTGAAGCGGTTTTGTCCGCCACCGCGAGTAGAGCCTCAAGTTTTCTCAACATGCGGTCGGTACGCCAGTCTTTAGCGAGCTCAACCGCAGCCTTGGTTAAATGGCCTTGATGTGCTTCTAACTTGGCTTCAAAACGCTCAAATAAGGTGAAGGCATCGGCAGTACCACCGGCGAAGCCTGCTAAAATTTTGTCGTGATACAAGCGGCGCACTTTACGTGCATTGCCTTTCATTACGGTGTTTCCCAGCGAGACTTGTCCGTCTCCAGCCATTACCACCTGATTTCCACGTCTGACAGATACTATCGTTGTCACGTTAATTTCCCCGTAATAATTGGGGGTTGTCACAGTTTTATTGTGACAACCATCATTGCTATAGGTAGAAAATGGGGAACTTCAGCACATTTTCAAGTGAAGAAATTGCTGGAGAGGGCAGGAAGCCCTCTAATTTACCAAGATTATTGATTCCAATACCAGATTTGGCAGGTTGCTATATTCACTTTTCTTAGACTGTGTTTAGCTTTTTCCGCGTCACGTTTGGTGTCAAAAGGCCCCAAAATGACCTTAAACCAGTCGCCATTAGCTCCGCTCGACGGGCGAATCTGTGCTTCAAGCCCTTGAAATGCAATAGTTGCACGCATTGATTCTGCCTGCGCTCGGGTTTGAAACGACGCGCACTGCATAAGATAACGTTTGTCGGACTTTTCTTGTTCAGCCACATTCACTTGCACCTCATAACCTGGTAGCGTGCGAATGTATTCCCACTCCTCTTGAGGCAGTTCTGGTAATTCGTCCTCATCGGTGACGACTTCTCTTGTTATTGAGTTATCGTGAGACTCATCAACATTGTCTTTAATAGACCATAAAAACGCCGCAAAGCTACATAATAGCGTGACCACAATAACTAACCTTAGCACTGGAAATGATGCTAATTGCGCTTCTTTTTTATTGCGTTTGGCTGCGGCCTTTTTTTTCTGTGGAGCTCGTCCACGTGAAACATAATCTTGTTGCGCCATAAATGGCTAAAACCCTTTTAATTCATTAAATAAAAGCGCTTGATAGCA
>JALUXV010000578.1 GCA_027013165.1 Alteromonadaceae bacterium
CGGAAGAATAAACAAGTTATCGGTACGTTTATCTTTAATGAGTGCTTGTTTTAGCGTTGCTTCCTTGTTGATGACATTGACAAAGTCGTAAACCACCCGACGTTCACACCCCATAATGAGGTCTAGATTACGCAAACCTACGTCAAAATCGATAACGACAGTCTTGTGGCCCTTTAATGCTAGACCCGTACTAATTGCAGCACTTGAAGTGGTTTTCCCCACTCCGCCTTTACCTGAAGTTACAACGATAATTTTTGCCATGTATTTTTCCTCAATGACGAAGCTCGGTTATGCAAGAGATTCAATTTGCAGAGTGTCGTCTTCTAAATAGATTTGCGCAGGTTGCTTCCAACATTTACTTTTTATGGTGTCGTGCATGACAAACTGACCTGCGATTGAAATTAATTCTGCGTCTAATGAGTGACAGAATACCCGCGCGTGAATATTTCCTTTAGCACCAGCTAACGCTCGACCTCGAAGTGTGCCGTACACATGAATGTTACCGTCGGCCAATACTTCTGCGCCTTCGCTAACCGCTGCGGTGATAACTAAATCACACCCTTCGGCATAAATTTGTTGCCCTGAGCGAACAGGCCTATTAATGACCTTGGCCGGTTTCATGGTTTCTACCGTCACCGTTTTAACCACGTCTTGAGGTGCTGGGGATTGTTCGTTCTGTACGGGCTGTTGTGGGCTCTTTAGCACGCTGTCGGTAAACTTACTCTGACTAACATCCGCTAGTCCTAAATCGTTGATAATGCCCTTGAGGCCCTGTGTTTCCCCTTTTACGGCCATTGGCTGAAGCTCGAATTGGCGACACAGCGCAACCAGAAGTTCAAACTCAGTGGCCGACAATGATACTGCTAAGTGAAGTATTAATGAGGAACGGGTAAAAAACTGCGGTGCACTTTGCACTTTTTCAGCGAGTTGTTGCTTGAACTCGTCTGGCGCAAAACGATGCACCTCAACAACAACACTGGTGAGCGTTGTTCCTTTCATGCGAAAGCATGGATCTGTCATTGCTGTTACCTGCAAGAATTTGTTAGCGCGAATGCCCAGCTATTGTGCTGAGTCTAGTTTCTCCACTGTATCAAATTACGCTCTTACAGCAATAGATATGTGAGTTTGTGAAGGGTATATGAGTAAATATCAAACACCCTGAAGGTGCTTGTGAATACACAAGAATAAAACAACGCCAGAAAGCCCCCTTCCCAGCGTTGTTTATATCATTTAGGCAAGTTCGCTTTTAGGATTTGGCCCATACTCATTACCCTCATCTTTACTATCTTGAACGAAGAAGATGATCAGAATAATTGTACCTAATAGAGGAATAAGCCCAACAAGAAGCCACCAGCCAGAGCGAGCTGTGTCGTGTAATCTTCTCACACCTACTGCAATAGCGGGCAACAAGACTGCTAATGAGTAGACCATTCCTAAAACTGCCGTACCCAATGCGCCATCAACTACTGCCAATACAATACTGATAATGATATTGAACAAAAAGAACATCCAATACTCTTTGCGACGCGCACGGCCTGAAAAACCAACGTAATTTTTTAGAACCTTTAAATACCATTCCATTTTCTTATCCTTATTTCCCCTACCAAATTAAACTGAGCAACTTAGGAGAATAGAGCTACTCAATATGTAAATTTTCTCTAGTAACTCGATGTTACAAAAAAAAAGAATAGATTAACACTAGGAAGATTAACGGGACAATATTACATCGCTCCAAGTGTATGACTGCTCATATACACCGATTCTCCGTTGATATTGATAAACAACGGTAGACAGGTGTATTTGGTTAACATCACTACCTTCTGGAAGCACAAACTCTAAACTAACCGCTTGAAAATAGCGAAAGCGGTAGGCCACTGGCAACTCTAGAAACTCTGCATCCCCCGTTTTCAATGAAAAGGGTTCGCCGTTTTGTATTCCTACCAATTCAATAGCCAAACTCCCATTCACAACGGCGCGATTTTGTCGTTGCTGGAGTAACACAAACCTCAAGGTATAGCGTCCGTTTTCCAAACCCTCTACCTCAACATTGTCTACGATAAATCCCTCTTGAGATTGTTCCGGAGAGACCACTCTCTGGTAAAACACATTCTGCTGTTCAAGTTCTAGCATTTCACCTTTTAATTCGGTGATTTGTTCAAGCAACGCCTCTTTTTCCATAGTGGTAACAGACAAAGCCACCTCTAACTGATTCACTTTAGTGATCAGGGCGCTGTTTTCGTCACTCACCAAAGCCAAGGTATTTTCAGCCGCTCTAAGATTCTGAATATTGAACTTCTCTTCAATATGAGAAAGCTGATATCCAAAACCCACCATAGCCAGCATTGCGGCCCCAATAATCAACGACCATTTGTGATTCCCAAGAAACTGCTTTAGCTGATCTGTTGTCATTTACTTTACTACCTGATGGTTCTACCACTCATATTCGCTGTTAGTTAACATTATGAAATTCAAGTGATTGTGATAAGCTAGTTGTCAATATCGACCTACTCTACCACATCATGCGCATGCAAGCTCTACGACAGGAAGTTGCCACCCCTCGAACATCGATTCAGCTGTGTTTGTTGGGTATTGTTGGAGGAACCTGCGCGGCGTTACTTATTATCCTCTTTCGATTGTGTGTGGAATGGCTTCAAGTATCGGGATTTAGCACCCTTAAAGCCTGGTTCAATAACGAGTGGCCCGCATGGCTGTTAATGCCACTGATAAGTGTTTCCCTGATTCTTGTCATCGCCTATATCACTGGGTTTAAGCACTATCGAATGGGCATTCCATTTGTGATCCATCGTGTAAAATACCACTATGGCCACATTCCTATTCGCACCACTATCAATCAATTTTTTGGCGGCATGTTGGCCCTTGCAGGTGGATTTGTTGTTGGAAGAGAAGGTCCTTCCGTTCATTTGGGAGCGTCGGGTAGTAGCTTCTTAGGCCAGTGGTTACGTCTTCCCTACAATAGCATCAGAATACTTGCAGGTTGCGGAATTGCCGCGGGTATTTCCGCGTCTTTCAACACTCCCTTTGCAGCAGTTATTTTTGTCATGGAAGTAGTGTTACGAGAATACAAAATTCACATATTTGTGCCCATTATGCTCGCAGCAGCTTGTGGTTCAGTACTGACAAGAATGGTCTTTGGAGAAGGCAACGAGTTGGCCTTTTTATCTTTCAATGCCTTTAGTGAATGGATGTACTTATACCTGATTCTATTGGGTGTACTTCTCGGTATGTTGGCTACCCTATTCAACAATCAACTCATGCGTGTCATGACCATATTTAGGCCCGTACCAATGATTTGGCGCCTAGTATTGGCGGCCCTCATTACCGGTGTGGTAGGTATGATTTTACCCGAAGCTCTCGGTGCTCAATTTATCGATGTAGAATCACTATTCAATAGCGACCCTGGCACCTTGCTCTTAATTGCAGTACTTGTATGTAAAGTTGGGCTTGCTGTATGTGCAATTGGACTGGGTGTTCCCGGAGGAATAATAGGGCCTGTGATGGTGATAGGCATGCTTGCTGGTGCGGTATTGCTGTTGCCATTATCCATGTTTATTAATGTGCCTGAATTTACCAGTAGTTTCGCGTTACTCGGTATTGCCGGAATGCTCACCGCTGTGCTGCACGCGCCTCTTGCCGCACTTTCAGCGGTTATGGAGCTGTCATACAGCCCTGAAATTATACTTCCAGCCATGTTAGTTATTGTGCCGGCTTATGTAACATCGACCCAGTTTTTTGGTAATCGTTCTATCTTTATTCGCCAACTAGATTATCAAAACCTACCCTATGCAATTTCGTCAATTCGAGAAGCGTTGGAAAAAACCGGTGTTCTCGCCGCCATGCAAACCGACTATAAACTTTTTTACGACGCACCAGAAAAAGCGATGGAAGAATACTTATCGCACAATCCAACCCACATCGTTGTTCAAGCGTCACTATTTGAAATAGATGTGCAATACCGATTAGTACAGTACAATGTGAGCTTAGAGCACGACGCCCATCCGTTAATTTATCATGCGATGGAAGGCCTCAATTCTCAATCCACGTTACACGAAGTTCACGAGCACTTGAAACGCTCGCGTTTGGGTGCCGTTTATATTTATGATCAAGATCCTAAAGATATTATCGGTGTTGTTACTTGGAACACGCTACAGAGTTACTTGCAAAAGGCCCATTACTAACAATGACAATTCTTTGGTTTAAGGCACTTCACATTTTTTTTATGGTCGCTTGGATGGCTGGCATTTTTTATTTGCCTCGTTTGTTTGTTTACCATGCATCGACTGATTCGCAAGAAGTAAAAAATCAATTCAAAACCATGGAGCGACGGTTATGGTTTTTTGTTACGCCATTTGCTCTTTTAACGCTAGTGTTTGGCGTGTTGTTGATATTCAGTTATGGCGCCGCTTGGTTTAAAGCGTCCCATTGGTTGCACATTAAGTTTGTACTTTTACTTGCAGTTTATGGGTATCACTTCTATTTATATAAATTACTCAAGCAGTTCGAACGAGACGAAAATAAACACAGTTCAAAATTCTATCGCTTTTTAAACGAAGCCCCAGTGCTAGTTTTACTTGCGATTGTATGTTTGGCCGTTGTAAAACCTATTTAAATCGATATATATTGGCAGTTCATGGACGTTATCGGTTAAACCGAAAAGATAAGGAAAGGATATGGAGAACAGTAATATCCATCTAAAGTCGTTACTGTTAAAAACGGATGTTGCCTTTAAAGCGCTTATGCAAGAACCTAATTCAGTCGAACTAAATCTAGCTTATGAACAAGCCAAAACTGAATTAGATACATACATGGTGTCACTTAAAAACTCGCTAACCCAGCGGCAAAAGCTTCGATAGCTACTCTAGTTTGGTTTAGCTTCACTGAACGATTCAAATTGGTTGGGCAAGGCCTGTGCTAAGTCGCCTGCCAATAACACATAGTCTTTCAATAGGGCTGGTAGCTGTTTCCACAACAATGGAATATTTTGTTGCAGAGTTGCCGCGTTCGAATCAGAGCGTTGTGACAATGCTAGTTCCAAATTAGCCAACGTTGAAAACAACTTCAAACATCGTGACAACCGTGCTTCTGGTGTTTCATTGCCAGATAGCGCTTTTTCGTTCTTTCGCTCTAACTTTGCGCTACGTTCCCATGCACTTTTCCACACAGGCTCTAACTGCTTGTGACCTGCCAACAAACCATTAAGCCAATTTACCAAGCCATGTGGTAGCGAAAGTTGACCTTCAACATAATAACAGTCTTGGGGCAATGCCACTTTGTCGTGTCTCATCCATTGAAGGTGCGCTCGCATAGAGTTCATCAGGCAGTCTGCTAGCACATCCACTTGTTGATTCACTAAACGGTTGGCACTGTTGCGAATAACCCATGGCATCCATTGCTCGGGCATAGGGATTTCAGGACAAGCTGCAACGGCAAAAATAATACCGTCCATCTCATATTGATTAGGTAGCACTGATGAAAGCGCTTTATCATTATAAAGCGCGTCAGAAACCTTGAGGGGTAATATGTCGCTTGTCATTACAGTTAACCAACCCGGTAATCGTTATGCCGATAGACGCGACAAAATTTGCGCTAACATTGATTTGCTGCAACCGTAGTTTATGCGAAAGTGGTCCTTCTGATGAAAATCTGCGCCCGGCGACGGACCTACACCTTTCGACTCAGCCCACGCCATCACATTTTCTACACCGAGTTTGCTAGCATCAACCCAGGCTAAAAAAGTGGCCTCTGGCTTTAACATACTTAACCCGTCAATATTGTTTATTGCCTCAACAACCAGTGCTCTATTTTCGCGTAAATAGGCCAGTTCAGCCTCGTGCCAATCATCGCAGACTGTAAATGCAGCCTCGGTAGCAACTAACCCCAAAATAGTCACCCAAGGAACTATACCCGCAGCACCTTGAGTAAACTGTGCGCGTAACTTACGGTCGGGAATTATGGCAAATGACGTACCTAACCCAGCAATATTGAAGGTTTTGCTTGCTGCCATTAAGGTGATGCTATTGTTCGCCAACGCAGCATCTCGCCCCGCGGGAAGGTGCTTAACGCCGGGTTCTAAAATCAAATCACAATGAATTTCGTCAGAACACAGTATTACGTTATTTTCGTTACAAATGCGTGCGACCCGATCTAGTTCATCTTGAGTAAGTACTGATCCTACCGGATTCATAGGGTTACACAAAATAAGCAAGGTACATTTTGGATCGGCAGCATTGCGCTCAAGGGCATCAAAATCTAGCGTATAACGACCGTTTTCTATTACCGTGCCTATATCAACTCGCTCCATACCATTAATTTGTGGTGCGGCTAACAATGGCGGATAGTTGGGCGTTTGCACTATGACTTTATCGCCCGGTTTACAGTTGGCTTTTATCGCTACATTGAACGCAGGCACCACGCCCGGTGTCCACACTATCCACTCTTTTTCAATGTGCCAATCATGCTTGTCTTTTAACCAACGCTGCACAGCATCATTTGCCGGTTGATAAGCGGAAGGCAAGTAGTAACCTAAATTACCGTGTGCCGTGCGAGCAGTCACTGCATCTAAAATAGGCTGAGCCACTTTAAACTCGGTATCAGCAACCCACGCAGGAATAATGTCTTTGCCTTTGTACTTTTCCCACTTGAGTGAAAATGTCCCGTCTCTGTTGGGGGTTTGATCAAAGTTAAAACTCACTATGGCATCCTGTTTGGCCTTAATTTCATGGCGTTACTCTAATCAATTGATTCCAATGACACCAGTCTAAACAAAAAATTATTTAGAACGATTACGCCTTTGTCATTACCGAGTTAGCTTGCACACCGAAGATACCTTTTCCACTAGCTCATTCATTGCAAGAGGCTTGGCTAAAAAACCGCTCACGCCTAACTTTCGCGCATTCATGACTAGTGTTTTATTGGGGTCTGCGGTAATCATTAAGAAGGGTACGTTTAGTTTGGCAGTAAAACAGGCTTGAAGAAGACTAATACCGTCAAAGTCCGGCATTATTTGATCGCTAATAATCAACTGAAGAGAATCTGAATTTTGTTGCAGTAAAAACTCTCTCGCGACTTTACTGCGGTTAAATGGGAATACCGTAGCACCTAGTTTGTTTTCTAGCGTATTGGTAATCATATCCAGAGTAATTACATCATCTTCAATCACGGCAACCGAAAACACATTGTTCTCCATTTTGGAATCGCGTCATTTGATAATAGTGCGCACTCTAACTCACCGCCACTTTCTATATTTTCACCGAGTACAAAAAAGCCAGCTTTTTAGCTGGCTTCCATTTTAGATGTTACATCGATAGGTCGATATTACTTTTTCTCGCGTGACGCTCGCTTACGCTCGTTTTCAGTAAGAAGCTTCTTACGAATACGAATTGACTCAGGTGTTACTTCTACCAATTCATCATCATCGATAAACTCAAGGGCTTGCTCAAGAGACATCACGATAGGTGGTACAAGGTTCTGAGCTTCATCAGTACCCGCAGCACGTACGTTAGTTAGTTGCTTACCTTTAAGCGCATTTACTGTTAGGTCATTGTCGCGGCTGTGAATACCAATCACCATACCTTCATAAACCTCAACACCATGGCCAATGAATAAGCGACCACGCTCTTGAAGGTTGAACAAGGCATTAGTCAGTGCTTTACCGTTGGCATTGGCAATAAGAACACCATTTTTACGCTTACCGATAACGCCACCTTTGTAAGGGCCGTAATGGTCAAATGTATGGTATAGCAAACCAGAACCAGACGTTAGCGTCATAAAGTCAGTTTGAAAACCGATTAAGCCACGGCTTGGAATGATGAAATCAATACGCACGCGACCTTTACCGTCTGGAGACATATCAGTCATTTCTGCTTTACGCAGACCAAGCTGTTCCATGATAGAACCTTGGTGCTGTTCTTCACAATCAACCGTAAGAGTTTCAAACGGCTCTAGTGTTTCACCATTTTCTTCTTTTAAGATTACTTCGGGACGCGATACAGCCAGTTCATAGCCTTCACGACGCATGTTTTCAATTAAGATACCAAGGTGAAGCTCACCACGGCCAGACACGCGGAACTTATCAGGGTCAGCCGTTTCTTCAACGCGTAGTGCCACGTTGTGTACTAGCTCGTCATTTAGACGATCTAAAATGTTACGTGAGGTAACGTACTTACCTTCTTTACCTGCGAACGGCGACGTATTTACCTGGAAGGTCATTGTTACAGTTGGCTCGTCAACAGACAGCGGTGGTAATGCTTCAACCGTATTGATATCACAGATGGTGTCTGAAATTTTAAGTTCACCCAAACCTGTAATAGCAATAATGTCGCCAGCGTTCGCTTGTTCAACTTCGTGACGCTCAAGGCCAAGGTAACCGTATACCAAGCCAACTTTACCCGTACGCGTTTTACCGTCAGCAGTAACAACAGTCACTTGTTGGTTAGGCTTAACTGAACCGCGCTTAACACGACCAACACCGATAACACCCACGTATGAGTTGTAATCAAGCTGAGAAATTTGCATTTGGAACGCGCCGTCTACATCAGCATCTGGTGGTGAAACTTGATCCACAATAGTTTGGAACAAGGCATTCATGTCTGAGGTTTCTTCGTCAGCATCTAGTGACGCCCAGCCGTTGATTGCTGATGCGTAAACCACTTGGAAGTCTAGCTGTTCGTCGGTTGCACCAAGGTTATCAAACAAGTCGAAAACTTGATCCATCACCCAATCAGGACGTGCGCCCGGCTTGTCGATTTTGTTGATAACGACAATTGGCTTCAAACCCTGAGCGAATGCTTTTTGCGTTACAAAGCGTGTTTGTGGCATTGGACCTTCTTGCGCATCTACAAGTAGTAACACTGAGTCAGCCATTGACATTACACGCTCTACTTCACCACCGAAATCGGCGTGTCCTGGGGTGTCTACAATGTTAATGCGGTAGTCATTCCAGTTAATTGCTGTGTTTTTAGCAAGAATGGTAATCCCACGTTCTTTCTCGATGTCATTTGAGTCCATTACACGGTCTTCGTGCTCGCCGCGGGTCTCAAGTGTACCGGATTGCTGTAACAGTTTATCAACCAAGGTTGTCTTACCGTGGTCAACGTGGGCGATAATTGCGATATTACGCAACTTACTAATATCAGTAGTATTCATGCTTATAGCCTGTGTCATTCGTTACTTAACGTAACGCCTTGCAACTAAGAATGATGCAAAAAGTCGATAAAAATTTGCGCGGATTGTACAGGGTATTTAGCCCTTTAGCGAGCAGCAATTGCTGTGAGTTTGCTTAAAAAGCAACCAAGACTTAGATTTCTGGTGTGCAACAGACATTTATGACAGTGATATTATCAAGAGCCCAGCGTTTTAGTGCATTTTCAATAAGTGTATCGCTGATATTTTTACAGGCTGAACCTGATAATTCGGATACAGTTGCGGGGTCTTCCATCACGTTGTTGAGCCCGTCTGACGTTAACACGAAATGATCGCTTTCGTGCCATTTAACCTTTATGTGTTCAAGCTGTAGCGATGAACTTGTTCCCACCGCTCGGGTAATCAGTCTAGACCCTGGATGGCTATTAGCTTTCTCGCGAGAAAGTAAGCCGTGGGCCACCAACTCTTCCGCTTGATTGTGATCTCGGGTTAAACATTCCAATACACTGTCTGCACATCGATACACACGACTATCGCCGGCCCAGAGTATATTGACTTCGTCATCTTCTATATACATAACGGCGACAGTACTTCCTACTTTTTCACCGAGCTGTTTTGAAAGTTCGATAATTTCCGTATTCGCTTGTTGAATAGCCACGATAATTGAAGGCACAGACAAGGTCGATGGATTTTGTGCAATAGCGGCGAGTTTATTAACGATTAAAGTACTCGCCACATCTCCTTTCGAATGACCGCCCATTCCGTCGGCCACGCACCAAAGCTTGGCGCTTGACTCACTGAGGAAAGCGTCTTCGTTAACAGCACGTATGCTGCCACGGTGACTATTTGCGGTGGAGATCCAAGCAACAGGTTTCATTACAAATCATCCGATGTTAGCTTCAATACGTACAAGGTTTTTTACGGGGTAATACATAAACAACTTCATGATAACACGCAATTTCTTGTGTGAAACATGCAATGTTGTTTTGTTTTGCGCTAGACTCACAAAAAACATCGATAAGACATAAATGTGATGCTTAAATTTCAGCAACCTTCTAAAGAATATAGCAAAATTTATTTGGACGATACTGATCGCCCGTTACCTGAAACACTGAACCCAAATACGCGCTATATGTTTTTGGGTAACATAGCCATGGGTGGAAAGTCAGAAATACGCAGCTGCAAAGATCTACATTTGTCCCGCATTATTGTATACAAAACCCTTCGAAAAGAGTTTAAAAACGATCCAATAGAGCAGCGACGCCTGCTACGCGAGGCTCGTGTATCTGCCTTATTACAACACCCCAACACAGTACCTACCTACGAAATTGGCCGCGATAGAGAGGGCAACTACTATTTCACAATGAAGCTGGTGCATGGGTATACACTCAGAGAGATCATGGATTATCGCGATCGCTACGATTTGACCCAGTTAATGCACGTGATTGAACAAGTAGCACAAGCATTGAGTTATGCCCACGCTCACGGTGTAGCTCACCGAGACATTAAACCCGAGAATATTCTTTGCGGCCCTTATGGTGAAGTGCTTCTTTTAGACTGGGGACTAGCCAAAGTGTGGCGCAAAGATGGCTCAGTAGAAGACGACATTGACGACACTATGGGTATCAATAAAAATCAAATGATGAACAAGGCTAATAAATCGGTAACTGGGCTTGGGCAACTTCAGGGCACCCTATGCTATATGTCTCCAGAGCAAATCCGCAGAGATCCCGATATCAGCTATAGCACAGATATATACAGCTTAGGCTCAGTGCTATATGAATTGCTCACAGGACAAACGCCCTTTGACGGTGAACGGGCATACGAAATATTAGAAGCTGTTGAAAACCAAGTTCCGCCAAAACCCTCAGAGGTTAGTAAATATCCGGTGCCCAAGTTACTTGAAAAACTAGTACTCGACTGTTTAGAAAAAGACCCTAAAAATCGACCCGCAAACTTTCACGAGTTTTTAAGCGTGCTACAAGAAGATTGGGCCAGTGACTTGGCAAAATAAGTTATCAAGCACTACACTTTGCACCAAATATAAACAAAAATCAGTAAAATCATGAAAAAACGCACCAAAATAGTGCGCATAATTGAGTTGTTTTTAAGTTATGTAGCGTTCAGTATTCTTGTATTCATTTTGCCTGATTAATTTTTAATCGATGTAACTTACTGAAAAATTTGAGTCTTTTTTCAAAAGCAAAAAATAAGCAACTGATTTATATAGCTTTAATCATGCAATACATGGGTAGAAATATTATTTTTTTGCATATTTTCCCAAAAAGCATTAGTTAAAACTAAAGAAACTTTTCGCATTTCCCGAAATGGCATGAAATGTGTTTACAATCTTCCTACATATTATTCCGCTAGTTAAAATCGGCATTAACCCTGGAAGTGATGCCTTAACTTTTTCACATGATTGGAGAACTAAAAGAATGAAGAGTAAGTTGGAATACATCTGGCTAGACGGCTACAAGCCTACTCAAAGCCTTCGCAGCAAAACTATGGTACGCAGTGACTTTAGCGGTAAGCTAGAAGATTGCCCAATGTGGTCTTTCGACGGTAGCTCTACAGAGCAAGCAGAAGGTAATGCGTCAGATTGTCTTTTGAAGCCTGTTGCAATCATTCCTGATCCAGGTCGCTTAAACGCATACCTAGTTATGACTGAAGTACTAAACGCTGACGGTACTGCTCACGAGTCTAACGGTCGTGCTACTATCGACGACGATGATGATGATTTCTGGTTCGGTTTCGAGCAAGAGTACTTCCTATGGGATCCAGAAACAAATCGCCCACCGGGCTTCCCAGCTGGCGGTTACCCTGAGCCACAAGGTCCTTACTACTGTTCTGTTGGCGCGAAAAACGCTTTCTGCCGTGACCTAATCGAAGAGCACTTAGACCTTTGTCTTGAAGCAGGCCTAAACGTTGAAGGTATCAACGCTGAAGTTGCTGCTGGTCAGTGGGAATTCCAAGTATTCGCGAAAAGTGCAGCACGCGCTGGTGATGAAATTTGGTTAGCTCGCTACCTACTAGAGCGTACTGCTGAAAAGTACGGCCTTGCTATCGAGTATCATCCGAAGCCTCTTGGCGACACTGACTGGAACGGTTCTGGTATGCACGCTAACTTCTCTAACGGCGCAATGCGTGAAGCTGGTGAAGAAGCAGTATTTACTAAGATCTGTGAAGAGTTTGGTAAGAACGTTGGCGCATGTATCGACGTATACGGTGCTCACAACGAACAGCGCCTAACTGGTAAGCACGAAACTCAGTCTATCGACCAGTACAGCTACGGTGTTTCTGACCGCGGTGCGTCTATCCGTATCCCAATCAGCACTGTAGAAGATGGTTGGAAAGGCCGTCTAGAAGACCGTCGTACTTCATCAAACGCTGATCCGTACAAAGTGGCTTCTATTATCATTAAGATTACTAAGCAAGCACTAGCTTAAGGTTTAGTACTTATCTTACTCAAAGGGAAACATTGCGTTTCCCTTTTTTATTGCTTCTGGCCTGACTTTACCTATATCTGGTATCAATTTTCACTTCAGCCATCTAGGTATTAACTTTCATACAAGACATAAACTGACAGGCTTTTTTTATGAAACTTAATTGCCTACTATTTAAGTAATTATTGTATGTTTTTAGGTAGAGGACACAATACTGTGTTACCAAACGTTGGTTATACTTGTTCTATACTGTGTTTTCTTGTGCTGATGTCATCTGGTATTGAAGCACAAGACAAAACAATCTATAAGGTTGTTAATGAAGACGGTACTGTTACTTACACTGACGCACCAGTAAACTCTCCTTCGGCAACAATCTTTGAGGTTGATAGGAACACGGTTAACCAGTCAGCCTCTCTTTCGCCAACGAGCTCACCAATAGCACCGCTACAAAGCACAGAAGCACACTACCCTCCTTTAGAAATTGCTTCACCTGCACCAGAAACTACCATTCGCAATAATCAGGGCAACATCTCAATTCGCGTAAAACCAGTTCAAAATCCATCAAGTCCAACCTATGCCCTTGTCTTCGACGGGCAAATTGTGCAAAAGAATTCCACAGGACTATTTAACCTTTCAGGTATCAACCGCGGCGCGCATTCCTACCACGTACTCCTGTTGAACAATACGGGCAAGACTCTTGCATCTAGCCCAGAACAAGTGCTGTTTTTACACAAAGCATCTGTATTAATAAACAGCAACTAAGGTTCAATCGTAGCGCAGCCCACGCACCATAGCGGTTCACATCATTTGTGACAGATAAATTGCAGTGCGCAAATTTGCTACAGATAATTTATAATGCACCAATAATGTGCAGGGAGTGAAACTCGGCATGCAGCCTACCGAGTCAGAAACTAAAAATTTGCTCAATAGCCTCAATACTGCACTTGTTGCTGTGGACGAAACATTGAACATCGTTTACGCCAACCATGCAGGGGAAGCACTCTTCGAAACAGGTTATAAACAACTCTGTGGTCACCCTCTGAGCGACTTCTTTTTACCCAGTGCCATAGATACTAATCGTCTTCGTGCAGCTTTACGGCTTGGGGAAGACTTTACCGAGAACGAAATTCGACTTAATTTTCGCGACCACAGATCAGTTCTGGTTGACTTAACCGTCACGAATCTACAAACAGAAGCAGGCCCACAGCTATTATTTGAAGTAAAGAAAATAGACCAGCAAAAACGCATCTCTCGCGAAAACCTGCAAAATGCTCAACACTATGCAGCGCGAGAGCTAGTACGAGGTTTAGCACACGAAATTAAAAACCCGCTTGGGGGTATTCGCGGTGCCGCACAGCTACTCGATAAAGAACTCAACGATGATCATAGAGAATTTACACGAATGATCATAGAGCAGTCTGACCGGTTGCGAAATCTAGTTGACCGCCTACTCGGTC
The DNA here is from genome assembly GCA_027013165.1 of Alteromonadaceae bacterium. GTDB lineage: Bacteria > Pseudomonadota > Gammaproteobacteria > Enterobacterales > Alteromonadaceae > Alteromonas. Next base: position 14,063 of record JALUXV010000578.1, read on the forward strand.
CAAACGCTCTGCCACGTCTCCAGCAATGTAATGTACACCAGTCATTGGAAGCGGTGCGCGGTCTCATGCGAGTAGACTCAGACACACCTGTAACCATTATCAAGGACTATGATCCTAGTATCCCTGATGTATATATCGACCCAGACATGATTCAGCAGGCAGTTTTAAATATTGCGCGCAACAGTATTCAGGCCTTGGTTGAGAGTAATACGCCCAACCCAAAAATCACCCTAATGACTCGGGTTGAACGGCAAATGACTATTCAGTCGAAGCGCCATGCACTAGTGGTAAAAATTACCATCGTAGACAATGGACCTGGTATACCCGCTGAAATTAAAGATACCTTGTTCTACCCCATGGTAAGTACTAAACAAAATGGCAGTGGTTTAGGGCTTTCCATATCCCAAACCCTAATTAATCACCACGGCGGCAAAATTGGCGTAGATAGCCATCCCGGCCACACGGAATTTACTATATTTCTACCTATTGATCGTAAGGAGTCGAGCAATGACGAATGAATCGGTATGGATTGTTGACGACGACAGTTCTATTCGTTGGGTGCTTCAAAAAGCCTTACAAGCAGCTGATATTGGTTGCTGCTGTTTTGAAAACCCTCAAGACTTATTATTACAGCTACAGCGAGATCAGCCGCCTGAAGTTATCATTTCAGACATTCGTATGCCCCAAATGGACGGTATGACACTGTTAAACGAGGTACACGCCAGTTATCCAATGATCCCAGTGATTATAATGACGGCACACTCAGACCTAGACAGTGCGGTTAATGCCTATCAAAAGGGGGCATTCGAATACTTGCCTAAACCCTTTGATGTGGACGAAGCCGTTGCGTTAACGCAACGAGCACTAGCACACTCTCGAGAGCAATCGAAAAGCTCACAAGCGCCTGTGGAAGAAAATGTAACCGAAATCATCGGTGAAGCGCCAGCTATGCAGGAAGTGTTCAGAGCCATAGGTCGCCTGTCGCGTTCTTCAATCAGTGTGCTTATCAATGGACAATCCGGTACAGGTAAAGAACTAGTTGCTCAGGCTCTTCATCGCCACAGCCCTCGTTCCAGCCAGCAATTCATAGCACTGAATATGGCGGCTATTCCCGCCGACTTGGTAGAATCTGAATTGTTTGGTCATGAAAAAGGCGCCTTTACTGGCGCGCAAAATGCCCGACAAGGGCGCTTTGAACAGGCCGATGGCGGCACACTTTTCCTCGATGAAATTGGTGATATGCCTCTAGACGTTCAAACACGGTTGTTGAGGGTTCTTGCCGACGGACAGTTTTATCGCGTTGGTGGACACCAGTCGGTATCCGTAGATGTGCGAATTATTGCTGCAACCCACCAAAACTTAGAGCAACGGGTAGCTGAAGGAAAGTTTAGGGAAGATTTGTTTCACCGTCTAAACGTTATTCGAGTTCACTTGCCTTCGCTAGCTGAACGCAGAGAGGATATTCCACTACTTGCCAGACACTTCCTGCGTCGCGCCGCTACAGAGTTAGATGTGGAAGCGAAAACCTTGAGCAAAGACGCCGAAAAAGTCATGGCTCAGTTGGCATGGCCCGGCAATGTTCGTCAGTTAGAAAACGTTTGTCGCTGGTTAACGGTAATGGCAAGCGGTCAAGAAGTATTGCCAGGTGACTTACCCCCTGAGATTCACAATAATAGCAGTGTAGACACGCCAATTACCGAGCAAGGCGACTGGCCTGAACTGCTTGCTAGCTGGACCGACAAACAGTTACGAGATGGCCGTCAAAATATTCTTAATGACGCTATTCTCACCTTTGAAAAAATTATGTTGGAGCGAGCGCTACATCATACTCACGGCCATAAACAAGACGCTGCAAAGCGTTTGGGCTGGGGGCGAAACACCCTTACCCGCAAGTTAAAAGAACTGGGCATTAATTAAAAGAACAGGGATGGCCACAGCCGCCATCCCCATTCCCTACTCACTCTTTGAGCTATCCTCACAGTTCGGTTATTAAAACGCTGAAAAAACTAGCCCCAGTAAAGTCAATTGGGTGAGTAATCCAATCATGTAAAAGTAGCTTCTTGGGCTAGGGTTTTTATTCGTGGCTATAGCGTAAAACAGCACCATGTGAATGGCTCTAGCACTAGTAAAAACTGCCGTAGACCAAAATAGCGCCTCTGTCCCAACTCCCACCGACATTGCCAACATGGCTGTAAGCACGAATAACGGGACGTTTTCTAAAGAATTTAAAAAGGTACGGTGACTTCTAAACACAAAGGAATGATGATCGAGTTCGCTAGCGACTACACCAGGAATATATTGGGTTTGTTTTCTGTGAGCACCTGTCGCAATAATCGCTTGTGCAACAACCATGGTGAGCAACAAGGTTAAGGTAAATAATGTGCCTGAATATTCTAACATCTCTCTTACTCTCTCGGTTAAAAATAACTTGTATACAAATTAATATAGCCAAAATATATTTTGCATGCAATGTATTTTACATTCTGCTCTTATGGGTTGAGTCTTGTAAAAAGCTCAGCCACAATGCTGTTGTCACAAAAATCCACAACAATAAGAAGGGCCTATGAACGACGTTAGTACCCACACCGCAGCGCAAGACGACCGCAACGATCATATAAAAATTTACGTCAATGGCGATATTGTTCCCAGAGCCGAAGCCAAAGTTTCTGTATACGACAGTGGATTTATGTTGGGTGATGGAATTTGGGAAGGTCTTCGTTTATACAACGGAAAGTGGGCGTTTTTGGAAGAGCATATGGATCGCTTATTCGAAGCTTCTCTCGCTGTTGATATGGACCTTCAAATGTCTAAAGAACAAGTTATCGAAGCTCTTGAACAGACTCGTCTTGCCAACGATATGCACACCGATGTACATGCGCGCTTAATGTTTACCCGAGGGATAAAAAGTAAACCGTTTCAGCATCCCGCATTGTCTCAGCAAGGGCCCACTTTGGTGATCATTTGTGAGCACTCAAAAGCTTCTATTGCTCGCCCAATTAAGCTGGCTACCGTGCCTCATTTGCGCGGGTTACCAATGACTCAAGACCCCAAGCTCAATAGTCACAGTAAACTCAATTGTATATTAGCTTGTATTGCCGCAGAAAAATGCGGTGCTGATGAAGCCCTAATGCTAGACATCAACGGCTTTGTTAATACAACCAATGCCTGTAACTTTTTCATTGTTCGAAAAGGCGAAGTATGGACCTCTACAGGTGACTACTGCATGAACGGTATAACGCGGCAAAAAGTCATCGATGTTTGCCGAGCTAACGGCGTAGTTGTTAGAGAAAAGAATTACTCACTAGTCGATACTTACGGCGCCGATGAAGCTTTTCTCACTGGGACATTTGGTGCTCAAACACCAGTCTCTCATATTGATGGTCGTAAAATTGGTGCTGATTATCCTGGGCCTATGACTCATAAGATTCGCCAGTGGTACTTTGACTTGGTTAAAGGAGCACAATAATGCGTATCGCTATGTGGTCTGGACCCAGAAACTTATCAACTGCCATGATGTACGCCTTTGCTGCACGCACTGATTGTGCTGTGGTAGATGAGCCGTTTTACGCAGCATACCTTACCACCACGGGTTTAGAGCACCCGATGCAACAAGAAATACTCAAAGCTCAACCCAGCGATGCAAACACAGTTATAAAGCAGTGCTTAGGCGATATACCCGATGGCAAGCCTTTATTCTATCAAAAGCAAATGACCCACCATATGGTCGAAGCCTTTCCACTCGACTGGTTGTCTTCGCTCACCAATGTATTTTTAATCAGGCACCCTGCGCGCGTTGTAGCGAGCTATCAGCTAAAGCGTGAAAACCCGACATTGGAAGATATTGGATTTGTCCGCCAATGGGAGCTTTTACATTATGTAAAAAACACCTTGGGCAAAGCTCCTATTGTGATTGATAGTGATGATGTTTTGGAAAACCCTGCCGCAATGCTAGAGGCGTTGTGTGAAGCCATTGGAATAGCCTTTCAACCAGACATGCTGCACTGGCCATCAGGTGGTAACAAGGACGATGGTGTGTGGGCTCCACATTGGTATGGTTCTGTTTGGAAAAGCACGGGACTGGAAGCTACGCCTAAAAAGCCTCTTCCCTCGCTATCATCAGACCTTGAAGCTGTGGTAAATCAAGCCATGCCCTATTATGAAGAAATGGCAGCCTTGAAACTGTAACTAGATTAGAAACGGCGATAGATCATCGCCGTTTTTACTTTAATTAAGCTTACCCTGCCGCAGGGTAAACATAGCTAGACTGCAGACCCAAAGGTAGTCCCAAGGCCCAGTACAATAGCAGGAATGCCGTCCAGATTATTAATAATCGTGAGGGCAAAGGGCAAGTATTACGTTTGTGCACAAGTATGTGTTCCGTAACAACAGGCTATATTTCAAACCTCAACTCAATTCATTAATCATTGGACGAGCGCCACATACTGGTTTTTAATGACTATTAAATTGTCTTTTGAGCATCTAAGGGATCATTGCTAATGAACATGGAAAATGTTGCCTCGAAACACCACGGAATAGTCACGGCATTAGTATTTTTGCTAGTGTTATTGGCTTACGCTTTAGCAAATAACACTGACGGGCAATCGGTATTGATACTGGTTATCCCCATGGGAATGCTAGGTGCCACTTTAAGAGATTATTCTTCTTTTCAGCAAAAAAACGACAAAGCCTCAAAAAGTCTCAGCGAGCATCTGTACCTAATATTAATAGGCGCTATCATGGCTGTTATCATCACACTCTTATTTGCAACGTCGGCGATAGAGGGCGCATTGTTTCCTGAGATTGTGGGTGGCGACAGACCCTTTGAAAGTATAAAGTCAGCGCTAAGAGGCGATATCGCTTTTAAATCAAATTCAGATTTTTACAAACTTATGTTGTGGTCTTTTATCGCTGGGCTTTCAGACAACTTTGTGTATCAAAAACTTTCTACATGGTTGACCAAGTGAGTGCAGCTCGACGGTAAGCTCATCTCTATAGTAACAAACATCGCTTTTTAGTTCACGGTGCAAAGCCCCCTATTACTGAATCGAGTACATTGGAACTGGAATATCTTCACGAATATTTCTCTTGCTCTAGCCGCTGAATTACAAATGGACATCACTAGCATGCCTTTTTATCGATGCCAGTAAACCAATCCAAAGTGGTTTGCCATAGTGGTTGCGCACTTTTCCTGAAATACCCCATATGACCAACAGTGCCAGAGAGGGCCTTTGGATTTAGATCGACACGGGTAACTGGCGCGTTGGCGTAGTAGCTTACGAAAGCATCTCGGGATGGAGGTAAGGCCCAAAGGTCATCCAAGGCATTAACGGCAACAATTGGTGTTTTGACTGATCCATATAGTTTTTCAATTCCATCCATTTGAGGGTCATCAAAGAAATAATGAGGAAAACGGCACCAATGCCTCCACTGTGTAAATACATTAAGGGGTAGGTCTTCACCCATTCCCAAAATTTTCCAAGCACAATACCCTTTCCACCATGTCACCACAGGCAAGACCACATTCCACATCGTAAGCACTTTTAATTTTTCAGAAAAAGGCATATACCCGTGCCAACCAGCTCCGGTGCCATATACATAGAAACCAGAGACTTTGTTGTGATTAGGTAATAAACCAAAGGCATGACCACCATATGAATGACCAACAAGAAATAAAGGAACATCATCCTGGCTTTCACTCTCTACTACTGTAGCTAGGTCGAGCTTCCCCCAATCCAACAGGTTCATTCTGAAACCTTTTAAAGAATTAGGTTTAGACTCACCTATTCCTCGGTAGTCAAAGGTTATAGTTTCAAACCCCCTTTCACCGGCAAATTCAGCAAACCGACGATAGAACCCCTGAGGTACGCCAGTTGCTCCAGCAACTATTACCCTGCCTTTCAAACTACGGCTAGCCTCAAATCTATAGCCTTTGAGACGATAGTTGTCGCTGGTAGTGAATTCAATTGCCTTCATTTCTCACCAAATTATAACGAGTGTCTTAATTATTTTTCAATGCTACTCTATAACGATTGTTATAACAAGCGGGAATTTCATGAGTAAAAATTCCGTTGCAAGCCGGCAACGTGTTATTGAAACAGCGGCAGCAATTTTGTCTACGAAAGGATTAAATGGAGTGAGTATCCGCGAGTTGGCTAAACTGGCAAAAGCACCTCTTGGTTCTACTTATCATCACTTTCCTGCGGGAAAAGTACAAATTATTACTGAGGCAATAGAATGGGCTGGTGAACAGGCAGCGAATACCTTGAAGGAGTGTTTGGCGAGTGATGCACAAAATGGATTACTCGTGTTTTTGCAACAATGGCATAATCGAGTACGTTCTTCTGCATTCCAGCAGGGGTGCCCAATTGTTGCAGCAGTTATTGAAGCTTCACAAGATGAACACGAAGAACAAGTAAAATTAGCTGTTTCAGATGTATTTGCACGTTGGCAAAAAATCCTTATCGAGCATTTCACCTCGCAAGGTAAAACCGTTAACCGTGCAACGTCACTTGCGCTCACGACCATTTCCTGTTTGGAGGGGGCTGTGATACTTTGCCGTGGTTATCAAAGCATGGAACCTTTCGACGCTATCATCGACACACTCCCACGCTTAATTAACAATGAGTTAAAATGAAGCGTAACGGTAAATCAAAAATAAAATCAGCGATTTAACTCAGTTATTTTGTTAAAACTAGCTCTGCCCAATGGAATATGTAATTTAAGGGCATCCAGCATGAATTTCTCGTTTAAAACCTTCATTCTCTCGCTATGTATTCTTGCCCTAACAGGGTGTGGCGGTGGCAGTGGTGACTCCACTCAAACGGAAATGCCCACCAACCAAGATTCCACTCCGCCTGTCATAACCTTAAATGGTGCAGCATCAGTACAAGTCATTCATGGAAATATATACGAAGAGCAAGGGGCAACGGCAAACGATAATGTGGATGGAAACACACAGGTAACTCTATCTGGGACAGTAAATACCAATATTTTAGGCAGCTATACTATTGACTATATTGCGACTGATTCTTCTGGCAATTCATCGAAAGTAACAAGAACAATATCTGTCATCGATTTGAACAATGCTGCTCGTAACGACAGAATAATAGTAAGAGAAAAGCACTTCTTTGTTGGCAATGACGGTACTTCTGGTCGTGAGTTGTGGATAACAGATGGCACTGAAACTGGCACCTTCCTGGTTAAAGACATAAACCCTAATGGTGATTCACGTCCAGCCCAATTTACCTATATTGGAGATACCCTGTACTTTAGCGCCGATGATTCTGTTCACGGAAGAGAACTGTGGAAATCCGATGGAACCGAAAGTGGTACAGTGTTGGTTTCTGACATAAATCCAAGTGGAGATGGTTTACTTCGTAACAGCTTCATTACAGCGATGAACGGGTGGATTTACTTTTTTGGCTCAGATGGTGTGCATGGATTTGAATTGTGGAAGTCGAACGGAACCGCAGTTGAAACAAACATGGTCAAAGATATAGCCGTTGGAAGCGCAACTGGTCTTATACATAGGTACTCTGTGTCGAGATTGGGAGACGAGCTTTATTTTTCCGGTCATTCTGAGTTTGGTGCTAGATGTGCTCTTTGGAAATCTGATGGCACCTCAAACGGAACAATCGCTCTTAAACACTTTTCAGGAGCAAGCGATTGCCCGCTCTATTTGACCAAAGTAAACGACGTCTTATTTTTTTCAGCGGAAGAAAACAATCTTGGCGCGGAATTATGGAAGACCGACGGAACTAATTCCGGCACTTTAATGGTTAAAGACATAGAAACGTTTTTGTTGTCTGGATCCACTCCCCGCCAGCTTACTTCTGTAAACGGCAGTCTTGTATTTTCCGCTAGGACTATAGAACTGGGTACTGAATTTTGGGTTTCAGATGGAACAAACGAGGGAACCTATGTCATTGATATATACGAGGGTGAAGGTACGTCTTCGGTTAGCCAATTTATCGAATTCAACGAAAAAGTCATTTTTACAGCCAGAGACAATCAATCGGGGTCTACATTCGGTAATCAATGTGGATCTACAAAAATTTGGTCGTCAGACTTGAGTGTTGAGAATACCTTTAGCATTCAGAAGGATTGCGATGACGAAAGTCGGAACAGAGAAATAGACACAATAAACCCAAATACGTTTTTCACTTTTAACGGAAAACTATTCTTTTTTTACAATAGATATTTGTGGGAATCTGACGCCAGTGAATTTGGGACACTAAAAATCTTTAGTGGCGAGAATATGGCTCAAGCGACTGCAAGTTACAACTCTGATACCGTATTGTTATCGTTTCCTGGCAATCAACTGTTGTTCAGGAATCAAGATGACCTAACTGGGTTGGAACTTTGGGTTACCGATGGAACAGAATCAGGTACTAGAATAATTAAAGACGTAAACCCAGGGTCTAGTGACGGATATTCCTGGTAGCTTGATCTTCTACAGCTAATATCTGCTGTGATATCTTTGGTTTGAGACACAGACAGCGCCGGTCGGGTAAAGACAAGGAGCGGACGGTCAATAGTATCGACGTTACTTCTCTAGGGGTTTTGTTTTATCCTAAATTTTTTCTTCGCGAGTTACTCTTTTGGGAGTTGAGTTTCAAAATAATTGTTGTTAGATTGCCACAATGAAATATATATTAACGCATACACTTTTCTTCTGGTGGCGCTCTGAATAGAGCGGCACTGAATTCTTACATTCTTATGCTGCTGGAAGGTAGCTAAGATTGTAATTTCTTTTGTATCTCCAGTAGCGATCTTTTTAGCTAGGAGATATACCTATGAACAAACAACAAACCACTGATAAAAAAGAAATTATTTTAACTGGAGATAGAGCCACAGGCCCGTTACATCTAGGTCATTATGTCGGTTCTTTAAAGCAACGCTTAGCTTTACAGTCAATTCATGAGCAAACTATTCTTGTTGCTGATATGCAAGGTCTTACTGATAATGCTCTTAATCCAAAAAAAGTGTCATCCAACATTCTAAATGTCGTTGCAGATTACCTAGCTGTTGGCATTGAACCATCTAAAACAACCATTTGCCTCCAATCACAACTCCCAGCCCTTGCTGAATTGACTATGTATTACAGTAACCTTGTTACAATCAGCCGGCTAGAGCGAAACCCGACAGTCAAAAGTGAAATTCAAAACAAAGGATTTGAACGTTCTATCCCGGCTGGTTTTTTAACATATCCAATATCTCAAGCTGCTGACATAACTGGCTTTAACGCAACATTAGTTCCTGTAGGGGATGACCAACTACCTATGCTTGAACAAACTAATGAGATAGTGAGAAAGATTAACTCATTGGCTGGGCGTATCGTCTTAAATGAATGTAGACCTTTATTAAGTAATGCATCACGTTTACCTAGTGTGGATGGGAAAAATAAGATGTCTAAGTCTATGGGCAACGCCATTTCTCTTGGAGCTACCGAAAAAGAGATATCCCATGCGATCAAATCAATGTTTACCGACCCCAATCACTTGAAAATCGAAGATCGAGGTAATGTTGAAGGAAATGTTGTGTTTACTTATCTCGATGCTTTTCATCCAGATGAGGACTATATCAGCCAATTAAAAGTGCACTATCAACGTGGAGGTCTTGGAGACGGTACAACAAAAAAAATACTGGAAGAGTGTTTACAGGACATGCTCCGTCCAATAAGAGAGAAAAGAACAGAGTTTTTACATGATAAAGCTCAACTTATTGATATCTTGGTCGAAGGAAGTCAAATTTCTAGAGATAAAACAGAAAAAGTACTTATCGATGTCAAAGATATTTTTGGGCTTAATATTCTCTGAATAGCCTGTTTTAAACAGCCAGCTTCGAGAAGGTAAACGGCTCAACTGAACCTCTTGAAGCTGTTTACCTCTATTCGTGTTACAACAAATCCAATTTAACATTTGGTACCAACACCTTCCTGAATCAAGATATTGAGCTTTTCAGCTTGAATAATTTCTTAACTCGCCCACTAAATCCACTACAACCCTAGTACCCAGCTGTTCAGAACCACTCTCTATACTCAATGCCCACCCTTGATGTTCACACAAGCGCTTTACAATAGATAACCCGAATCCAAAGCCTGTGCTTTGCTTACCTTGAATACTGGGTTCAGTGACTTTGTGGCTAATGTCTAATTGTATGCCAGGCCCTGTATCGGCCACCGTTAGCTTTCCATGTTCGAACTGTATTTTTACTTCTCCTTGCTCAGTGTACTGAAATGCGTTACTGAGTAAGTTATCTAGTAAGACTTTGAGCATGCCTTCGCGTATTTCAATAACGGCGTTACAACTATCTTGTATTACTACATCAACATTTTTACCATCAAGTAATACGCTATTGTCGATAACCGCTCGTTCAACTACCCCTAATAAATTCACAGCTAATTTGGGACTTTGGGTATTTTCTTCACGCGCTAGGGTCAACAAGGTATGAACTGTTTTGTCCATGCGTTCAGCAGCGTCTTCAATGCGCTTAACTATCTCTTGCGACTGTGTTTTTGATACGTCGATACTTCGATGTAACTCAGCTGCGTTTTTTATTACGGCAAGTGGCGACCTTAATTCATGACTTACGTCACGAGTGAAAGCTGATTCACGAGAAAGGGCTTGGTTAATGCGAGAAAAGGTATGTTCAAGGGTATGAGATAACACCCCGATTTCGTTCTTGGGGTAACGATGAGCAAAGGTAGAAGGAATATGCTTGGGATCCACCCCATCAACAGTATCGGCTAACTGTCTTAATGGCTTGGTCATTTTGCGACTAATTAACCATGCAACAAAGCAGGATATCACCGTAAGGACAACGGCAATAATTCCAAGGAATTGCATTATTCCTGAACGCACAGGACGGATCATAAGGTCACTACTCACCTCAGCGAGTAAGTAGGTATCGCTGTGTTCCGTGAAGGTATACAAATGATAGTGCCTTCCATTTTCACCATAAAACTCCACTCTTTTAGGCTCTGTAAGGGAAAGGCTTCGCATATCGTCAGGGAAAGTCGACTTAGAAAAGTGAAGAGTCATTGAGCGTTGTCTTGGAACTGGCCAATCTCCAGTTACCGTGTAGCTTTCGTGCAAAAATTTCGCCTCTTGCTCAATACTTCGCTCAATAAAGCCGTCCTCTAAATTGTACATCAACATAAACGAAACAAACCCGTAAGTAACCGAGAGCACTAGCGTAAATATACAAAACTGAATAACGATACGACGGCTTAAACTGTGAAAGCCTTTTGGTTTATTCCATCGGCTCACTGGGATGCACCCTTTTTATTTTCGTCTAAATCTAGTGTGAACCCTACACCAAATACCGTTTTAATTACTGGATAAGCAAATGGTTTGTCGATAGCCGACCTCAATTGGTAAATGTGTGACCGCATGGCATCGGATTCTGTTGGTTCGTCTCCCCACAATTTATGACTCAGCTCTGACCGGCTCACCACCTGCGGGTAGGCCTCTACCAATATGGTCAAAATTTTAAAACCCATAGTACTAAGCGACAGTGGTTGTCCGTCTCTAGACACTGTTTTTCGTTGTTTGTCGATAACCAAAGGGCCAAGAGTTTGAATAGTTTCGGTTTGTATACGATGCCTACGAGACAAGGCAAGGCAACGGACTTCCAGCTCTTGCAGTGAAAACGGCTTAGTTAGGTAGTCATCAGCCCCTGCGCCAAAACCATTCACTTTGTCATCAATGCTGTCTCTTGCAGTCAGTATAAGAATGGGTATGTGCCGGTCCGCTTTTTGTCTGAGTTGCTCACAAACCTCTATGCCATCCATGGTGGGCAAGTTTAAATCCAGAATGATTAAATCGTAGTAGTTCTCGAGTGCAAGATCTCGCCCTTGAATACCTTTGT
>JALUXV010000579.1 GCA_027013165.1 Alteromonadaceae bacterium
GTTCAATCTGAGCCATGATCAAACTCTTCAATTAAATATATCGAAATATGAATCGTCGTTGTGTCACTCGTTAACGAGTGCCCACACAGATTGTCTTGTTATAAATTGTTAAAGAACAGTGTTGAGCTTTGCTCAACCGCCTCTCTCGAAGCGAGGCGCGCATTTTACGCCGTTTGTTTTCAGTGTCAAGCTTTTCTTCAATTTTTTTCGGAGAAGCTTTTCACTCAACACCGCTTCGAACTGGTTTAAAGTAACTCGTTGAAGCGAGGCGCGTATTCTACGCTGTTTGATTTTCTTGTCAACACTTTTTGAAAATTTATTTTCAAAGGTGTTTTCTGAAAACCTCGCCATTATTGACCTACAAGGTTAGTAATGACTAGCTTTGTCAGGGAAGTTGTTTTGCTTTCCTGTCGAAGCGGATGCGCATTTTAGGGATTTAAACGGCCACGTCAACACTTATATTCAAAAAAATGTCATATTTAAATTAAACGGTTAAAAACCGCTCTACATGGCCTAATTTCGTACAAAAAAAGTGCCTACGCCTCACCTATATGTACGAATAGAGGAGATCGGCATTGAGATAGACACACAAGTGATTACACTAGCGTTTGACCTGCTTCACAAAGTTTTAGGAGATAACAGTGCCATTACGCCACTATAAGAACATCTACCCTTCACTCGGTAACAAGGTATATATAGATACATCATCTGTCATTGTCGGTGACGTAACTCTAGGTAGTGATAGCAGCATTTGGCCACTCGTTGCTGCCAGAGGAGACGTTAATCGTATCTCTATTGGAGAGCGTACCAATGTTCAAGATGGTTCGGTACTTCACGTGACAAGAAAGTCTCCTTCAAATCCTAATGGTTACCCTCTTGTTATTGGTGACGATGTCACTGTAGGACACAAATGCATGTTGCATGGCTGCCAATTAGGTAACCGCATACTCGTAGGTATGGGAGCGATAATTATGGATGGTGCAGTAGTAGAGGATGATGTGTTTATTGGCGCAGGTACTTTAGTCCCCCCTAACAAAACACTCGAAAGTGGTTTTCTTTATGTGGGAAACCCGATGCAAAAGAAACGACCGCTTAAGGATAGCGAGATGCAATTCCTCAAACAGTCGGCAGTTAATTACGTTAACCTCAAAGATGAGTATTTAGCTCAGGAGGAATAAAGCGCAATTATTTTGCGCTTACGAGCTCTCGTAAAGAAACAACAACCTCTTTAGTGTCTGGCTGCTTTCCCGTCCATATAGTGAATGCAGCCGCCGCTTGTTCAACTAACATACCTAAACCATCAAGCGTGTTCTTCGCACCTAGTGTAGATGCCTCCGTTAAAAATACGGTGGGCTCTGCTTTATACACCATGTCATAAGCCACATCACACCGCTCAAATAACTCGGTTGAAAGCGTACACGGTAGTTCACCGTGCAGACTCGCCGCTGTCGAATTTATGATAACCGTGGGCTTTACCGATGCAATATCGGACAGTGAAACTACTTTTACTTTTTCTGGAGCAGTTTCTTTTGCCACAGTTTGCGCCTTTTCCAATGTTCGATTGGCAAGAGTTAGCGTTGAAACGCCAGCACCCAATAGTGGTGCAATCACACCTCGTGCCGCTCCACCTGCCCCGATCAATAAAACAGATGCACCTGCTAGTTTAGCGCCGTTGTTAATGAGGTCATTCACTAAGCCCACACCATCTGTGTTAAATCCTAAGATTTCTCCGTCAGCAGCCTTCATTAACGTATTCACGGCTTTGGCATCCTGCGCAGCTCTATCTTCTACACGGGCAAAATTGTAGGCATCCAGCTTAAACGGCATCGTCACGTTACATCCTAACGCACCCTCTTGACTTAAGAACGCTTCGGCAGCCTCAACAAAACCATCTTCTGGTGCCAATATTTTTTCATAAGAGATAACTTCGTCGCACTGTTTTGCAAACATTTGATGAATAGTTGGTGATAGACTTTGTGCAATTGGATTACCGAATACGGCGAACTTCTTCATGGGATTATCTAACTTATTTAAAAAAGGCAAAAAACAAACAATGGGTGAAGAGACTACACCATATCACCTCATAGGGGGAGAGGAGAAAGTTAGAGCACTAGCGAATTGTTTTTACGACGTTATGGAACAAGACCCCTACGCTTCAGAGCTACTTGCCATCCACCCGCAGCCCCTTGACCGTATTCGTGAGGTGTTCTTCTTGTACCTAAGCTTATGGCTTGGCGGCCCAGACACGTATCAACAACAGTTTGGACACCCTCGACTACGCGCCCGTCACCTACCTTTCTCGGTAACGCCAGAACTCAAAGCACAATGGATGTATTGTATGCGCAAAGCAATGCTTACCACAGTAGATGATATGTCGTTGGCAAATAGATTATTAGAAGCACTAGACACTTTAGCTGACCACATGATTAACACACAATAAAAAAGCCCCCACTATGCAATAGTAGGGGCTAAAGGTTACACGCCTTGGGTGCGATTAAAATGTGTAACCCACAGAAACGGTATAAACCCACGGATCTATCTCGATATCAGCCACACTGCCCTCAGTGCCACTCAGGTTGAAGCTAGCTTCAGTATTAATATCGATGTAACGCACAGACGCGTTTACATGCCATGTTTTGTTTAACTGATAGTCAAAACCTACTTGTGCAGACAAACCAAAAGAATTGTCTAGTGAAAGATCATCTAGGCCCGCAGCTTCATTGGCTGAGGTAAACTCTTCGTCAAAGAAAATAGTAAAGTTAACACCCGCACCAACATAAGGCTGGAACGCAGATGATGGATCGTTAAGGTAATAGTTAACTGATAATGTTGGCGGTAGGTGGGTAACCTCACCAAGCTTATCGCCTGTTGTTAAAGGGTCACTCACTGAAAAGTTAACATCGTGAGTAAAGGGCGTAGCCGCTAGCAATTCAACATTGATACGGTCAGTTAAGAAATAAGCAACGTTAAGGCCCAACTGGGTATTGTTATCTACAGTAAGACCAACACCTAGGTCAGTACCACCTACCACAATATTTGATGATGATTCGTCTGGCGCAACTGTAGTTAAGCCTCCACGTACTACCCAATCTCCAGCTTCGTGAGCTGAAGCCAAAGGGGCTGCTAGTAGTAAAGGAATAATTGTTGCTGCAAGTTTACGTGTGTGCATTGTGTGTCTCTCTTGTGTTCAAAGAAGATAACGCCACTTTACCGCCTGTACCAAAAGTTCATTTGATCCAGCGCAACTTCCTACAGCAACAACACAAAGTTAGGCAACTCCCATTGATGTGGATCAAAATCACACCTACGAGAATCGCCTTTTGGGCACTCAGCTACCAGTCGGTGGGTTTTAGCCACTCAGATAACTTGTCTTCAGCGCTACCCGGCGCAGGTGTATAGCAATACTCCCAGCGCGCCAACGGAGGCATAGACATTAGGATAGACTCAGTGCGTCCACCGGTTTGGAGACCAAACAAGGTACCTCGGTCAAACACTAGGTTAAACTCTACGTAACGACCACGTCGGTATAGTTGAAAATCTCTTTCACGCTCTGAATATTGGGTTTCTTTTCTGCGTTCAATAATTGGCACGTAAGCATCAACGTATCCATTACCCACGGCTTGCATGAACGCAAAGGATTTATCAAACCCCCATTCATTGAGGTCGTCGAAAAACAGGCCGCCAACACCGCGAGTTTCTCCTCGATGCTTTAAATAGAAGTAATCATCGCACCAAGCCTTATACTTTCCGTAAACATTATCACCGAATGGGCTACAGAGTTTCTTTGCTACATCGTGCCAATGCACTACATCTTCTTTGAACGGATAAAAAGGTGTTAAATCAAAACCTCCACCAAACCACCAAATAGGCGCTTCCCCTTCTTTTTCTGCTATAAAAAAGCGTACATTGGCATGAGACGTGGGGATATAAGGGTTGTGAGGGTGAATCACCAACGAGACCCCCATGGCTTGAAAGCTTCGACCCGCCAACTCAGGACGAGACGCAGTGGCAGATGCTGGCAAAGATGCACCAAACACATGAGAAAAGTTAACGCCGCCTTGCTCTATCACTGCGCCATTTTTGATGACACGAGAACGACCACCGCCACCTTCTTCACGTTCCCAGGAATCCTCTCGAAACTGGCCTTTTCCATCGGCCAGTTCAAGCGTTTGGCAGATGTTATCTTGAAGAGACAACAAGTAGGCTTTAACCTTTTGAATGGCTTCATTGGCATTTATACCATCTAACATCATTGGCGCTGTTGTCATGCTCTAATTACCTCTCCTGTATCCCCATCACGAATTACACTTGGGTTTTTGTTCCCCCCAACTTCGCCTTCAACGTAGGCCACGCTGTCTTTAAACACCGCTTTAGCTTCTTCTATTGTACGAGTTGAAGGCTCACCAGAAATATTTGCGCTAGTTGAAACCAACGGTTTGCCTAATTTTTCGCACAAAGCTTTTACCACAGGATGATCTGTGACTCGTACAGCTATTTTGTCGTGCACACCAGTCACCCAAGCAGGTGCGGAATCTGATTTGGGTAGCAGCCATGTATTAGCACCGGGCCAACTTGAGAAAATATCAGTGCGTTTATCTTGTTTAATCGCACTGTCATTAACATAAGGCAGTAATTGTGAGTAATTCGCTGCTATAAGAATTACCCCTTTATCTACAGAGCGTTGCTTTACTTCAAGCACGCGGTAAACCGCTTCTTTGTTGTCTGGGTCACAACCTATACCCATTACTGCCTCGGTGGGATACACAAGAAGTTTGCCTGCATTAAACGCTTCCACAATAGGATCTACAGCGTCACCTGCACCAGAGCTAACGTTAGTCATTATTTATTTCTCTAAACGAATTACTGTTCTTCTTTGTAACCACATGTTGGCTGTGGACAACAAAGGGAACCTTTCTTTTTGATCATCACGGACCAGCCGCACGCTGGACACGTTTCTTTGATAGGGGTGAAATTTAGCACATATCGACATTTTGGATAATTATTGCAGGCAAAAAACTGCTTTCCGTATTTACTAGTACGGGACAACAAATGACCATCACTGCATTTAGGACAACTCACATGAGTGTCTTCTTGGCTTTTTAACGGCGATATATAGTGGCAATCGGGAAACTGCGTACAACCCAAAAACATACCGTAACGCCCCTTTTTTATCGCTAAATTAGCGCTGCATTCAGGGCAAGAT
>JALUXV010000580.1 GCA_027013165.1 Alteromonadaceae bacterium
TAACATGTTTGATGCGTCTATGATGCTGGGCATATGTGACAAAATTGTTCCCGGATTACTTATTGGTGCCTTAAGCTTTGGTCACTTACCCACTGTATTTGTCCCAGCTGGGCCAATGCCTTCAGGGTTACCGAATAAAGAAAAAGCACGTGTTCGTCAAATGTTTGCTGAAGGTAAAGCAGACAGAGATGCTTTGCTAGAAGCCGAGTCACAATCTTATCACTCTGCGGGAACCTGTACTTTCTACGGTACTGCTAACTCCAATCAGTTGGTTGTGGAAATGATGGGGCTTCACCTACCTGGTTCTTCTTTTGTTAACCCAGGAACACCATTGCGTGATGCTTTAACAAAAGCGGCGGCGGTTCAAGCGACCCGTTTGACTGATTTAGGCGACAACTATACGCCTATCGGTCATATCGTTGACGAAAAATCAGTGGTAAACGGTCTTGTTGGTTTGTTGGCCACGGGCGGTTCTACTAACCATACAATGCATTTGATTGCTGTTGCACGCGCTGCGGGTATCATCATCAACTGGGATGATTTCTCAGATATTTCAAGCGCAGTACCACTACTCACTCGTATTTATCCGAATGGTTCAGCGGACATCAACCACTTCGTTGCTGCAGGTGGTATGTCATTGTTGTTTAAAGAACTTCTGGGTGCAGGTTTACTTCACAATGATGTTAAAACAATTTGTGGAGAAGGATTAGAAGCCTATACTAAAGAGCCTTTCCTAGCAGACGGCAAACTCGAATGGCGTGATGGTCCACAAAGCTCTCATGACAAAGAAGTATTGGCGACTGTGGAAACTCCGTTCAAGCCTGATGGTGGCTTGAGTGTGCTTGAGGGTAATTTAGGACGTGCCGTTCTAAAAACTTCAGCGTTGCGCTCACCACATTGTCATATCAAAGCTCCAGCAGTTGTATTTGAAGACCAGTTTGAATTGGACGAAGCCTTTCAATCAGGTGCGTTAGACAAAGACTGCATCGTTGTTGTTCGTTTCCAAGGGCCATCAGCCATTGGTATGCCTGAACTACACCGATTAACACCGCCACTAGGTGTATTGCAAGACAAAGGTTTTAAAGTTGCGTTGGTGACTGACGGTCGAATGTCAGGCGCTTCAGGTAAGGTTCCAGCTGCCATTCATGTTACTCCAGAAGCCATCAAAGGTGGTTTACTGGCTAAAGTACAAGACGGCGACATCATTGAGTTGAACACGGAAACTGGTGAACTGACCTTGGACGTAGATGAAGGTACCTTGGCTGCCCGTGAAGCAAAAGCCGCAAGCGTGACTAAACATCATGTAGGTATGGGACGAGAAATGTTTGGCGGAATGCGCATGAACCTTACTGGCGCAGAAGAGGGTGCATGCTCTCTATTCGTCACTCAGGAGTAAGTTAAATGAGTGAGCAGTTTGTAGCTGACGTTGGCGGTACGAATATTCGTGTCGCCCGTGTTACACCAGAAGGTGTAAGCGATATTAAAAAGTATATGTGTAACGACTTCGACACTATTGCGTTGGCGTTACAGCAATATTTTAGTGATACCTCTGAATATATCTTTACCCAAGGATGTATTGCTATTGCATGCCCAGTGCTAGGTGATCAAGTAACGATGACAAATCACTCTTGGTCATTTTCACAGAGCGCACTAAAGAGTGAGTTGTCACTCACTGAACTGTGTGTAATTAACGACTTTACAGCAGTGGCACATTCACTACCTGTGCTAAAAGCGAATCAGCTAATTCAAGTTGGTTCAGGAGCTCCGGTAGAAAATGGTAATATCGCTGTGTTTGGTCCGGGTACTGGTTTGGGAGTTGAACACATCACCATGACGTCTTCTGGATGGCAGACACTCGACGGTGAAGGTGGTCATGTGGACTTTGCTCCAGTAGACGAAGCCGATATTGTTGTGTGGCGCTACCTACTTGAAAAGCTTGGCCGCGTATCTGCGGAAGAAGTAATGTCGGGTAGAGGACTACTTAATATATATACCGCATTAGCATTGGAAGCGGGTAAGCCTGTAACGTTCAGCGAACCTGCTGACGTGACACAAGCGGCACTTGATGGCAACTGCGATATAGCATTATCTGCATTGCATCAGTTTTGCCGTGTAATGGGCAGTTTCGCCGGAAATCTTGCTCTTAATATGGCAACCACAGGCGGAATTTTCATCGGCGGTGGTATTGCTGGTCGTTTTCCTGAGTTTCTACAGAACAGTGATTTCAGATCCCGTTTTGAAGGAAAAGGCCATATGAAGCCTTACGTAAAAGACATACCCACCTATTTGATTGCTGAACCAGACCATGGACTCCTTGGTGCGGCGGCATATCTCAAACAAACAACTGCGAGCTAACTATGACAGCAAATTGGAAATATTCACCAGAAGAGATTTTTACAGCGGGCCCAGTAGTACCGGTATTGGTGATCAACGACGTTGAAAAAGCCGTTCCATTGGCGAAGGCGTTAATGGCGGGTGGCATTAAAGTACTTGAAGTGACTTTAAGAACACCAGCTGCAATTGACGTAATTAAACGCATTGCTGAAGAAGTACCCGATTCATTAATCGGTGCAGGTACGGTAACAAATGCACAACAGCTGAAAGCAGTTGTAGATGCAGGAGCAAAATTTGCTATTAGCCCAGGTATGACAGCTGACTTGCTTAAAGCGGGTATGGACGCTTCGATTCCACTCATCCCAGGTATTTCATCTACTTCTGATTTGATGAAAGGTAAAGACGCAGGATACACCCATATGAAGTTCTTCCCAGCGGAGGCATCAGGCGGCGTTAAAGCGATTAAATCTATTAGCGGACCTTTCCCAGATGTAACTTTCTGCCCAACAGGTGGTATAGGTCCGGGTAACTATAATGATTACCTCGCGCTTAAAAACGTTAAGTGTGTTGGTGGCTCGTGGTTGGCACCAGATGATGCGATTGAAGCAGGTGATTGGGATAGAATTACCCAACTTGCAAAAGAAGCTGTAGAAGGCGCTCAGAACGCATAATTAAGAAAGCCCTGTTGTACAGGGCTTTTTAGTATTAGCAACATAGGTGATGCATTAAGTTATTTTGCGACACCTATCACCTGTTTAAGAATGTGGGTTTCTTCAGGTTTTAACGTGTGGCCTTGGGTCACTGTGGTTTCAACACAGAGCATGTGTTTATAACCAAATGCATCCATGTCAGAAAGTGACGCCGCCCCTTGCCAGGGGTTCCATACCACAATACTGTCATTACCCGATGACCTAATTTCAGTGGTGCTAACACCATCTTCAACTATTGCGATATCTGGTGCTTGGCATAAGTGAATTCGGTCAGTCTCTTCGCTTATTGAATACGGTACTGGGGTAGTGAGCACCTCACCATCTCTGGTTTTGTCTTCGTATTCACCACTTATCCCTTCTATCGTAGTTTTACCTATGTGATCTACGTTGAAATAGGTATGAAGGGCACAATCGAACGAAAATGCTTCATCGCCTGTATTTGTGGTGATTAATGAAATAGACAAGGTTTCGCCTACAGTGATAACTAGCTTAACTCCGCATTCATGTTCAAAGCCTTTTGACTTAGTGAATGCTGGGAGCAAAGTTAGAACGGTTTCATCACTGGTATCTTCTACGCTTGACAGTGACCACGTTTGAGTGCGAAGAAAGCCATGTGAGGGGAGTGTACCTTTCTCTTGCCCATGGTTATGTCCAAACCATGGCCAACAAAGTGGTATACCACCGCGAATAGGTTTCTCACAGTTTAAATAAGCATGAGGGCTTACCCACAAACGCTCTTTGCCGTCTGACTTGGGGCGAAAAGACATAACATGAGCGCCAAATAAAGCCACTTTGGCTGTTGCATGGGCGTTTTCTACGTTGATAAACGTAAGGCCTTCTTGATTTGTAGATAATGAAATACTGTCACTGGTTGTCATATTTCTTCCGTGATGTAAGTACTATTTTTAAACATTGTGCCCTTAAAACAAAAAAGGTGCGAATTAAATATCGCACCTTTGTATATATTTGTGTTGTTAAAACACAACAGGCTTAGATTACTTAGAGATATGCGCAACCAAGTCTAGAACTTTGTTTGAGTAGCCCCACTCGTTGTCGTACCAAGATACAAGCTTAACGAATGTATCAGTTAGTGCGATACCAGCAGTTGCGTCGAATACTGAAGTTCGTGCATCACCAATAAAGTCATTAGACACTACTGCGTCTTCTGTGTAACCCATAATACCTTTTAGCTCACCTTCAGACGCTGCTTTCATTGCTGCACAGATGTCTTCGTAGCTAGTTGGCTTTGCAAGGTTAACTGTAAGGTCAACAACAGACACGTTTGGTGTAGGTACACGGAATGCCATACCAGTAAGCTTTCCGTTAAGTGAAGGAATAACCTTACCTACCGCTTTTGCTGCACCAGTCGATGATGGAATGATGTTTTGACCTGCACCGCGGCCACCACGCCAGTCTTTCATAGAAGGGCCGTCAACGGTTTTCTGAGTTGCCGTTGTCGCGTGAACTGTGGTCATTAGGCCATCAACAATACCAAAGTTGTCGTTAAGTACTTTTGCAAGAGGTGCTAGACAGTTGGTTGTGCAAGATGCGTTAGAAACAATAGTTTCTCCTGCGTAGCTCTCTTGGTTAACCCCCATAACGAACATTGGCGTGTCGTCTTTTGAAGGCGCAGACATAACAACTTTCTTTGCACCTGCTTCAATATGCTTAGAAGCCGTTTCTTTAGTCAGGAATAAACCTGTTGATTCAACGACTACGTCAACATCTACTTCGCTCCACTTAAGATCCGCAGGGTTGCGTTCTGAAGTAATGCGAACTGTTTTACCGTCTACGATAAGATGGTTGTTGTCGACTGAAACTTCACCGTCGAACAAACCGTGTGTTGAGTCATATTTTAACAAATATGCAATATAGTCTGTGTCCAGAAGGTCGTTAATAGCAACGACTTCAATGTCTTCACGGCTAGCAGCTGCACGCATCACCAGGCGACCGATGCGTCCAAAACCATTGATACCGATACGAATTGTCATGGCGTACCTCGATTTGTTGTATTTATGAAAATTAATTACGTAAAGTATGGATCAAAATGCGATAATTGGCAAAACAAAAAGCAAAACTGTTGCAAAATTACATATTGGGATGAATGCAAACGTATTCAATTTCAACATGGGGCAT
>JALUXV010000581.1 GCA_027013165.1 Alteromonadaceae bacterium
GTTTTTGCCAAAAATGCTCACCGGTGATTTTACCGGCACCATGGCATTAACAGAACCTCATGCGGGTTCGTCCCTTGCCGATATTCGCACCTCAGCAACACCCAATGACGATGGTAGCTATCGAATTAAAGGAAGTAAGCTATACATTTCCGCAGGTGAGCATGAATTGTCAGACAACATTGTCCATCTTGTGTTAGCGAAAATACCTGGCGGTCCCGCTGGTGTTAAGGGTATTTCCCTATTTGTTGTACCCAAATATCGACTCGATGAAAATGGTGAGCCTGATGTACGTAATGACGTTACATTAGCTGGTCTTATTCATAAGATGGGTTACAGAGGTACTACATCAACGGCATTAACTTTTGGTGAAAATGGCGACTGTCATGGTTACCTCGTTGGGGAGCCTCATCAGGGGCTGCGCTATATGTTCATGATGATGAATGACGCGCGGATTGGCGTAGGTTATGGTGCAGCCATGATCGGCTATCGCGGTTATCGCTATTCATTAGAGTACGCCAAAGACAGAACACAAGGCCGTGCTGCGCCCAATTTATCACCTGACGATGATCCTACGCCAATTATCAACCACGGCGATGTTCGCAGAATGTTACTTGCACAAAAGTCATACTGTGAAGGTGGAATGGCGTTGTGTTTGTACGGAAGTACATTGATTGATGAGCTAGCGACGGAGCAAGATGAAGCTAAACGTACAGAGCTTGCACAGTTACTCGATTTACTCACTCCTGTGTTTAAAGCATGGCCTTCAGAGTTTGGTCCCAAAGCTAATGATTTGGCAATACAAATACTTGGCGGTGCAGGGTATACCCGCGAATATCCCGTAGAACAATGTTGGCGCGACAATCGTCTAAACCCTATTCACGAGGGTACCAATGGTATTCAGGCATTAGACTTACTTGGCCGAAAACTTTGGCAGCAAAATGGGCAGGGGCTCAATGTATTACTTGCCAGAGTCACGGCAGATTTAAAGCGGGCAACAGGAAAGCGTACTTCACCTCTCGCTGCTACCTTATCTGTTTATCTAGAAAAACTCGGCGCGCTAATCAAGCAAGCTGGTGGCGACTTACAATCAAAAGAGCAAAGTGTACTCCTTACCAACGCAAGTTGTTTTTTGAACGTATTTTCGGCGTGCGTGGTGAGCTGGATATGGCTTCGCCAAGCCTTAGTGGCGGAGAAGGCAATTGACGAAGGCGCAACAGGCCAAGACGCTGATTTTTATGAAGGGAAGTTAGCGGCGGCTCAGTATTTTGTGAATTGGGAATTGCCTTTGGTGCAGCGAGATATCGAGGTTTTAACGTCTCGTGAATCAGCTTGTCACAGCGTAAAAGCAGATTTCTTTTAACACACTCGGTCACAATCGAATGGCAGAGCCAGTGCTAACAGCTACTGGCTCAATAAACAAGTGGAGCACTACACATGACAGTAGCAAATGTTGAAGGTAAACACATTCTTATTACCGGCGGCGCATCGGGGATCGGTGCGGCATCGGCAAAAGTGTTAGCGATCCGAGGCGCTATTGTAGGTATCGCAGATCTTAACGGTGAACAAGCTCAAGCTTTGAGTGAAGAGATTAACAGTCAAGGCGGAAACAGCTATGCGGTTACCGTAGACGTCACCGAACCAGAACAGATTGCAGCAATGTTTGACAGCGCGAAAGCGCACAATGAAAAGCTTGATGTAATTATAAACAACGCAGGTATTGACCACTTCCCAGCACCGCTGACCGAAGTGGACGACGCTATGTTTATTAAAAACATTCAGGTTAATTTAGCGGGTGTGTGGTATTGCATGAAACACGCACTTCGCCAAATGACCGCTCAAGGCGGCGGTCACATTATCAATATAGCGTCTGTTGCCGGACTTCGTTCGTCACCTATGATCAGTGCTTACAGTGCGTCAAAACACGGTGTAGTAGGGTTAACCAAGTCTGCTGCGGTTGAATATGCTCGTGCAAATATTCGAGTGAATGCTGTGTGTCCAAGCTTTGTGGATACGCCTATGGTGCAAGGCGTTTTGTCTAAACTCGACGAACGGGGACAAAAAAATATTATTAATGCAAACCCAATGAAACGTTTGGGTAAGCCTGAGGAAATAGCCAATGCAATAGCCTGGTTATGTAGTGAAGAATCTAGCTTTATGACCGGGCAGTCAGTGGTACTTGACGGCGGTATGTTGGCGTAAGGAGCAAACAATGAAAAATTTATTTGATTTAACAGGAAAGGTTGCACTGGTTACTGGTGCTAGTCGCGGTATTGGTGAGTCTATTGCTCGTTTACTTGCGCAATACGGTGCGCACGTGATTGTATCGAGCAGAAAGATTGATGGATGCGAAGCGGTAGCGTCTTCAATTCGAGACAATGGTGGACAAGCTACAGCGATGGCATGTCATGTAGGAGATATGCTTCAGATCACAGATACTTTCGAAAGCATCAAAAGTGATTTTGGTAAGCTTGATATTTTGGTTAACAACGCGGCAGCCAACCCATTCTTTGGCCATATCCTCGACACCGATTTGGGCGCATACAATAAGACTGTTGATGTTAACATTCGCGGCTATTTCTTCATGTCTATTGAAGCTGGAAAAATGATGAAAGAGCAGGGCGGCGGTGTGATTTTAAATACAGCGTCGGTTAACGGTGTTTCTCCAGGTGATATGCAAGGCATTTACTCTATTACCAAAGCCGCGGTAATCAGCATGACTAAATCTTTTGCTAAAGAATGTGGTCCACTCAACATTCGCGTAAACGCTTTATTACCGGGTTTGACGGATACCAAGTTTGCGTCAGCACTAACAACGAACGAAGCTATTTTGAAAAAGGCGCTTAAGGTGATTCCACTGGGTAGAGTTGCTGATCCTGACGAGATGGCAGGCACGGTATTGTACTTAGTGTCTGACGCTTCAAGCTATACAACAGGCACGACAGTGATAGTTGATGGTGGTATGCTGGCGTAAATTTTCTTTAGAGATTTCGCTATGCACATATGGGTAGATGCAGATGCATGTCCCGCCGTTATCAAAGACATTCTTTTTAAGGCAGCTCGACGCACTGGGCTGCCTTTGTCTTTGGTGGCCAATCACAGTATGTCGGTGCCACCCGACAAACACATTACACTGACACTTGTACCGTCAGGCTTTGATGCGGCAGACGATTACATTGTAGAGCAATGTAATGAAGGTGATTTGGTTATTACCTCTGATATTCCTCTGGCGTCAGACGTACTTGCCAAAAAAGCGCAAGCCATCAATACCCGAGGCGAACCATTTGATAAGTCTTCAATTAGAGCGGCGCTAACCATGCGAGATTTCATGGATACCATGCGCGCGAGCGGTGAGCACACTGGCGGCCCTAAGGCTTTTTCTCAGCGCGACAAGCAGCAATTTGCTAATGCTCTTGATCGGATCCTCACCGCAGGAATGCAACGCAAACCTTAGTGCGTTGCATAAAGTGGGTGCTTAGTACACCCGGCGAGTTATTGAACCTTGTCAGGTTTACCGCCAAGCACATGCACTTTTTTGCCAATATTAGCAAAATTGAATCGTACCTCATGTGGCAGTAGTTGTAGTAATAGAGAGACTACCACTGGCGCAAAGGTCGCAGCGATGAATGATTCGTATAACTGGGTTGCTTCTTCCCCCGGAAGCGGAAAGTAAAACAAACCAGCCACGATCCCCACTGCAATACTAATGCTTGCTTGATAGCCTCGGTATTTTTGGTTGTAAAAGCCAAAAAATACAGGGAATGCGGCAGCACAGCAAAACAGGTCGGCAAGTAAGAATAAATACAGAATACTGTAACCTTGAGCTGCGACAAACAGGGCAATGAGTGAAACAACAGCCAACACCCAGCGAGAAACTTTCAGGAGCTTGTCCTCTGGGATGGCGGGCACGAGTCGATGTAAATCAACGATCACTAAACTATTGATACCACTAATGGTGGAGTCGGCGCTACTCATTATGAGCGCCAAGCCGAAAAAAATCATCCCGATTAAAAACCACATTGGGGCGTCATTCATAATGACGTTGAACAATGCGGTAGAGCCTTCTCCTGGAAGTGACAATCCAACAAACGCCAAGCCAAATACACCGAGCAGAACAACAATGGGAAAGCTCAGAAATCCACTGATTAAAAAGCCATTGCGTAATACTCTGTCTGTTTTAGCTGCGAAAATTCGCTGCCATGTACCTTGATAAAATAAACCCGTTAGTGCAACCGCTAAAAAGAAAGTGACACCTGTTTCAAAACCCTGGCTATCGAATGGGTTGAGCAGTTCGGGGGCTTTGTCGTAAAGCCCTTCAAGTACAGGAGTAATGCCACCAGTGGCTTGCCAAGCAAAGTAAAACAGCAAAAATAAGAAGGGTAGGATGACGTACATCTGCACCTTGTCGGTAAATATGGTAACCGCTAGCCCACCATATAAGGTATAAATTAAGGTGCATACCATGACAATAGCGGCGGTTAACCAAAGGGGTACCGGCGCAAACAAAGCCACCATTTGTGCTATTCCGGTTAATCCAGCCGTTAAGCCTATAAACAGGTAAAACACCATGATAAACAGCACGAATACATACACGCTACGTCCATATCTGGCGTGAACAAACTCGGTGAGAGTATGTCCATTTGGCATGAGTTCTCGAATGCGTTCGCCAAGGGGGATCATTACTAATGACGGTACTAAACACCCTAAAGCATAACCCAAGATTGCGCCTACGCCTCCCCATACCGCAGACTCTGCGGGCCCAAAGAGCACCCAAGTACCCATGGTGGTTGCTAGTAAAGTTAGGCTGATCGCATGACTCGTTTGAGAATTTCGCGCGACAACAAAGTCTTCAAGACTCTCTCTCGGTCCTTTCGCAAAGACTACACCCACGGCGGCAAATACTATCGAAAATAGTGTTAACCAGAATATGCCTGTGTTCATATCAAGCATTAGATGAGGCTCCCTGTAGTTGTCCACTTCGCAAGTTAATCATTGTTATCCTTCTTTGGAGTTTTAGTGGTTTGTTTATAGCTCTGATTCACCTAAGGCCGCCAAGACAATTTTGCCTTGCCAGTAGGTTTGTAAATGTCGTGCTGCTTGCCAAGCGGTAAGTCCTGTGCGGCAAACAATCACAGCGCGCTTTTCACCACGCGGTGACGGTGCATTTGCCTTGAAGTCTGCAAGGCTTGTGATTTGCACCTGAGAGACTTTGCCCTCAACTGATACATTGTCATAGAGCGATGTTCTCAGATCGACTACCCAGTCATTATCTACAATACTCGGTTTACCGATAAAGCTAAGCTTAATCGCGTCGTCTGGCTCTGGAGCCGAATCGAATCTGAAACTTTGCTGGCTAAACTTTTGAAGGTTTACGCTGACCATCTGCCCCATAGGAGACGGTTCAACATTAAGTAGAATATTCAACGCCATTTGACACTGTAGCGTACCAATTACACCGACAACAGGCCCTAATACACCAGCCGTGGAGCAGTTTTGTGCTCGCTGTGGTAGGTCTGGAAATACCGCTCTAACCGAAGGGGCGTTAGCACAGAAAGCGCCTACATAGCCCTCGAAACCCAACACCGACGCCGATACAAGAGAAATATTTTGCGCAGCACAGTAATCAGACAAGATATAAGTGACTGCGAAATTGTCTGCGCAGTCCATGACAATATCGGCTGCTTGGCAAATCTCATCCACATTTTCTGGAGTTAGAGCGTTGTAATTGGTACTTAAATGACAGGCCGAGTTTTGTTGCTTGAGTATTGCCGAGACGCACTCGACTTTAGGTTTGTCGATGTCACTTTCAGTAAATAGCACTTGTCGATGTAAATTAGACACTGACACGGTATCTGGGTCGACAATGGTTATTGTGCCAATGCCAGAGGCGGCTAAATAAGGCAATACTGCGCAGCCTAAACCACCAGCGCCAATTACCACAACATGCGCTTGCGTTAGGGCAGCTTGGCCTTGGTCCCCAACCAAAGGCAGGCAAGTTTGTCTAATGTATCTGTTTTGAATGTCGGAGGGAGCCATTAACTATTACACACCTGTAGCCATTGGGTAACTTGCGCTTCTGGATCTTCATTTAGGGTAATATTTGTGACCGCCGATACTATATCAGCACCTGCGTCAAAGGCTCCCACAGCACGTTCGGGGGTCATACCGCCTATGGCCACAAGTGGTGTATCGCCAACAATTTGTTTCCATTCGGTTACCCGTGCTAAGCCTTGCTGATGCCACTTCATTTTTTTGAGAATGGTAGGGTAAACAGGGCCCAGCGCAACATATTCGGGCTTTAATGCTAGGGCACGTTTTAGCTCGTCTTCATCATGGGTGCTAAAGCCGAGTTTAATATTGGCTTGCCTGATGGCCTCGATATTAGCGGTGTCTAAGTCTTCCTGCCCTAAGTGTACCCAGTCACAACCAAGCTCAATGGCTATCTGCCAATAGTCGTTGATTACCAAGATACAATCATGGGCGCTACACAAAGTTTGTGCTTTTTTTATCTCATTGCGAATATGCGCCTCATCGGCGTCTTTGATGCGCAGCTGAACTAGCTTGATCCCCAGGGGAAGTAGACGTTCTAACCATTGGGTACTATCAAAAATAGGGTAAAAAGAAGGTAGTTGCATAAATACGATTCTAGTCCAAAAATGCTTTGCCTAAGAGAGGAGTGGATGGCTCGGCCATATCCCTCGGTTCCATTGGCTCAGATGCCGCTGCTAATTGACCCGCCTTAATAGCCAAGGCAAAGGCTTCAGCCATCATTGCTGGATCTCCAGCTTTAGCCACTGCTGTGTTGAGTAAAATCGCATCCATACCCAATTCCATCGCTTGGGTTGCTTGACTTGGCAACCCCAAGCCAGCATCAATCACTAGTGGAATATCGGGAAAGTGTGCGCGCATGGCACGCAGACCAAACACGTTGTTTAGACCCATCCCTGAACCGATGGGCGCTCCCCAAGGCATAAGTACTTCACAGCCTAAGTTTACCAACTTATCCGCAACCACTAGGTCTTCGGTGGTATAGGGAAAGACTTGGAATCCGTCTTCACAGAGAATACGCGCTGCCTCAACAAGTTTGAATACGTCGGGTTGAAGTGTGTCATCCTCTCCGATAACTTCTAACTTAATCCACTGAGTCCCAAATACTTCGCGAGCCATGTGGGCTGTGGTAACCGCCTCTTTAACCGTATGGCAACCCGCTGTGTTGGGTAACACTTTAACATCGAGCGCTTTTATCAATTGCCAAAAATCTTGTCCGGCTTTATCGGTACTAGACTCTCGTCGCAAAGAAACGGTCGCCACGCTGGCACCACTGCGTTTAAAAGCGTCCGCCAAAATAGCGGGTGAGGGGTACTGAGCCGTTCCCAGCATAAAAGGCGTGTTTAAAGTTTCACCATAAAACGTGCGCATTTTTAACCCCCTTGCATAGGTGCGAGAATCTCTACGTTATCACCGTCAGAGATAAGTGTTTCACCGCGCATAGTTTGAGGAACAAAGTTGCCATTAACTGCGGTTGCTACCACGGCATCGCCATAATCTAGTATTTCGAGCAGCTCAAATAGCGTACTCGCAGCAGTGGTTCGCTTTTCGTTGTTTACGGTAACCGTCACCATTTATTGATGTTCCTTTTGTGTTGCTAACCAGGGTGGAGATACACCGAGTTCAATATAATCAGATACCATGTTTGCTAAGGTAGGCGAGAGTAAAAAGCCATGTCGATAGAGACCATTCGCACATACGATATTTCCGTTTACGCTAATCTTTGGAAGGTTGTCTACAAACGCTGGTCGACTATCCACACCAATTTCTAGTATCTCTGCCTCGCCAAAGGCTGGGTTGATCGTGTAGGCAGCATTGAGCAACTCCATGACTGAGCGCACTGTGGCGTTAGCTTTAGCACTGCTTTCTATCATTGTTGCGCCTAGCATAAAAATGCCATTGCCTCGGGGCACGATATACAAGGGTATGCGAGGGTGGAGAAGACGTACTGGGCGTTTAAGTGTTACTTCCGGGCACTTCAATACTAGCATTTCACCCTTAACACCACGTAGTTCAGCGATATCCTCTCGCGCTTTTATGCCCCGGGTGTCGATTACGCGTCCCTCACTGGATAAGGTTTTTGGATCTGCATATTCGTACTTAAAGGTAACGCCATGTTTTATCAACGCTGCTTTTAATGCACCGATAGCATCTCGTGGTGCAAGATGAGCTTCAGAGTCAAAAAACAATCCGTGATTAAACCTGTCTTCAAGGTCCGGTTCGAGTGAAGCAATATCATTACCATCCAGCGTTTTATGCTGTACGGTGAGTTTGGCGAACCGCTTTAACTCATTGCGATCACGTCCTGTTGCTACTACCAAGGTGCCTTGTTGTTCAACCAGTCCAGTGTGTTTTTGCCACCAATCCGCTGCTGTTTTACCGTAGGTCACTACACTTTGCTCGGCACTTTCCGATTCGCAATAAGGGGCAAGCATACCACCGGCCCACCATGAGCAGGATTGTGGACCAGGCTCTTGTTGAGGCTCATAAATAATCGGGTAGATGCCCCGACTCACCAGTTCGGTGGCAATGCACAGCCCTGCGACGCCAGCGCCAACAATAAATATTTGCTCCTCGCGTTTGGTCATTATTGTATGTTCCAACAATTGTGAAAATGATGCACGGGCCCGTGACCTTTCCCAATCTCTAGTTCATCGGCACCTTGTATTGCGGCATGCAAATAGGTGTGAGCTGCGGTTACAGCATCGCGCAGTGAAAAACCTTTCGCTAGGTAAGCGGCAATGCTGGATGAATAGGTGCATCCAGTACCATGGGTATTTCTGGTGTTCACCCGAGGAGCGGTGAGCACGAGTGGTTCACTGGTGCCGTCAATGAGCATATCGGTACAGGTGTTCGAGGCCCCATGGCCGCCTTTTAGCAGTACTGATGTAGCGCCCAACGCCAGTAATTGATTGCCTTGTTCAATAAGACTGTGTTTATCTTCGTTAACCGCTTCAGAGGGTATACCCAATAAGACGTTGGCTTCAGGGTAATTAGGCGTAAGCATAGTTGCCCGAGGTATCAGCTCTGAAATGAGCGCTTCAACAGCTTCATTTTGTAAAAGTAGATCACCAGACTTTGCTACCATTACCGGGTCTACAACAACCTCACCAGTAAAACTTTCAAGTGCCTTAACGACGGCACTGACGAGTTCGCTAGAAAATAACATACCGATTTTAATGGCTTTTACGTCAAGGTCAGTCAGTACACTGTGGATTTGCGCGGTGACAACGTCAATAGGCACAGGGTGTACCGCAGATACGCCAATGGTGTTTTGTGCAGTAATTGCTGTAATTACGCTAGCGGCATAGGTACCGTTGGCGCTCATGGCTTTTATATCGGCTTGAATACCTGCACCGCCGCCACTATCAGAACCAGCGATGGTCATTACAATCGGGGTATTGCTTTTTGAGGCGGTCATTTATATCACCTAGTGTTACCAAGCGACATAAGGAAAGGGCGCGTGTCACAATGAGCCTGTGAAAGCGCAAATCCGTTCCCTACGCCGATACTAATCGGATCAGGTTCACCGGGTTGATGTTAAACACCTCTCAGCCTTTTAATACAGGCACCCCGACGGAATAAAGACGTTTTGACGTATACTTTACAGCACAGGTCAAATCGCCCTGAGAAGATAAATGAGTTGCGCTGGATTTACAAGTTTGGATTTTACTGAAGAGAGATTTACGTGCCCCGCAGGGCACGTACAGAAGGATATGTCTGATTAATTACAGCACTGAAACAAGGGCTTTTGCTAGTGCTTCAACGTTGTTTTGATTGATACCCGCAATGTTTACGCGGCTTGAATCAACAAAGTAAACGCTGTGTTTTGCACGAATCTCACGTACTTGTTCTGGTGTTATACACAAGAATGAGAACATACCTTTTTGCTCGTTAACAAAGCTAAAGTCTTTGGTAGCTCCATTATCGTGAAGGTTTTGAACTAGCATGGCGCGCAATGACTTCATGCGATTACGCATTTCATCAACTTCGCCAACCCATTCGTTATACAAAGCATCGTCAGAAAGAATAATGTCAACCAATGCACCGCCGTAGCTAGGCGGCATAGAGTAAATACCACGAGCAATTGACTGAATCTGGCTTTGGGCAATATTGCGAGTAGCAGTGTCTTGAGTAACGATAGCAGCAAGACCAACACGTTCGCGGTACAAACCAAAGTTTTTAGAGCAAGACGCAGCAATGATAACTTCTGGAAGGTTTTCAACCAGTAGACGCATTCCGTAAGCATCTTCGTCTAGACCTTCGCCAAAACCTAGGTAAGCAACGTCGATAAACGGAAGGAATTCACGTTCTTTTGCAACTTCAAGAATTTCATCCCACTGGGCTTTTGTAAGGTCGGCACCGGTAGGGTTGTGGCAGCAACCGTGTAGCAATACGATATCGCCTTTTTCAACGGTGCGAAGGGTTTCCATCATGGCATCGAAACGAATGCTTGCCGACGCTTTGTCGAAATACGGATAGGTTTCAATTTTAAGGCCCGCAGAACCAATCAATGGAATATGGTTTGCCCATGTTGGATCACTTACCCATACTTTTCCATTTTCGTTACAACGAACAAGTAGCTCAGAAAGGATGCGAAGTGCACCACAACCACCTGGCGCTTGAACCGCGGCAACGCGATTAGCAAGCATGGCTTTGCTAGCATTCCCAAGTAATAAAGACAACATGCCGTCGATAAAGCCTTGATTACCTTGAGGAGTGATGTAAGTTTTGCTGGTTTCTTTTTCAAGCAGCACGGTTTGTGCTTTTGCAACGCTTGATAAAATAGGGGTATTACCTTGTTCGTCTTTATATACGCCAACACCTAAATCGATTTTGTTAGGGTTGGTGTCTTCACGATATGCTGCTGATAATCCAAGAATCGGGTCTGGGGCAAGTTGGGGTAATACTTCAAACACGTTATGTCCTCACGTTGCGTTGAAAATTGAGCGAGTCGGCATTATGCCACTGAAAATTTAAAAAACGAGCTTTAAAACTGGAAAACTTATCAAGTATTCAACTTAAGTATGTGAGAATGGAATAACTCAAAAGTTAAACCCTTGAATCGAGCGCAAATGTCTGTTCATTCGTTTGCTTTCCCTCACTGTTAAATGTTCTTTCACTCCAATGCATCACGCCCTGTTGGTCTACCAGTAATAGGGTAGAGCTTCGCGTACCGTACTCTGGCGATGTAATAAATATGGATGACAGACGTTTTTCCCACTCTAAGCCCACTCCTGTCTCTGGTAGTTGATTGTATGCTGCTTGTTGTTGGTCGTTGAGCATGTCAAAAAGAAGATCATGGTTGACTGATGACATAGAAACAATGTCATTCATTCGTGCTTCGCCTCTAGCGGTTTTAGGCCATGATGTATGAATATCGGCGTTTGAAAGTCCAAAAATGCCGTCGGTTAGCGGGTAAAAATCATCCGTTGTATTGTTATAAACCCAAAGTTCGTTCTCATCTCCAAACACGAGGTTGTAGCCGTTGTACTCATCTTTTCGCTGCTTAAGTTGTTGTTGATAGGTCGCGATATCATCGGTGCCGAGCAGCCAGTTGCAGGTTAAATCGCCTCTGGAAGGTGCAGTTGGCTTCATCGACGAAGGATCTCGCACATTGGTAAGGGCGGCAATTTTACCTGAGGTAGTGACTCCCATCCATGTCCCACCCCCTTCTTGGTCTTTCCCCGCTACTAGTGTGGGAGTGGTGTTCCATAAGTGGGAAGAAAGTGTAGGGCGCTTGTGAAATTCGTCACGGTTAGCGGCAACAATGAGTGGGTACTGTTTCGACTGATTGCGAGCAATAAATAAAATACACATTATCAAATTAACTCGGCTGACAATCAGTGACTAGCGTTAAACGGTTATAGAACATATCTAAATCTTTGCGTAACTAATACAAACAATCGGTTCATTTTATGATACCGTTTGCGAAAAGTACCAGTTAACGTTGCGCTTTGTATATTAATACAGCGCAACCCGCTAGATTTATGGAGTGAGTAGTTGTGTCTAAAGAGGGATTCACTACCCAGCGTGTGCACGCTGATCGTCGTTTGAATTCACCTGAACACGGTGGCGTACACAGTAGTACCTCAAATTCTGTATTGTTCGAGTTTAAAGACGCTCAAGGTATTATTGACGCGTTTCAAGGTAAAAAAGCGGCTCACGTATATTCGCGTTCTTCTTCGCCTTCTGTGGCGGCGTTACAGAATATGGTGACTGATATGGAGCAGGGCTTAGCTAGTCTCTGTTTTGCTACTGGCATGTCGGCTATTAGTAGCGCATTGTTAGCCTTGGTTAAGAGTGGCGATCATCTCATTGTTAGCCAATATCTGTTTGGCAACACCAGAAGCTTTTTCAGTTCTTTGCTCGATTTAGGTATAGAAATCGATTTTGTTGATGTGACTAACATTGACGATGTTGCAAAAGCGCGAAGAGGCAACACGGTCGCCGTGTATACCGAAACCGTTGCTAATCCAGTAACGCAAGTGGCAGATCTTGCAGGTATTGGTGAGTTGTGTGAAACCCATGGCTTGTTGTTTATGGTTGATAACACTATGACCCCACCACCATTGTTGATTGCTAAATCGTGGAAAGCCAGTTTAGTGTTTACCTCGCTTACAAAGTATGTTGGCGGCCATGGTAACGTATTAGGTGGCGCAGTCATTGATACTGGGTTATTCGACTGGACACGCTTTGCTAACATTAAGCCAGCCTATCAAGTGGCAGATACCGCTCAGTGGGGTATTACACAGATTAAAAAGCGTGGCCTGAGAGATTTGGGGGGAACCTTGTCACCCGAGGCGGCAAGTCAGATTTCTATTGGCATGGAAACCATGGGTTTGCGAATGGCAAAAGCCTGTGAAAATGCATTGTCGCTAGCACGCTTTTTGGATAATCACGATACTATTAAGCGCGTATATTATCCTGGTTTAAAAGATCACCCGCAACACAGTGTTGCCTCGCAACAAATGCCTAAGGGATATGGAGCAATCTTAAGTATTGAGTTAGTCGATGGCGCAGATCCTGTCGCTTTTATCAACGACCTATCCCTAGTAATTTGTGCCACTCATTTGGGAGATACACGTACATTAGCACTGCCTGTGGCACCAACGATTTATTTTGAGAACACCGCAGAAGAACGCGCTGCCATGGGGATCCCAGATACCATGATACGTTTGTCTATCGGTATTGAAGACACTGCTGATCTTATTGCTGATTTTGAGCAAGCGCTAGCGCGTATTGGTTAATTCTGTCTTTCATTTAATTAAAAACGCCAGTTCAGAGATGAACTGGCGTTTTGTTTTATGTGGTACTAGCAAGCGACCTGATGCTACTTGGTAATCTACACCTTCTAGACCATTTAAAATGGCGTCGTTGGCAGTAATGTTGACGAGTGGAGCGTCTGAACTTGCATGAATAACGCGAACGTTGGCATATTCTGGTGCTGGGGCAGGTGGTTCGACAACTACAACATCGTCGTCATCATCCGAGCATCCTGCCAAAGAAAGTGCTATGATGCTCCGTGCAAGGAGTGCGTTGATCCTCTTCATTTACTAAATCCTCATAATTGTGTTGTGGCAAACTCGGTTACGCGACTTATAAATGAGGGGATCATGCTTCTTGCCACATTACGTTAATGTAATGTTAATTTTCTTCCGTTAACTCAAGTTAATCATGCCCTGTAGACAGGTTTTACCTTTCAGCTTTAACTTATTGTAATGTTCTTTTTTTATCTGAACGAAAGTTTTTAATTTTTAATGAGTTAGCTTTGCAAAGTAGATTGCATCGCAGAAATGGTTACTTTTTTCGAAATTTTATTGAACTAACTAAAAGTATAATTGACTAAACTTGTGCAGTTAGTTGGAAACGTCATGATGATGTTTCGGCTAAAGTGTGTTCCAAGTTGAGTGTGCTTGATTGCCCCGCATTTATTGCGGGGCTTTTTTATGCGCGCGAGTCGATTATTGACCGCTGGAATTATTCAGCGCCAAGTGAAGCAGTGATATCGCTGACAAGCTTTTCGTCGGAAGGTGTGACTCGACTGGAGTAATGTGTGATTTGGCCGTCAGGCGTTACTAGGTACTTATTAAAATTCCATGAAGGCGCCTCGCCAGTAGCATTAGCTAGCATCCTAAACATGGGATCGGCATCGTCGCCTTTAACCGATGTTGGTTCGAACATAGGAAACTGCACGCCATAAGTAAGCTCACAAAGCTCTGCCGTTTTACCTTCGTCGGCATCCTCTTGATTAAAGTCATGGGATGGAAAACCAAGCACGGTTAAGCCTTCATCTTTATATTCACTGTAAAGCGCTTCAAGACCCTCAAATTGTTTGGTAAAACCACAATAGCTAGCGGTGTTTACAATCAGCAGGGTTTGACCGGCATATTCAGAGCACAAATTAACGGTTTCTTGAGAGTTGAGTTTGCGCTTCACAAACTTTAAAACACTGGGACAGGACATGTCTGCAAGCGCCACGCTGCTTAGTAATAGTGAAAAAATGAGTGTTGAAATGCGTTTCATTGGTTAAATCCTTATTGTGTTGTTGTGTTAGTTATACTGTAAATAACCGATTATGGATGCGTTTGATGTTAGATGAATGTCGATGAATCTTGACCTTCTTAATCATAAGCCGCTTATAATACCGCGTACTACAACAATACAAAGACGGAACCATGAAACAACTTACCACTATAGTGGCTTCTGTATGCTTGTCTGTGTCATTAGCAGCTTGCTCATCAACTACCTCAGAAGTTCAAACACAAACTAGCACGGAATCAACCACCAGACCTACTGTTGGCGTAATGCTCCCTGCCGTTGAATCGACAACCACTACGGGAACTATAACGCTAAACCAAATTATGGCCGATCCAGATTGGCTTGGCCGTGCCCCCAGCAGTATGGGGTGGTCGATTGATGGTAGTGCTTTGGTGTACGACAGAAAGCGCGAGGGCAGCGTAATTCGTGACAGTTACACTGCGTTAATCAGTAACCCGAGTCAATCATCTATTATCCCGCTAAGTGATGTACACGAGTACCGCTTTGATGAAAAAGTCATTAGAGACGACGGTGTCATTGCCTACAGTTTTGAAGATAGTATCTACATTCGTTTCGTAAACGGCGATACCGTTTTGTTGAATAAAGGTGGTCAAACGCTAAATACATTAACCTTTATGACCGATGGTCGATTGATGGCATACGCAAGCGATCATGTTGTTGCTATTGACCTTGAATCAGGTCAGCGCGAAGAAATATTCAGATGGGCTTTTGCAGACAAGCCTCAAGCGGTTAAGCCGCCGAAGGATTTGATAGCCGAAGAACAAATCTCTTTGATTGAATACATTCAAACACAGCGAAACAATCGCCTTGCCCGAGCAGATGCAGAATCACAACTTGCAGCGCAAAATGACAGTGTGGCTCGAGATACTTTTTACTTTGATAAAGGGCACCGTATCGCGGGAATGCGAGTTTCCCCAGCGGGAAATTATGCGGTTGTTGCCACGACCAAAAGCGCTCCAAGTCGTGATGATAGCGACATTATGCCGCATTACATCCAAGAAGATGGCAGAATTGCTAGCAAGTCAGTACGTAGGCGAGTTGCAGATGCTGAGCCGGTGAATCATGACCTTTGGTTACTCAACCTAGAAACCGGTCAAAAGCAGGCCCTGAGCTTTGTATCACTTCCCGGTTACAACGACGACGTGTTAGCCGATGTTAAACGAGAAAATGCGCAAGCAAATGGTGAAGAATATACTATCAATCGTTTGCCAAGAGATATTACCTTATTGTCAAGCTGGTATTGGACAGAGCCTTCAATACGCTGGCACAAATCTGGTAAGCACGTTGCTGTAATGCTAGAAGCGTGGGACAACAAAGACCGTTGGATCGCAACGGTTGACCTTGAAAACGCAACACTCAATACGCAACATCGATTGCATGACGATGCGTGGGTTAATTATCGATTCAATGCCTTTGGTTGAAGAACAGTCCAACTTTGTACTATCAATCTGAACATACAGGTTATGCGCATTTGTACGTGCAAGTACCTGGTGAAACACCTAAAGCACTTACGTTTGGTGAATACATTGTGGACTCACCTGTAGTTAGTAGCGACGACCAATTTATTTACTATACGGCAAATGAGAAGCACCCCGGAATTTACGAAGTTTATCGCGTTGATGTGGATTCTGGCGAAATTCGAGCGGTGACAGACCTGAACGGCATGACAGAGTTCTCGTTGAGCCCCGATGATCAGACCCTGCTTTTGTCGCATAGTAAAGTTACTCAACCACCAGAGCTTTACATTAGCAGTGCTAATGGTGAAGGCGGCGCGACTAGAATTACCCATACGGTAAGTGAGCAATTTAGCGCGTTGCCATGGGCGGTTCCCCAAGTGATTGAGATCCCATCATCGCACACGCAAGCTCCAATTTATGCCCGTGTATACCTTCCCGAGAATTACAATACTGGAGCACCAAATAAGGCGGTTGTGTTTAATCATGGCGCTGGGTATTTGCAAAATGCGCACATGGGCTGGTCTGGTTACTTCCGTGAATTTATGTTTCACAGCATGCTGGTGCAACAAGGCTACGTAGTACTGGATATGGATTACAGAGCGTCAGCGGGATACGGTAGAGATTGGCGTACCGCGATTTATCGTCAAATGGGTACACCTGAAGTGCAAGACTTACGAGACGGTGTGAATTGGTTGGTAGATAACGTTAACGTAGACCGTGAACGCATAGGTACTTACGGTGGCTCGTATGGTGGTTTCCTGACATTTATGTCAATGTTTAATGCACCTGACTTGTTTGCAGCAGGCGCGGCACTGCGCCCTGTTACCGACTGGGCACATTACAACACGCCATATACTGCAAACATTCTCAACACGCCAGACGTTGATCCAATTGCTTATCGCAAGAGCTCACCTATCTATTATGCAGAAGGTCTTGAGAAACCATTATTAATCAATGCACCTATGGTTGATGACAACGTATTCTTTGTTGATACCGTTAGATTGGTGCAACGACTGATCGAGCTTGAAAAAGAAGATTTTGAAACCGCTATCTATCCGGTGGAACCACACGGTTTTGTGCAACCAAGCTCTTGGTTGGATGAATATCGACGTATCTACAAGCTATTTGAAGAGAACTTATGATCTTATGTTCTCTCGCTTCTAGTTTAGGGCACACTATAGCTGCTTTTAGGAGAGGCGAGGGAACAATACTTGAGAGATGCTAGAGTAGGAGCGTTGGAGTTTTTACAGCCGACGGAGGCATGACTAATGGTGCCGAGTCCCATGCAGGGGCGGCGTGCTGTAAAAAGTTCGTCGCTTCTTCACAATAGGCATTATCCGCACTATTTGAGTGTTTTTTTAATTTCTTTCGAACGAGAGAAAACGTACATAAGCTCGAAGATAATAAAGCCAGCAAATGCGCCATATAAGTGTGCGTCTACAGCAACTGTGGCATCGATGAGCATGGCTACGCTGTCGCTACTACCAAACCACTGTTCGTGAAAAAGCTTTATACCCACACCAAAAAGAAGTAACCATCCTGATTTTACTTGATTGTAGATATCCATCATGGCGCCCCACACAAACAGCCCGTGTAATGCCCCGGATAGTCCAGCGTATAAAATCATATCGGGAGAGTATAAATACAAGCCTGCGCTCGTACCTAACGCGCACCATACAAAAACTTTTAAAAATTTTCCGATATCATAATGTTCTCCATGAAGGGCCCACAACAAGACTAGGCCTGCGATATTGAGCAGAACGTGGTAACCGTTGGTGTGGACAATATTTCCAGATAGGACACGCCAGGTTTCAAACCCCTGAATAGCATAGCGATCGTAGGAAAGCCATTCACCAGACAATGGCTCTATAAAATAGGCGATTAAAGTGAGTACAATGAGTACTAATGGGCCGCCGCTGTGTTTGATGGCGTAGGGAAGAGTCTTAATCATGTCGTATTGTATTGATTTTTAAAGCTGCTGGGCATAATACCTAAAACATCCTAGCGTGCGAAGAATTCCTGTGAATTTACTTTATTAGGGCTTGTTACCAGATTCTGCACGCGTTACATTTTAATCTTGCCTCAAATGCTCTGTGTTCAAATTAGAATGAATACTCGTCTTCGCTAATTGAATTCGTAATAGGAAGTGGAATTTTGAAAACTCGATGGCACCTCGCCAAATCAATTATTTATGTCGCCTTATCAAGTATCCTTTTCGTCAACACCGGTGTTAGTCAAACACAACCTAGAGAAGCGGGTGAACCTGAGGCAGCAACGGGTTATGTCGATAAGCAAGCCTTTGTCGCTAACGACTATATGGTTGTTGCGGCCAATCCTTACGCGTCTTGGGCGGGCAAAAATATTTTGCAGCGGGGTGGAAGTGCAATAGATGCAGCGGTTGCTGTTCAGTCTATGCTCAGCTTAGTTGAACCCCAATCTTCTGGTATTGGTGGCGGTGCTTTCATTTTGTATTGGGATAATGAAAACAAAGTGCTTCACACTTTTGACGGCAGAGAAACGGCGCCCAAAGCAGTAAACTCACATTGGTTTATGCAAGGCAATACGCCGATGAAATGGATTGATGCCGTTGTGGGCGGTAAATCCGTCGGTGTACCAGGTGCAATGCGCGCGTTAGAAATGGCGCATCAAGAATTTGGTGTTTTACCGTGGAACACACTATTTGACGATTCTATCACAACAGCAACAGAGGGCTTTAAAGTCTCGCCTCGCTTAGCGCGTTTGGTTGCACTTGATTATCATCCTGGGCTGCGAGAGTTTCCCAGTAGTGCAACCTACTTCTTCCCCGCAGGTATACCTTTGCGAGAAGGGAGTATCAGAAAGAATCGCCATTTAGCTAAAACCCTTCAAGGTATTGCGGAACATGGTGTGGATTACCTGCACACCGGTGAGCTGGCTGAAAAAATTGTTAAAGCGGTAAATTCAGCGTCGATCAACCCCGGTAATATGACACTTGAGGACTTAGCCTCT
Source organism: Alteromonadaceae bacterium (assembly GCA_027013165.1). GTDB lineage: Bacteria > Pseudomonadota > Gammaproteobacteria > Enterobacterales > Alteromonadaceae > Alteromonas. The sequence continues at coordinate 19,053 of JALUXV010000581.1, forward strand.
TACACACCGGTGAAAAGGGATCCTGTTTGTGGTTTGTATCGAGACCATCAGATATGCGGTATGGCGCCACCAAGCTCTGGTGGAGTCAGTGTTTTTCAACTTCTTAAAATGTTAGAAGGTTTTGAGCTTAGTGAATTCTCGCCAAGTTCTGTAGAATTCGCCAACCTTTACACACAAGCGAGCGCAAATGCATATGCTGATAGAGAAAAGTATATTGCAGACTCTGATTTTACAAATCTTCCCTACGCAGCTCTCATAAACGATGCCTACTTATCACGGCGTGCTGAGGAGATTTCTCCTGACAAGCCATGGCGACGTGCACGGGCGGGCTCCCCTTACGACACTGCCATGCTCACTGCTGGCGTGAATATGGAACAACCTAATACTTCTCATATTTCCATTGTTGATAGTAAAGGTAACGCTATTTCAATGACTACGAGCATTGAGTTTATGTTCGGTTCGGGGTTGATGGTGGGTGGTTTTTTACTGAACAACCAGCTCACCGATTTCTCGTTTAACCCAGTGCAAAGTCGTTTCCCAGTGGCAAACCGAGTTGAACCCGGTAAACGCCCGCGTAGTGCTATGAGTCCAACTATGGTATTTGACGAAAATCACGAGCTTTCTGTGGTGGTTGGCTCTCCGGGCGGAAGCCGAATTGTGAGTTATGTGGCGCAAACCTTAATTGGTGTTTTAGATTTAGGATTAGATATTCAACAAGCGATAAACCTACCCAAGATCACCAATCGCAATGATTACACTGCTCTTGAGGCTGGAACACCCATTGCTGAGCTCGAAGCACCATTACAAGCTCTGGGGCACAACGTTAGAGTAGTTGATCTCAACAGTGGGTTACACGGCATTCAAGTGCAAGATGGTAAATTGATTGGCGGAGCAGACCCCAGACGAGAGGGTATTGCGGTAGGGCGATAGCTTTCCCGGTAAGCTGTTACAAACACCGCGTTTGATGTTTTAACCAAATGTGGTGTTTACTCACTTACATAAACCTATCAGGATAAACCCGTGCGACTTTCCAGTCACCGTGTTCTTTGACTAAATCAAGGCTACGAATATCTTCAATTTTATCGTCATGTAGCATGCCACTGAGAAATACAGTGATAGTGGCCTTTTCTGCAAATTCGCTTCTACCCACACGGTTCGCACTTTGAGGCTTAATAATTACGGTGTCGTATCTAAGATTGAGTAGGTGACGCTGAACGTTGCGGTTTGTATGATAGCTACGAATAACACGAGATAGGCTTTCGGTACTTAAGTCCGCCGCTAGATTAACATCTTCACCTTCGTAAATGTTAGTTAGAAAGGCCACGGCGGTGTATTCTGGGGTGCCTTCATTGAGCATGCCATAGCGCCCTAAACCTTGCTTATCTTCTTTCAAGCAACCAGTGAGAGTGAGCGTAAACACAATAAGTGCTGTTGTGAACACACGAGACATCATAAAAATACACAGTTAAGTTAATCTTTATATATAGATTACCGTATTTTTATACTTTTGGTTACTGTGTATAAATACAAAAAAGGCATCTATTTAACGCTTGCTGAATCAAAGCGGTATTTGCTCGGTAACTTATTCAGTCGTACTATTAACACCGCGTTTAGTATTAATGAAGGGACTCATTTTTGTCTATATTCAATCAGAATCATAAAGCTGCTGTGGCATCAGTCTGTTGTGCCGCGTGTTTTGTGGTTGGTTTTATTATGATCTTCTGGATTGAACCAGGTATTAATCTCAACCCGCATCAACGACTTGCGTTTATTTTGTCCCACGGACGATTTTTTCAGCTTTGGTATTTCATCATTTTTATCGTTTTCGCAAGCTGTTTAATGGTGCTTTGTCGAGCTATTAACCATTGGTTAGGTGCGCATACAACGGTTGCAACACAATTGGTCGCTGTGTGCGGATTTATATGGTCAGCGTATTGCTTTTCTATTGGCTTGATTGCGCTTTTCACCATTGAGTATTTACTTCAATTACCATCAGAGGAACAAACAGAAGTCTGGTTCGTTATTTTTGCCATCCAAATGGGACTAGGAGACGGCATTGAATGGGTTGGTGGAATATGGTTAACAGCTCTAAGCTGGGTTATGTTGCAACGAAAGATATGCCCTAAAGCTATACATATATTCGGCTTTATCATAGGTGTAATAGGTTGCTTAACCTTACATCCGTCGTTGGAAGTCGCTGGTGCGATCTTTGGACTAAGTCAGATTGTTTGGTTTGTGTGGATGGGATTCATTTTACGCGCCAAGTACAATCTTAGGCGTAATTAATACCTGGTAGGTACTGTTTTTTACGTTCAATGCCATTTCCCAACCCATAACTTCGACCATTCTTCTAACAAGGTATTGTCCATGACCTAAGCCCTGATAATTAGCATCTGATTTTTTAACGGGCAGCTGATTTTCAAAAATAATTTCCTTACCTCGTTGATATATCCGCATGCCTGATTCGCCACCGTGATAGTAGCCATTGTTAATAAGGTTTTGACATAGTAGCCCTATAAGGTGAGGGTTTCCCACCACGGAAGTTTTATCCGGTAGATCAACATTCACCTCGAACATGATTGACGAGTTTGAATGGTACAAGGCTAGAATTGTACGCTCTACTATGGGGTGAAAGTTGTGTACGGAAAACACGAGGTTTTCTTTTCGTGCAATGGCGAGCAGTACTTCAACGGTGTTTTGCAGTGTGTCAGTACTTTGATTCAAGAGCTGTTTGTCAGCATTCGACATTTCGTTCGTAGTGTTTAAAGAAAGGGTGTTGCGTATTAGTGCAATAGGGGTTCGCAATTCATGGCTAACGTCGCTAGCAAAGTCATGCTCTCTTTTCCAAGCTCTTTGTAGCTCGCCATAGGTTTGCTCGAAAGCCAATGCTAACTGTCCAATTTCATCGTTTTTTGAATCATTGGGGCGCGCAAATGTTGAACCGGGTTCTTGTTGTTCAACAGAATGAGTAAGCTGGCGTAGAGGAGCCGATAAGCGTGACGCTAAAAACCAAGTGCTTAATACTGCAAGCACGACAGCACCTATCGTGATAGCGCCCAAAAACACCCCGAATACCTCTGAATAGGTGGCAAGCGGCAGTAGATTTTTCGCATTGATTACAAACCATGTATGGGTAGCGTCTGTGCTGACTTTTGTCGCATATCCTTTTACTTCTGGCGTGTGAAAACGGTACAGAGTTTCATCATGTCGGGTTGGCGTAAATACACTTTGATGTTCAAAAACTTCCGCACTAATATAGCCAGAGCTTTGCTGGGCTAGTTGATTAATATTTACCAGAAGGCTTTCGCCATGGTTGTTTTCGCTAGTAGGTTGGTTGAGTTTTTGCTGGATAACATAAGATGCAACAACGTCTTCAGTAACTTCTACAAATAAGAAGGTTAGCCTTGCATAGAAAAGGCTCACCACAATAACCAATGCGCCAAAACCAAAAAATAGCTGCCACCGAATCCCGTAAAACAGTGGTTTATTCCTCATCGTCTAGGCCCTGTAATTGATAACCAACATTGCTTATGGTTTTTAAAATAGTTTGTTTAGAATGATGCTCTATGGACTTACGCAAGCTGTAAATATGTGATTTGAGCGCATTACTTTCAGGTGGTTCATCCCCCCATACATGCTGAAGTAAATCTGTTCTGGCAATAGGGTAAGGATGAGCGTCAATTAGCGCTTTAAGTATTTTAAATCCCACCTTAGTGACTTTTATGGGTTCGTTTTCCCACTCTACCGAGAATGCGCGGGAGTCAACGCTCAATCGCCCCTTTTTTATTAACGTGTCACTATGTAGTGAGGGGCGACGAGCTAACGCCTTGCACCGCATGGCAAGCTCCCGTAAATCGCATGGTTTGGTGAGGTAGTCGTCGGTGCCTTGAGCAAAACCTTTCGCTTTGTCTTCGAACGCATCACGAGCTGTTAACATTAATATTGGCGTTATTCGTGTTTGATGCTTTTTAATATGTTCACACACGGTTAATCCGTCGCAATCAGGTAGGTTTAGGTCAAGTATCACTACATCAAACTGTTGAGACGTTGCTAGTCGCATACCTTGATGCCCTCTATCTGCAAAATCGACTTGCCAACCCAACCCTTCAAGAAATCGCGTAATTTGACCTGCAAGTGCTAGGTTATCTTCAATAAGCAGAATGGATAAATTTTCTTGTTGCACAAACTTAATTCCTTTCCATAAAAGTTCGTCCACAGTACCGCGTTCAAGGTGAAATTGCGGTGATAAATAATTGGTAGATTTCTTTCACCCTGATTTCACTGTGCCCTTTTTAGCATGTTCTTCGTAACTTGGCTTGTTGCTTGTTGTGGCAAAAATGAATTCAACAAGCTATTCACGATAACTCTGTGCTACACGATGAGGAATACTATGAAAAACCGATTTTTTAATCAATTTGCTGTCACCGTGCTTGCTGCGGTTGTACTTGCCGGATGTGGGTCAAACAATAAAGATAGAATTGTGAATGTACCCGTACCAGACCCAATTTCAGAGGACTATCAAGGTGTGTGGGTGGCCCCTGGGTATGGACTGAGTGTTAATATCGGAACTGACAGTGCTCGAATTTATCAATATACAACTGATTATTGTTTTTTGACCCTTGATGAAGCAGACCTTGACACAAGTAAAGTTGAACGTCTGCTCAGAAAAACTGGTAATGCCGACGAGTTAGAGTGGTTTTCGGGGGTGGGAACTACTACTTTTGGTCCCCCGGGGTATTTCTTTGAACGAGTGAATGGACTACCAAATTCCTGTCAGACTGATCTAATTGTCCTAAGTGATGTTTCTTCAACTGACTATGATGCAACTGATTTATTTGACATGTATTCCCAAATCTTCGAAGAGTATTATGTAGATTTCGATCGTAACAATGTGAATTGGGCAGACGTTGTACAAACTGCTGGTGCAGAGCTGACGTCAGCTTCAACTAACGAGCAATTGTTTACTGCAATGGCAAATACATTAGTACCTATGGCTGATAGCCACAATTATGTCCTTACGCCAGATGGTCTGAGTTACAAAGAGTTTATTAAACCAATATTGATAGAAGAGCTCATCGCGGAATACGCGTCACTAAATGGTTTGTCCTATCCCATTGATCCACAGATATTAACTCAGCAATTAGTTGATGATATCAACGGATATGTCGCTGACAGTCTACAGTATCAATGGGATCTGGTGGCTAGTTATGCAGCCAGCCCTGATGCTATAAGGTCTGCCGCTGAAGGTCGCATTAGATGGTTTAAGAATGAAGGGTTAGGGTACCTGTTCGTTGGTAGCATGTTAGGCTATTCACAAGTAACAGACGATGAATTAGCTTTAACCACAGATACTCTGGATAAAGTCGATGCCATATTAGACGATGCGCTAAGTGATTTAGACGATGTTAACGGGCTTATTATTGACGTACGCACCAATGATGGAGGTTACGATTTTGTGAGTATGGCAATAGCGAGTCGATTTGCACCAAGCGAGTATCATGCATTTAGTAAGCAAGCTCGTGATGGCAACGGACGAACACCATTAAGAGACGTTTACATTCAGCCCAGTGCGCGAGTAACTTATCATGGTTCAATTGTAGTGCTTACAAGTTCGAACACGGTTTCAGCAGCAGAAACATTTGTACTGAGTATGGCCCAACTTCCCAATGTTTTGTTAGTAGGAGAGGCTACTCACGGTGCACTATCGAATGTACTGGAGTGGAACTTACCTAATGGCTTTGAGATTGGAATGTCGAATGAGTACTACCTAAGTGCAAACGGTAGTTGGTTTGAAGGGCTGGGTATTCCCGTTGATATTGAAGTCCCTTTCTTTACGACGGACCAAAGAGATGAGCAAGTAGACATGGGCATCGAAACAGCCGCTGAGATTTTGCTTCAGTAATTAAGTAGTTCCCAAAAAGCGCCATTTACACTGTTGTAAATGTGCGCTTTTTTTCATGTTGGTGTGTCAGATATCAATTTTATCTTCGTGTTCAAAGGAATTGAGACGTTGAATCATTGCCTCTTGAAGCTCTCGCAGCAGTGGCAGATGCTTTTTGTGTATCACGTGATTAAGTAACACAGATTTTAGCTTCACAACTTCAAAATATTTGGTCAGTTCCCTTCGCTGTGATGTGGTTGTGCCAAAAACTAGGTAATCGATTTTTTGTTGACTGAGCATCTTTAAAGCGTCAGTTAAATTTTCATTGAAGACAATATTTGCCTTAACCATACTCGGATCTATGATTAGCTGACTCGCCATATTGCTCATAATAGTGGCATCGGGATCTAACAAGGCTGACATGCCGCATGCAAACCCTTTAGTACATAGCATACTTAGTTCGCCCATAATGATGGCCGGTTCTACTATGATTAAATCGGTGTAAGAGGCAGCGTTGATTTTCATTCTCAATACATCAGCATCAACTTGCTGATTACCTAAAAGTTTAAAACCTCGAA
>JALUXV010000582.1 GCA_027013165.1 Alteromonadaceae bacterium
CTCTTGCGATCCACAAGTACGCAAGGTAGTGTTAGAGAAGTTCGCGTGCATACCAGATCCGTTCCAGTCACCTTTTACAGGTTTTGGGTGGTATTCAATATAGTAGTCGTATTGTTCTGTAAGACGGTCTAATAAGTAACGGGCTACCCAGATCTCATCTCCAGCTTTCTTTGCTCCTTTAGCGAACAATTGGAATTCCCACTGTCCGGAAGCAACCTCTTGGTTGATCCCTTCAAAGTTCAATCCAGCGTCGATACACAAGTTTGCGTGCTCTTCAACGAAATCACGTCCGTGGGTGTTCTTTCCACCTACAGAGCAGTAATACATTCCTTGAGGTCCAGGGTATCCGCCAATTGGGAAACCTAGGGGAAGCTGGGTGTGCTTGTCCATAATGAAGTACTCCTGCTCAAATCCAAACCAGAAGTCGTTATCGTCATCATCAATGGTGGCACGTGCGTTGGACTCGTGTGGAGTTCCGTCAGCATTCAATACCTCTGTCATAACCAAGTACCCATCTCTACGTGCAGGGTCTGGATAAATAGCTACGGGTTTTAACAAACAGTCAGATGAGTTACCCTCCGCTTGCTTGGTAGAAGAGCCGTCAAAAGACCAGATAGGACAATCTTCCAATTTTCCACTGAAATCATCAACCACTTTGGTCTTGCTTCGCATGTTTTGGGTGGGGTAGTAACCGTCCAACCAAATGTACTCTAGTTTAGATTTACTCATAATATATATACTTCAATATTAAATGAACGCTGCAAAAGTAATATTCTTTAATGAACCGCTAAAGAAATAGGGGGTAAGTTTTCAACAAAATCAAATATTTTGTTGATACCCCCATAAAAATAGGGGGTCAAATTTTAGATTCTATAATTTTGTGTCCTTTAAATTGTATTTTTGCCAAAAATCGGACTTATGGCACAAATTCGTTTTAATGCACTGCAAACCGCTTTACAGCGTGATATAAAAAAGGTTGAAGAAGCCGGAAGACGTTCAGAGCTTTTTGGAAAACACGTATTTAACGATGCTGCAATGCGGCAGTATCTAACTTCGGATGCCTACCAAACCATTCAGGCAGCCATAGAGAAGGGCGATCAGATAGACAGACAGACCGCAGGGCATATCGCCGCGGGTATGAAAGAATGGGCTATCTCTAAAGGTGCTACCCACTATACGCATTGGTTTCAGCCGCTAACAGGCTCCACAGCAGAAAAGCACGATGCCTTCTTTGAAACCCAGTCCGACGGAACCGTTATAGAAAAATTGGGCGCCAGTCAATTGGTACAGCAAGAGCCCGACGCCAGTAGTTTTCCTCACGGAGGCATTAGAAATACCTTTGAGGCTCGAGGCTATACAGCTTGGGACCCTACTTCTCCAGCCTTTGTTTATGGCACTACTTTATGTGTGCCTACAGTATTTGTTTCGTATACGGGAGAGGCCTTGGATTACAAAACCCCTCTATTAAGAGCTTTACAAGCCGTTGATGGAGCTGCTACTGCTGTTGCGCGCTATTTCGACAAGAACGTAAGCAAGGTCAATGCGACTTTGGGTTGGGAGCAAGAGTATTTCTTAATTGATGCTGCCTTAGCAGCTGCTCGCCCAGATATCATGTTAGCGGGCCGTACACTTTTGGGCCATGCGTCGGCCAAAGGCCAGCAGTTAGATGATCATTACTTCGGATCGATTCCATCTCGCGCATTGAACTTTATGCGAGAATTGGAACACGAATGTATGCTGCTCGGTGTCCCGGTGAAAACGAGACACAATGAGGTTGCGCCGAATCAGTTCGAATTAGCTCCAATTTTTGAAGAAGCCAATTTAGCTGTCGATCACAACTCCTTATTAATGGATGTGATGGACAAGGTGGCTAAGCGTCATCATTTCAAAGTGCTATTTCACGAGAAGCCCTTTGCGGGCATAAACGGATCGGGCAAGCACAACAACTGGTCTTTGCAAACCAATACGGGGATCAATTTACTGAGTCCGGGAAGTACTCCGATGAAAAATCTGCAGTTTTTGACCTTCTTTATCAATACCATCAAAGCGGTCAATACTCACGAAGCGCTTTTACGTGCTTCTATAGCCAGTGCGGGTAACGATCACCGTTTGGGTGCCAATGAAGCTCCTCCAGCTATAATCTCTGTATTTATCGGTTCGCAACTCACCGCAGTTTTAGATGAATTAGAAAAGGTGACCAGCGGGAAATTATCTCCGCAGGAAAAAACAGAGCTCAAACTCAATGTGGTTGGTAAGATCCCGGAGATCTTACTAGACAATACAGACAGAAACAGAACATCTCCTTTTGCCTTTACCGGAAATAAATTCGAGTTCCGCGCAGTTGGAAGCAGCGCTAATTGTGCCAACTCCATGACAGTGCTTAATGCTATAGTGGCCAAGCAACTGCAAGAATTCAAAGAAGAGGTGGATGCCTTGATCGATAAAAAGGGCATGAAAAAGGACGATGCCATATTCAATGTGCTTAGAGAATATATTAAGGACTCTAAGCGCATTCGTTTCGAGGGAGACGGTTATGGAGCTGCCTGGGAAAAGGAGGCGGCCAAGCGAAAACTGTCCAATGCCAAGAAGACGCCAGAAGCCTTGAAGGCAAAGATCAGCAAAGAAAGCATAGCCTTATTCGAATCCTTGGGAATCTTGAGCAAGACCGAAGTAGAAGCCCGCTATGAGATCGAGGTAGAAGAATATGCACTGCGTATTCAGATCGAATCACGAGTGCTTGGCGATATTGCCAGAAACCATGTCGTTCCTACAGCGATACGTTATCAAAATATACTGTTAGAGAATATAGCCGGCCTTCAAGCAGTGTACGGGAAAACCACAACAGACTTTACAGAAGAACCAATGCAGTTGTTGGAGCAGATTTCGAGTCATATTCGCGATATCAATAAAGGAGTGGCCCAGATGATCCTGGAGCGAAAACAAGCAAATGTTTTGCCGGCAAGTGAGCGAGCAGAAGCGTATTGTTCAAAGGTACTGCCTCATATTCAGGATATTAGACGCAGTTGTGATAAGTTAGAGCTTCTTGTGGATGATCAATTGTGGCCGCTTACAAAATATCGTGAACTTTTATTTACCAATTAAGTAGGTGTTTCTACGTAGTTCTACGGGTGTTCCGAAATCGTTTTCGTTGTATTTTTTAATTTAACAAAATATTAACATATAGCGCTCCGAATATATTTGTGTTCTTTGCCGAAGAAATCGGGTATGATGTCGGCATATTTTTCCTACTTTGTAAGACTTATACTACAATTTAAACCTTTGGAAAAATCAACAGGAAATATCCCTTTTTTAGCCCGTGGATTTTTTCCGATATTTATTCCGCAAGAGATTGCTATATCCCCTCAGAAGCAGCTAAAGTAAGACGCGAAGTCATCTGCTGCAATTTTCAAAACAAACCCAATTTACAATTTAATGCTGTAAGGCATTAGTGTGTAAATACTTAAAAAACAGTTATTTAAAATTCACATCAAGTGAAGCCGGGATTCGTGTGCCTTGACCAAACCACGCGATAGCTTTACTGCGAGTGAAAACATGAAAGAGTAAACTAATTCCTAATCCTTATACTTAAATCAAACAATTATGAAAAAAGTAGTTTTATGCGCAGCAGCTCTATTATTCGGAACTGTGGGTTTTGCCCAAATGAATGATAGTGATGTATTCCAGGACGGTAATGGCAACGCCTCATCCGTATTGCAATCTGGATTGATGAACGTCTCTGACGTTGACCAAATTGGTGACAACAACGACTCTGAAGTAGAGCAGTTCGGAACCACCAACGACTCTGATGTAGATCAAATTGGTAACAACAACCAATTCTACACTACACAAGACGGTACGAGCAACACCTCTGTTACTTATCAAGAAGGTAACGGAAACCAAGGTGGTGGTACCGGACTTATCTGGGGTACTTACCAATCAGGTAGCGACAACCTTGCTTACACTACATCTTTAGGTGATGGTAACAACGCCGGTACGCGTCAAGCGGGTGCTGACAACGTTTCTGATATCTATCAATTTGGTGTAGGTAATGTAGCTAACGGAGGTCTTTGGGGTGTGTACCAAACTGGTAACGAGAACGACGCCGATGTTGATCAGCTTGGAAACAACAACGTTGTGGACAACTTGAGACAAGACGGTCTTCAGAACCAGTTCAAGATCACACAAACTGGAGACTCTAACACCGCTTCTTCTTTCCAACAAGGAGAGCGCAACCTAGGTGGTGGTGGAAGCCTTATTTGGGGTATCAACCAAGAAGGTAACAACAACACAGCTACCAACTCTTCTATCGGAAACGACAACAACTCTGGTACTGGACAGTACGGAGACATGAACGTTTCTGCTATCGAGCAAGTAGGTGATATGAACGACGCTAACGGTGGATTCTTCGGAAACTATCAAGTAGGTGACATGAACAGTGCTTATATAGGACAGTTCGGTGACTTGAACGACGCTCAGAACACTTCTATCGGTAACGAGAACATCGCTAACGCGACTCAAGACGGGGATGAGAACATCTCTACTGCTAACCAAACTGGAGACTTGAACGAGTCTTATGTTGCACAAGATGGTTTCAACAACATGTCAGATGTTGACCAAATTGGTAACTCTAACCTAAGCAACGTTTCTCAGAACGGAACTCAGCACATGTCTGTAGTTCTTCAGACTGGAAACGGAAACAGCAGTACAGTTACTCAGAACGACTAATCTCAATTGATATTTAATTGATCTGCTCCACTGCCCTGTGTTTATCAGGGCGGTGGTCTAGATCAAAAATCAAAGCGATAAGCAGGCAACTGCTTTTCCCCACAACCTTACAATTTTTATGAAAAATTTATTAAGTGCATTCGCAATATTGTTCTCTGTAGCAGCTTTTGCTCAATCCAATAGCAGTGTAGTTACCCAAACCGGTAGCGGAAACGGTTCTGCCGTTAACCAAACCGGATTTATGAATAACTCTACTGTAGATCAAGTTGGAGATGACAATACCTCTGCGGTTGATCAGACCGGTAGCATGAACCAAAACGATACGGATCAGCTTGGAAATAACAACGATTCTGATGTAGATCAGATCGGTGATTCCAACCAGGCTAATACCTATCAAGGTTTCGG
>JALUXV010000583.1 GCA_027013165.1 Alteromonadaceae bacterium
ACGCATGACGCCTCATCTTGTGCCAGTGTGTACGCACCAGCCTGTTTCATCTTAAGCATTCCACTTGCGCCGTCCTTGCCCATTCCTGTCATGATAATACCTATGGCATTTTTACCTGCTGCGGTACTCACACTCTCAAAAAGGACGTCGACAGAAGGCTTGTGACCACTAACGCGTTCTGAATCTATCAATACGGTGCGGTAATCTGCACCACTTCGTTCGATACCCAAGTGAGAATCTCCTGGAGCGATATACACATAGCCTGGTAACAATCTTTCTCCACCACGAGCCTCCGCCACGTTAACGCTGCAAGACGCATTAAGACGTTGTGCAAAGGTTTTGGTAAACCCAGGAGGCATATGTTGAGTGATCACTATTGCAGGAGCATCTGCGGGCATAGATTCCAAAAAGTGCTTAATCGTAATGGTTCCACCCGTTGACGCGCCAATAGCAATGACTTTTTCAGTACCAGTTATGATTGATTGCTGCTTGGTTTTTGAGCTGGTAGATAACTTTTTGACTTTCGACTGCGATGCAAGTCGAATCTTTTGAACAATAAGCGAGCTGTATTTTTCTATGCCTTCTGCAACACCTATTTTGGGTTTAGGAATATAGTCGACAGCGCCCAGTTCTAAACTTCTGAGGGTGGCCTCAGCACCTTTTTCCGTTAACGTCGAAATCATTACCACGGGGGTGGGTCTTGCTTTCATTAGTTTTGATAGGAAAGTGATGCCGTCGACTTTCGGCATTTCAATGTCCAACGTGATAACGTCAGGGCTATGCTCGTTTACCATATCGCGAGCAATATAAGCGTTCGGTGCAGTGCCGACAACCACCATATCCGCAGTTGAGGATATAATTTCCGACAACAGGCTGCGTATTAGCGCTGAGTCGTCGACTATTAGTACTTTTATCATCAATGCTCCTAAAACAAGTCGACTGAGTTATCCATAGATGAATTTTTGAGTCTAATACGGTATTCGCTCTCTCGATCTATGATGGTTGTATTGTGCAGTGCCTTTATCTTTTTCACTTTTACCAAGCCGTCTTGTTCAAAAAAATAGACTTTTCTTGGGTAATCAGAAAGCACATCGTTAGCAATTATTGGAATAGACTCATTTTTTAAATAATCGAAGGCAAAATCAACATTCTTCTGGCCAATGTTATTGTTGATTAGCCCTTTCATAACATTACCACCGCCGAACACCTTCGCCACAATTTGCTTTTTATCTGCGCCTAATTTAAGCATTTCATTGATAAGTAGCTCCATTGCATAGGTTCCATACCGTGCAGACTCTGATAGTAAAGCTGAATTATCCACGTCGTCTCGGGGTAACAGAAAATGGTTCATTCCCCGAACGTTATTGACGGGGTCGAAAAGGCAAGTTGCTATGCATGAGCCTAATACAGTGACAATGAGGTGGTCATTAGCGGTAGCATAAAACTCACCAGGCAATATTTTTACTGCATTGCAATTGAAATACCTATCAAAGTAAAGGTTGGCCTCTGGAGACGCGTCAAAATTGCTTTGCATCAGGTATTCTCACCGCGCTTTTGATAAACGGTTCTTCCTACCGATTTCAATTGAGTGTTTATTGTTGATACTGTCTCTGAATGTCCCGCAATATATAATCCGTTATCTTTAAGCTTTGCTGCAAATCTTTTCAATAAGTGTGCTTGTGTTGCTTTGTCGAAGTAAATCATGACGTTTCTACAAAAAATAATATCTAAGTCATCTGGAATTTCTATCCATTGTTTATCTATTAAGTTCAGTTGTTTATATGAGACTAATTTACGAAGTTCGGGAATAACGCGTACAAAGCCTTGATTAGATCCAGTACCTTTGTGGAAAAAACGCCGTTTGTCCTCAAAAGTCAATGACGAAGCAATCTCATTGCTATAGATACCTTGGCTCGCCTTATGCAAAACATTGCTGTCTATATCGGTTGCAATTATTTCTACCGGAGGCTCAAAGGTGCGATAGGCTTTCACCACGGTCATCGCAATTGAATAAACTTCCTCTCCGGTGCTACTGGCAGCACACCAAATGCGCTTATAACCTTTATTTGACAATAGATATTTGTGTAAGGTGTCAAAGTGATGCGCTTCTCTGAAAAAAGAGGTGAGGTTCGTTGTTAGTCCATTGATGAAGTTTTCCATTTCATCGCTGTTATTTTCCAAATAGTTCAGGTATTCAGCGAAGCGCAATAGATTGAGCGCTCTTAACCGGCGTGCAAGCCGACTATACACCATTGAGTCTTTGCTCTGACCAAGGCATATTCCGGCTTTTTGATGCAATATAGCGCGCACCTTGTCAAAATCTTTGGCCGTAAATACAAACTCTCGATGTTCCATAAGCGACCGTCGCGATTTTTTAGCTTAAAACGACTCCCATTCGTCCTCATCAGGTGAAGTCACTTTTGCCAAGCGCTCCCTTGCTTTGGGGACTGCAATTTTATCAATCGCAGAGAGGGTGTTTTTGTTGGTGTGACTGTGCTCTTCACTTAACTTGAAGGCTGAAATTTGCTTATTCATGTTTTGTGCTTGGGCTTGCAAACTTTCAGCTGCGGCCGCTGCTTCTTCCACAAGCGCTGCATTTTGCTGTGTCACTTCATCCATTTGAGAGACCGCTTTACTGACTTCGTCAATACCTGAGGCTTGCTCTGACGACGCTGCGGCAATTTCACCCATAATGTCATTAACTCGCTTGATGGAAAGCACAATTTCTTCCATCGTTTTCCCTGATTTATTTACTAATTCGTTGCCATTCTCAATTTTATTGACTGAGTCTGATATCAAGTTCTTGATGTCTTTGGCTGCTTCCGCTGACCGTTGTGCGAGCGAGCGTACTTCCGAGGCGACTACTGCAAAGCCTCTCCCTTGCTCGCCAGCTCTCGCCGCTTCAACAGCGGCATTCAATGCGAGTATATTGGTTTGAAACGCTATACCGTCGATAACGCCAATGATGTCGGATATCTTTTGTGCGGAGTCATTGATTGACCCCATGGTATCGACAACTTGTCCTATGAGCTTACCGCCGTCAATGGCAATAGTTGAAGCTTGAGACGCTAAGCCATTAGCCTGATCGGCATTTTCGGAGTTAAGTTTAACTGTGCCTGTTAACTCTTCCATACTCGACGCTGTTTGCTCTAAGCTAGAGGCTTGCTCTTCCGTTCTGCTCGACAAGTCGCTATTGCCTTGCGCTATTTCAGTAGCGGCGGTGTTAATTAAGTCTGATGCTGAGCGAATTTCGGAGATCATGGTTACAAGGTTTTCAATAAATGAGCGCATAGCCTCGCTGATTTGAATAAATTCGCCCTCAAATTCAACTTCTAGTCTTGTTGTTAAATCACCATCAGAGAGATTCAGTAAAACGCGCTTTATTTCATTAACGGCAACTTTTGTCGCCGTAATGTCAGTGGCATATTTTACCACTTTAAACGGCTTACCATTGACGTCGAAAATAGGGTTGTAAGTGGCTTGGATCCAAACTTCTCTGCCACCCTTAGCAATACGCTTAAACTCTCCGCTTGCGTGTGTGCCTTCTCCTAATTGGGCCCAAAAATCCTGATACTCTGGGCTTCTGCGATACTCAGGTTCTACAAATAAACTGTGGTGTTTTCCTTTGATTTCGGTAAGTGAATAGCCCACCGTATTAAGAAAGTTCTCATTAGCCGTTATAATTGTACCGTCTAAATGAAATTCGATAACCGCCTGAGATTTACTAATTGCGTCAATTTGCCCTGCAAAATCCGCATTGCGCATTTTATCTGACGTGATATCGGTGGCGTATTGCACCACACCAGTAACTTTTCCAGAGCTGTTAAGGATCGGGTTGTATGAAGCCTGTAGCCATACTTCGTCTCCGTTTCTAGAGATATATCGATACTCACCCGTTTGGTAGTTGCCCTCTTTCATTTGTAACCACACTTCTCGGTTTATCGCCTGTGATTTGTCATCAGATGAAGTCAACACCTTATAACTTTTACCCCGCAGATCATCGATATCGTAACCAGTGATTTTGAGAAAGTTTTCATTTGCGTTTAAAACATTACCTTCAGCGCTATATTCAACCACTGCCTGAGAGCGATCAAGGGCGTCTAACATGCCACTCTTTAACAACAATTCACTAATATCCAACCATTCAACAGCGGTGCCGATATTGGTGCCATTCTCGTCTTTAAGCGGCATTAAGGTTAAGCGGAAATTAAGTGATCCAACGGTGATTGACG
Organism: Alteromonadaceae bacterium; assembly: GCA_027013165.1. Taxonomy (GTDB): domain Bacteria; phylum Pseudomonadota; class Gammaproteobacteria; order Enterobacterales; family Alteromonadaceae; genus Alteromonas. The sequence goes on from JALUXV010000583.1 coordinate 4,233, forward strand.
ACACCATAATTTCGCGCAAATTTGCGAGGATACTGCTTTGGTGCGCGGGGTTTTTGTGAAATTGGTCGATACTTTGACCGATGAGGTTATCTGCTGAAAATTGTGGCAACACTTTCCGAAGCTCTGCTTCACTACTTTTTAGCAAAGAGACGACGGCTTTGTTCGCATAGATAATAATTCTGTCTGCGTTTGCAATCATAAAGCTGGTAGAGCTTTGTTCTAACGTTTGTATGCGATGTTCTGTATATCTGGAATCAGATTTTTGTTTTAAAAGGTTCGCCAATTTCATAGATCGCTCCTGATCAACAATCTTACAGTATCTGAATATGTGTCTTAGTAACGATAAACATGTATTCAGTGTGTACCTTTACAACAGGGTTCATAACGCTTGAGGTGGGTAACCTCAAATCGCGTTAGTCGTAATGCAAGCCGTTATGCTCTTTGAGAGTCTTTACAACTGCATTTTGAGTTACTGTGAGCCAAGGTTTTAACCCTGAATGACTTTCAATTAAATGGCCTCAGGTTGAAGATTGGCCCTAGCCAATCGGCCCCAAGTGCAAGAAATAGCAAAAGTAATTCTTAAAAAGGACTAAAAATTTGGGCTAACGAGAAAAGTGTAGACAACGAATTGGAATAATGTGCAATTTATTCCACTTTAGTTTAATAAAATAATTACCAAGCCTTAGATACTACTATTTTTGTGGGGCTTTATTGGGGGGGATAAACTTTTGGTGACAGAAAGAAAAAGAGCAACCCGAAGGTTGCTCAGACTGTTGAAAAAGCCCTAGACGGAAGTCTGGGGCTTTGATCTAATAGGCATAGTGAAATTCGGAGTGTTCACCATGCTAACCCCCAAGTCCCCACAGCAATACGAGTTTGAAACGGTTTATATC
>JALUXV010000584.1 GCA_027013165.1 Alteromonadaceae bacterium
ACGTCGTCTGCCTCTGCTTCGATCACTGGTACGTCTTCACTAGCAGGTACCGGAATTTCAACGGTTACCGGCGCTTGAAGCATTTCGAATTCATCTTCAGCACTTTCGCGATTTGCAGTAAGGTTGCCTAAGAATAAGCTTACGGCGAAAAATAATGTTGCTAAGATTGCTGTGGTGCGAGTCATAAAGTTACCCGAACCTGATGAACCAAACACAGTGTTTGAGCCACCTGAGCCGAAAGACGCACCCATATCAGCACCTTTGCCTTGTTGAATAAGTACAAACCCGATGAGCAATAACGCTACAATCAAGTAAACAACAAGAAGTACTTCGTACAAAATCATAATTACCTCGTCAGTTTGCCGCTTGGCAAATTGAAACAAAATCGTCCACTTTCAAACTTGCTCCACCAATAAGACCACCATCTACATCTGGCTGAGCAAATAATGTTTGCGCGTTGTCTGGTTTAACGCTTCCGCCATACAGAATACGTAAACCTTGAGCGAGACCACCATCAATGCTAGCAAAATAGCCGCGAATAAATTGGTGAACGTCTTGCGCTTGCTCTGGTGTTGCTGTTTTACCAGTGCCTATTGCCCAAATTGGCTCATAGGCAATCACTGATTTATTAAGTTCAGCAACACTTAAATTATCTTTAAGTGCATCCAACTGCGCACTTATGAAGGCTTCGACACTATCGCTTTCACGAACGTCGAGCGGCTCACCTACGCATATTAGCGGTACAAGCCCAGCATTTATTGCCGCTTTTGCCTTTAATGCAACGAGTACATTTGATTCGCCGTGGTCTTCACGGCGCTCTGAGTGCCCTACTATCACATAGTTGCAGCCAAGCTCTGTAAGCATCGCCGTAGAGATATCGCCTGTATGCGCACCGCTAGCAAACTCACTTACATCTTGGCCACCAATGGCTAAGTTACCGTTTTTGAATAAACTAAGATACGGAGATGGTGGACAAATCAATACATCGAAATCGAATGAAACATCATTAAATGCATTAACAAATTCAGTAACTAGTGACGAATTACCGTTCATTTTCCAGTTACCGGCTACCATAGGCGTTCTTATTTTTTTATTCAAACTTCAGACCTTAGCCCTACCTCAAAGCGGGCGTGATATTAACTATTTCACTTAGATTATACAAGCATAAAAAGTAAAAATTCTTGATATGCCAATCAATTGGCGACTTTACGAACAGTTTGCGCAATGTGCTCTGCCCAATTCTTAGATTCACTCTCGTTGTCCGATTCTACCATAACCCGAATTAAAGGTTCAGTGCCGCTTTTTCTCAGTAAAACACGACCGTGTTTGCCTAGATTTTGTTCGGCTTCCTGTTTAGCTTGCTGAATATCTGCATTGGCTAAAATATCCTCGCCCGTATCTTTGTAACGTACATTGACTAGGGTTTGTGGATACATATCAAAGCCTGAACTTAAATCATGTAGGTCCATGTCTGAGCGTAACATGGCGCCTATCACTTGTAATCCAGCAACTATGCCGTCTCCCGTAGAAGAGGTAGATAAATTAAGTACATGCCCCGAGTTCTCACCACCGATTAGCCAACCTTTTTGTTGTAATAGCTCCATTACGTAGCGGTCGCCTACTTTACTGCGCGCGAAAGGTACACCTAGCTTATTCAGAGCAAGTTCAAGGCCAAGGTTACTCATGAGCGTACCTACTACACCACCTTGAAGACGACCGTTTTTAAGGGCATCTCGCGCCAGCATGTAGACTATTTGGTCACCGTCGATAATATTACCCAGATGATCTACCATCATAATGCGGTCGCCATCACCATCAAGGGCAAAACCTAGGTCAGCTTGAGTTTCGAGAACGGCTTCGACTACACCGCCCATTGAAGTTGCGCCGACACCATCATTTATATTGAGTCCGTTAGGTGAAGTACCAATTTCAATGACGTTCGCTCCCAACTCACGAAGCACATCAGGAGCGATGTGATAGGTGGCGCCGTGAGCGCAATCCACCACAATTTTCAAACCGGTAAGTGATAACTTTGTTGGGAAGGTGCCTTTACAAAATTCAATATAACGACCCGCAGCATCATTGATCCTTGTGGCTTTACCTAGCTTATCAGAAGCAACACAGGTCATTGGCTCGTCGAGAAGAGCTTCAATGGCGCACTCAATTTCGTCGTCAAGTTTGAAACCGTCGGACGAGAAGAACTTGATACCATTATCATAGTAAGGATTGTGAGACGCACTGATAACGATACCTGCTTCAGAGCGGAACGTCTTGGTAAGATATGCAATTGCAGGCGTAGGCATTGGCCCCAACAATCCAATATCGATGCCTGCCGCAGAAAGCCCAGCTTCGAGACAAGACTCGAGCATATATCCTGAAATGCGCGTGTCTTTTCCGATCAACACCTTATTGGTGCCACGGCCGGCGAGTACCTTACCCGCAGCCCAACCTAGTTTGGTTACAAATTCAGGGTTAATAAAGCTTTCACCAACCTTGCCACGAATACCATCTGTACCAAAATACTTGCGTTCGCCCATACTATTTATCCTTATTCTACTTCGCGCATCATCTTAACAATGCGAACTGCGTCCATCGTTTCTTGTACATCGTGGACGCGAAAAATCTGTGCTCCCAATTGTGCTGCAATTGTAGCGAGAGCGATACTTCCAGCCAAGCGTTCATCTAACTTTCTGTCAAGTAATTGTCCAATCATTGATTTTCTGGACATACCCACCAGCAATGGAAACCCATACCGCATTAACTCGGGAAGCTTTTTGAGTAGAAGATAGTTGTGTTCAAGTGTTTTACCAAAACCAAATCCCGGATCGAGGATTATTCTATCTGTGCTTATCCCAGCCTTCTCACAGTCAATTACTCTGCCAAGCAAAAAGTCGGCAACATCATCAACAACGTTATTGTACGAGGGATTGTTTTGCATTGAATTCGGCTGACCTTGCATATGCATCAAACACACAGGAACGCCAGCGTCACTCGCTACTTCAATGGCGCCGGGCAGTTGTAATGCTCGTACGTCATTGATGAGTCCCGCACCTGCAGAAACTGCCTCTTTCATTACTTGTGGTTTACTAGTGTCTACAGAGATAACGCAATCCGTATTGTCACGTAGAGCTTCTATTACTGGAATAACTCGGTCTAACTCTTCTTCAACGCTTACCGGCACGGCGCCGGGGCGGGTAGATTCTCCACCCACATCAATAAAGGTTGCCCCTTGATCTATCATTCTATTGGCGTGTTCTAATGCCCCATTAAACGTATTGTGTTTACCACCGTCAGAAAAGGAATCAGGAGTTACGTTTAGAATTCCCATGACATGTGGAAAAGATAGATCTAAAACATGAGAGCCAAATTGCATAAAAAACCTTAGAACACTCTGATTAAAACTAGATAAAAAAAACGCCAGTAGTGATTCTGGCGTTTTCCATACTTTGAAATGTTTAGTACTTAGCTAGGTACGTCACCTGGGTTGCCCACTGACGGCTTAGTGTCATCACTGCTCTTGGTCGCAGATTCACCACCGGTAGGCTTGTCGTCGCTAGACGGCTTTCTGTCATCCCAATCTGATGGTGGGCGAACAGGTCGACGTTCCATTAAGTCGTCTACTTGCTGCGCATCTATGGTCTCATATTTCATTAACGCATCTTTCATGGCTTCCAAAATATCTCGATTCTCTTCAAGAATTTTTTCCGCGCGAGCATAATTGCGATTAATGATATCTTTGACTTCTTCGTCAATGGCTAACGCAGTTTGGTTCGACATTCTGATTGAATTCGATGAAGAGCGACCTAAGAATACTTCGCCTTCTTCTTCCGCGTAGAGTAAAGGACCCATTTTGCTTGATAGTCCCCACTGGGTCACCATTTTACGAGCAATACTTGAAGCGCGTTCGATATCGTTTGAAGCACCAGTGGTTACACCAGCTTCGCCAAGAGTCATTTCTTCCGCAATACGACCACCATACAAACTAGAGATCATGCTCTCTAAATGCTGTTTACTATGGCTGTATTTATCTTCCTCTGGCAAATACATGGTTACACCTAGCGCTCGACCACGAGGGATGATTGACACTTTATATACTGGATCGTGCTCAGGAACCAAACGCCCAACAATAGCGTGGCCTGCTTCATGATACGCCGTATTAGTTTTTTCTTCCTCAGACATCACCATAGACTTACGCTCTGAGCCCATCATGATCTTGTCTTTAGCTTTCTCAAACTCTTCCATAGCAACCAAGCGTTTGTTACTACGAGCAGCAAACAGAGCAGCTTCGTTAACAAGGTTTGCTAAGTCAGCACCAGAAAACCCTGGAGTACCACGTGCAATAAGTGCTGGCTCTACGTTGTCAGCAATAGGCACTTTGCGCATGTGAACTTTAAGAATTTGTTCACGACCGCGAATGTCTGGAAGACCAACAACCACTTGACGGTCAAAACGACCGGGGCGCAGAAGTGCTGGGTCTAATACGTCTGGGCGGTTAGTTGCAGCAATAACGATAATACCTTCATGGCCTTCAAAACCATCCATCTCAACCAACATTTGGTTTAGGGTTTGCTCACGTTCGTCGTGACCACCGCCTAAACCTGCACCACGCTGACGACCAACCGCATCGATTTCGTCGATGAAAATGATACATGGCGCTGATTTTTTCGCTTGCTCGAACATATCACGGACACGAGATGCACCCACACCCACAAACATTTCAACAAAGTCAGAACCAGAGATACTGAAGAATGGCACTTTTGCCTCACCAGCAATGGCTTTAGCAAGTAGGGTTTTACCCGTTCCCGGTGGACCAACCATGAGCACGCCTTTAGGGATCTTACCGCCAAGCTTCTGGAACTTAGAAGGGTCGCGCAGGAAATCAACCAATTCAGCAACGTCTTCTTTAGCTTCATCGCAACCAGCAACATCGGCAAAGGTAGTATTAATTTGATCTTCGCCTAACAAACGAGCCTTACTCTTACCGAATGACATTGCACCGCGGCCACCGCCACCTTGCATTTGGCGCATGAAGAAAATCCACACCCCGATAAGCAGCAACATTGGGAACCATGAAACGAATAGCGTTGTTAAGAACGACGTTTCTTCTGGCGGTTCGCCATAAACGCGCACGTTGTAACGGACAAGGTCTGAAATTAACTTGTCGTCGAAATACGGAACAAAGGTGCTGAATGTTTCGCCAGAACGCTTGGTACCGCGAATCTCTCCGCTGTTGTTTATGCGAACTTCGCGAATATTGCCTTGCTCTGCTTCTTTAAGAAATGTTGTGTAGTCCGTTTGTGAACGAGACGATTCACTCGGTGAAAAGCTCTGAAAAACTGACATCAACACAACGGCGATAACCAACCATAAGATTAAATTTTTTGCCATATCGCTCAATGCTACTAACCTCTAAAAAAACGAATAATTCTGATTAACCAATGTTGGTTTTTACACCGTATTGTTTAGGAATTACTCGCAACGAATCTCGTTACCTTAAGCCTACTACACTTTATAACCGCAAGCCACCAAATAGACTTCTCGGGAACGGGAGCGAGAAGAATCAGGCTTACGTGTTTTTATACTCGTAAACGCGCTTCTTAGCTCACGAAAATACTCATCAAACCCCTCGCCTTGGAAAACTTTTATTACAAAATTCCCGCCGGGTTTAAGGACTTGGTGACACATATCCAACGCTAATTCGCACAAATACATAGACCTTGCTTGGTCTACCGACGCGTTCCCAGACATGTTTGGTGCCATATCAGAGAATACAACATCAACGGTTTTTCCGCCTATTCTGTTAAGTAATGCCTCAAGTACCGCTTCTTCACGAAAGTCACCTTGAAGGAAGTCGACACCCACTATAGGGTCCATTTCCAAAATGTCGCAAGCGATCACCTGACCTTTGTCACCCACAAGTTGGGCAGCCAATTGAGACCATCCACCGGGGGCTGCGCCCAAATCCACCAATGTCATACCCGGTTTGATTAGCTTGTCTTTTTGCTGAATCTCTTCGAGTTTGTACACGGCACGAGAGCGCCAACCTTCCTTCTGTGCTTTTTGCACATAGTGGTCGTCAAAATGTTCTTTTAGCCAACGTTTACTGCTGGCAGAGTGCTTCTTTTTTGTCATTCCAGTACAATGTCATTAGGATTGTAGAGAAGATGGCGTTAGAATACGCGTTTTCAAGCTTTAACTTATAGATTAATTTCAAGAAAATTGAATACATGAAACTTTCAAATAAACAAAAACAATTTCTCAAAGGCCTAGCGCACCCGCTGAAGCCTGTTGTTCAACTTGGCGCAAACGGCCTTACAGAAGGCGTTGTAGCTGAGATCGACAACGCCTTGAGTCACCATGAACTGATTAAAGTTAAGGTGCCTTCTGAAGACAGGGAAGAGAAAGGGTTAATCATGGATGCTATCGTACGCGAGACCAACGGCATTAAATTGCAGGTCATCGGGCACACACTGATCCTTTTCCGTCAAAGTGACGAGTGTAAAATTCAGTTGCCAAAATAACGTCCCGCGCGGTGCCCACACGTTGGTGCACCGTAGCTTTCCCGCAAACATCCCATTAACATAGTCATCACTTCATTATTACACATGGGAAGCTGATGATACTTCAACGTAGTACTGCTATTGTCACCGGTGGTTGTTCTGGCCTTGGCTTAGCCACTGCCACAGCGCTTAGAAACGCCAATATGAATGTTTGTCTATTCGACATTAACCAAGACGCGGGTAACGCTTGTGTTGAGCAACTTGGTAGCTCACAAACCCTGTTTGCTAAAGTGGACGTTCGCAATGAGGACGACATTGCAGCGGGATTAGCGCTCGTAAAATCTACCTTTGGTGATATTCATTTACTCGTAAGCTGTGCAGGTGTTGCGCCAGCGAAACGACTGCTCAATCGCGATTCAAAAGCCATGCCTTTGGCAGACTTTCAGCAAACCATTGATATCAATTTAGTCGGTAGCTTTAATGTGGCTCGGCTTGTCGCACAAGCTATGGCAGAACAAGCGCCTTGCACGGACGAGGGTGAACGTGGAGTCATAGTAAACACCGCATCTGTTGCGGGTTATGAGGGACAAATTGGTCAGTGTGCCTATGCCGCCAGTAAGGGCGGAATTATAGGTTTAACTTTACCTATGGCGCGTGACTTAGCTCCTTTAGGAATAAGAGTGAACACCGTAGCACCCGGCATTATGGGCACTCCCATGCTACTTGCTATGCCTGAAAACGTTCAAGATGCCCTTGCACAGAACGTTCAATTTCCAAAACGCCTAGGATTACCTGAAGAATATGCCAAATTGGTGATGCATATCGCAGAGAATGGTTACATGAACGGAGAGACTATAAGGTTGGATGGTGGCTTGCGCATGCCGCCAAAGTAAATATTATCTCTGTCTTTAAGAGGTGAAGGGTTACTCCCCTTCACCACCGTTCACCATGAGTGCAATGTTGTACAGGCGATTGACTGCGTGATAGTTAATGGAGTTTTTTGGGTACCTACCCTTGGAGCTGAGCTTTCCAGCTTCTTGTTGCATCAACAGCTCTAACGCTTCATCCACGGTTTTTACCGTGTAAATACTAAACAACCCCTGCTCTACTGCCTCAATCACCGTTTTGTCTAACACTAAATTAATGGCATTCGAGTGAGGAATGATTACACCTTGGTCACCATTCAGACCACGATGACAACACAAATCGAAGAATCCTTCGATCTTCTCGTTCACGCCACCAACGGCCTGTACTTCGCCGTATTGGTTAATTGAGCCTGTAATCGCAAGTGTTTGTAAACATGGGATTTCGGTTAGCGCGGATATCAGCGCAACAAGTTCACCTAACGAAGCACTGTCACCGTCTATATGCCCATAAGATTGCTCAAGGGCAATGTTGGCCGAAAGGGTCAGCGGAAAGTGTTGCGCATATTTATTACCCAAATATCCGTTAAGCAGCATCACCCCTTTTGAGTGAATTGGCTGGCCAAGTTCAACTTCTCGCTCAATATCTACCACGCCACTCGCCCCAGCGAATACGGTTGATGTTATGCGTGCGGGAGTGCCGAAAGCGGTATCACCAACATCAAGTACCGTTAGTCCATTGACCTTACCCACCGCTTTCCCCTCAGTGGCAATCAATACATGACCTTCTTTAATGTCGTTGAGCAGTGTTTGACTCACTCGCCCTGTTCGGCGCTTTTTAGCGTTCATTGCTAGATTGATATGCGCCAATTGGAGTTCGGTTTGTTGAGCTTTCACACAGTAATAATGCGCTTCATTAACCAGCTCGATAACGTCGGCAAAATGGGCTGATAGTTTTTCCTGATGCTCAGCCATGCGCTGAGAATACTCTATAAGCCTGCACATTCCATCGGTGGATATACCAGCTAATCCTAAATCAGCTACGTGTTTTCTTACTTTGCCAATAAAGTCGAAAGTTGATGACTTTGAAATACCAATTTCTTGATCAAAATCCACCAGTACTCTAAATAGCTCTGCAAATTCATCATCGTAGTCTTGAAGGGTGTAATACAGCGACCGTGAGCCCAACAAAATGATTTTCACGTTAACGTCGATTGGCTGCGGGTTAAGCGTAATGGCATTGACCATACCCACATCTTGTTGGGGTAAGTCCATCTTTAACTGACCAGACTTTACAACCAGCTTAAGGGTATCCCACACAAAAGGTTGCTCGATGAGTTGATCCATATCCAGCAACAAATAGCCGCCATTGGCCCGGTGCAACGCCCCGGGTTGAATCATGCTAAAGTTTGTAAATACACTACCGTGGTTGCTGGTGTATTCCACCTTACCAAATAAGTTTTGATAGGTAGGGTTTGCTTCGTATATAACTGGAGCGGCATCCCCCACTTTGTGGGATACCAGCACATTGGGCAAAAACTGCTCAACCAAATATCCACGTTTGTCAAACTCTTCGCTCTTGTCTTCTTTTCGCTCTTCACTCAGCAACATTAGCATGGCGTCGACGAGTGAGACTTTAAGTTGGCTAAGGTATTTTATTATCCCAAGATCACCAGAATAGCTATGTTCTAGTGCTTTTAATAGCGGTTTGATGATCTGTTCTGCGGTTGCTTGGTCTAGCGCTTTTAGTGCTCCAGCATTTTCTCGTTTCCAAGCGGGAAGACTAAGTAAACTCTCGCTTAGCCGGTTTTCAAGTTCATCAATTAAATCATAGAAGTACTGTCGTGCTTTATCGTCATACTGAGCAAATTCTTTATCAGTTAACGGCTTTCCGTCTACAATAGGAGAGAAACTAATGGTGCCATCTTCTTCATACATAGCAACATCGTTCGCTTGCGCATAACGTTCTACGCTCTCGATGGCTTTATCGTACTTTTGCTCGAAGTCCCTTGTGATAGACGCTTTCTTCCTTTGATAACCAGGGTTGTCAAAAGCAATAGGGTACGTATCAAGAACATCGTCAATAAGCTTTGCAATATCTTTGCGAAATGCTTTTGCACCACTGGGCGAAAATCGAAGTGCAGTAGGTGCGCGCTCGTCATCAAAATTATTGATGTAACACCAATCATCCGGAGCAGATAATGCCGCTACTTGCCGTTCAATGTAATCTTTAACCAGTGTAAAACGGCCCGTTGACGGCTCACCCATCACGTAAAGGTTATACCCTTTAGCATTTATACCTAATCCAAAAGTTAATGCTTCTCGGGCGCGTTCTTGCCCAATAAAAGTGGCTTGCAAAACCTCGTCGTCTTGCAGCGCATTCTCTACAAGCGCTCGGTTAACGCTAGGAGACAAGGAATTGGGGCTCAGTGCCGAATACTGAATCTGGCTTGGCATGATCATCTTTATAAAGTACTTTACGCTAAGTGAAACCCGTATTGTTTAAAGTGTCAAACGCTAGTCGATCAAACCCTTGGATTAGCAGGGTAAATGATGAACAAATATACGAACTTGATACGGTTGTTGTAATACCGCCCTATTCACAATCAGCGAAATTGGATAAAACTACCATGAAAACCGTTAACTCTCTTATTTTCATTACCCTGCTTTTGATGGTTTCTAAAGCATGTTTTTCAGAGGTCACTCGTGCTTCTGGCAATGGATTCGCAATAGCGAACACTGTGCAATCAAGTAAAGGCAGCGACGACCTTTACAATGCTCTTGTCAATCATGTAGACCATTGGTGGCCAAAAGATCATTCTTGGTGGGAAGGTAAAATGCGCATCGATGCTTTTGCCGGCGGATGTTTTTGTGAAACCGCAGATACTCGCTCCGCGGAGCACATGCGTATTGCCATGGTGGTGCCTCATCAAAAACTCGTGATGATAGGAGGCTTAGGGCCACTGCGCGACATGGGACTCTCGGGTGCATTGGTTTGGTCGTTCACTCCATTCGACGAGGGCACCCGTGTTACGCTTACCTATACAGTGAACGGCATTATTGAAGACAACGCCGAAGGTTTAGCTGCGATAGTTGACAAGGTTCAACATCAACAACTCTCTTCACTCGTTACCTACAGCGAGGAACAAAACACACCTTAATCTTGGTACAAAAGCCCAGCATTCGTCTAAGATGCTCAATTTTTCAACCACAACACAAGATTTTGCTGTCAATATAGGTAAATCTGTTGAGGGGTTCGTCGTCGCTAGGTTATTCTATTGGGCTAGAATTTTAAGAAATAGTGAAAAACACGCTTTGCCTGCGAATACCGTCACTATTTTTGTACAACTAATTAATTTTACCAAAGCGGAAGCCTCAGTTTCATGGCCGATAATCAGTACAACCCGAAAGACATAGAACAAAAAGTTCAGCAATACTGGGAAGACAATCAATCATTCAAAGCGAACGACGAACCGGAAAAAGAGAAGTTTTACTGTCTCTCTATGTTCCCATACCCAAGTGGCCGACTTCACATGGGACACGTTCGCAACTACACCATTGGTGATGTGATCAGTCGTTATCAGCGTATGCAGGGTAAAAACGTACTGCAACCTATGGGCTGGGATGCGTTTGGTCTGCCAGCAGAAAATGCTGCGATTAACAATAATACGGCGCCTGCGAAATGGACCTACGCCAATATTGATTACATGAAAGGTCAACTTCGCTCACTAGGCTTCGGATACGACTGGGACCGCGAAGTAACTACCTGTAAATCAGATTACTACCGTTGGGAGCAATGGTTCTTTACTCGCCTTTATGAAAAAGGCTTAGTGTATAAGAAGAACTCTACGGTTAACTGGGACCCTATCGACCAAACCGTACTTGCCAATGAGCAAGTTATTGATGGTCGCGGATGGCGCTCAGGCGCTTTAGTGGAACAAAAAGAGATTCCACAATGGTTTATTAAAATCACTGATTACGCTGAAGAGCTATTGTCTGACCTTGAGCAGTTAGAAGAATGGCCAGATCAAGTACGTGCAATGCAAGCAAACTGGATTGGTCGTTCTGAAGGTGTTGAAATTACCTTCCCTCTCGAAGCGAACGAGAGCGACATTACAGACCTAACCGTTTACACCACACGTCCAGACACTTTCTATGGCGTAACTTATGTGGCAGTAGCTGCGCAGCACCCCCTCGCTGAATTTGCGGCGGCATCTAACCCAGAATTAGCTGCCTTTATCGATGAATGCAAAAACACCAAAGTGGCAGAAGCCGAGCTTGCCACTATGGAGAAAAAGGGTTGTGCGACCGGCCTTAGCGTCACTCACCCACTAACAGGTGAAACATTACCAGTATGGGTAGCCAACTTCGTATTGATGGATTACGGCTCAGGTGCAGTAATGGCAGTACCTGGCCACGATCAGCGGGACTGGGAATTTGCCACTAAGTACGATTTAAACATTAAACAAGTTATTGCTCCTGCGTCTGACGCTAAAGAAGAATGTGACTTGATCGTATCGGCTTATACTGAAAAAGGTACGTTAATTCATTCTGATAAGTTCGACGGATTAGCCTTCAAAGAAGCCTTCGACAGTATTGCGAGCGAATTGGAAGCTAAAGGTTGTGGCGAGCGCAAGGTAAACTATCGCCTTCGCGACTGGGGCGTTAGCCGACAGCGTTACTGGGGTTCTCCCATTCCAATGCTTAATCTTGAAAATGGCGAATCAGTGCCTGTTCCAGCCGATCAGCTACCTGTGGTATTGCCTGAAAACGTTGAAATGGATGGCGTTACGTCACCTATCAAGTCAGATCCTGAATGGGCAAAAACTACCTTCAACGGTGAGCCCGCGCTGCGTGAAACCGATACTTTCGACACCTTTATGGAGTCGTCTTGGTACTACGCTCGTTATACAAGCGCACAAAATACCGACGGTATGCTAAGCCCAACGTCTGCTAACTACTGGTTACCTGTTGATCAGTATATCGGTGGTATCGAACACGCCATCCTTCACTTGTTGTATTCACGTTTCTTCCACAAATTGTTACGTGATGAAGGTTTAGTAGAGTCAGACGAGCCGTTCAAACGTTTGTTGTGTCAAGGTATGGTCCTCGCGGATTCTTACTATCGTGAAGACGAAAAAGGTAAAAAAACCTGGTTCTCGCCTACCGATGTAGAAACAGAGAAAGACGAAAAAGGTCGCATTGTAAAAGCATGGTTAGCAGCAGACGGAGAGCCTGTGCTTCACGGTGGCATGACGAAAATGTCTAAGTCGAAAAACAATGGTATCGACCCACAACAGGTTATCGACCAGTACGGTGCAGACACCGTTCGACTATTTACTATGTTCGCGGCACCACCAGAGCAAACTCTAGAGTGGGTAGATTCTGGTGTGGAAGGCGCAAATCGCTTCTTACGCCGTATTTGGAAGCTAGTTACCGACCACATTGAGAAAGGTGACGTTGCCGCCCTTGATGTGAAAGCTTTGTCGAAAGACCAGCAAGCATTACGCCGTGAAGTTCACAAAACCATTCAGAAGGTCACCGATGACTTAGGTCGTCGTCAAACCTTTAACACCGCAGTTGCTGCGGTGATGGAATTGCTGAATCACTTGCAAAAAGCACCTCAAGACAGTGAGCAAGACGTAGCCGTTATGCGTGAAGCTGTGGAATCGGTGCTATTGATACTTAATCCAATTACCCCGCATATCTCTCACACATTGTGGCAAGCTTTAGGCCACAGTAATGATATTGAAGCAGAAGCTTGGCCACAAGCCGATGCGAGTGCTTTGGTAGAAGACGAGAAACTGATTATTGTGCAAGTCAACGGTAAGGTTCGCGCTAAGATGACAGTAGCTGCTGATGCAAGCAAAGACGCTATCGAAGACGCTGCCAAGTCTCAGCCTAACGTTCAACAATTCATCGACGGAAAAACCATCCGTAAAGTGATTGTTGTTCCGGGTAAACTTGTCAATATTGTGGCTAACTAATATGCGAAAAATCCTCTGGTTAGGGCTAATTATCCTGTTGTCGACAACGACAACAGGGTGTGGTTTTCAGCTTCGTGGTGCCCCCGCACTACCCGATAATGTTGATAACGTAGTTGTTACCAGCTTTGTTTTGCACGCACCTATGGAGCGTGCATTGCGCAAGCGTTTGCAACTTTATGGCTTGAACAACGTGTCTATTGATGATGTCGAAAATAGTCAAGTTCCAGCCATCGCAATTCACTTAGCGCCAGAGGATTTAAAACGCCAATTGTTATCTGTTTATGCATCTGGTCAGGTTGCTGAATACGAGCTTGTTTTTAACGTAAAATATCGCGTGACCTTTCCAGGCAAAGCCCCACTTGATACACAGTTTGAAATAGTGAGAGATTATCAAGACGATCCAGACCAAGTGCTAGCAAAAACTAGAGAGTTAGAGTTGGTATTAGAAGAAATGCGCAAAGAAGCCGCAGATATCATTATTCGCCGTTTGGCTAACCAAGCCACCCTTGTTTCACCTGCGTCAACGTAACTTATCTCTCAATGCAGGTTTATCCCAATCAATTCAACAACGACATCAGTAAAGGACTCAAGTCCTGCTATATGGTGTTTGGCGATGAGCCTCAACAAAAGTTCGATGTTATCGGCCAAATTCGCAGCAAAGCTAAATCGGAAGGTTTCGAAGAACGTACAGTTTTGGTAGCAGACAAAGACTTTTCTTGGACACAACTGATTGAAGCAACACAGAGTCTATCTCTGTTTTCTCAGCAACAATTTATCGAACTAGAGTTACCCACCGGAAAGCCGGCTACGGAAGGCAGTAAAGTACTTCAACAAGTGGCAGCAACGCTCGACCGCGATACCCTTTTGCTGATCCACGGCCCAAAGATTGGCAAGGACGTACAGAAAGGGAAATGGTTTAAGGCCCTTGATGGCGTTGGCGTACATACCCTTTGCTATCCACTGGAAGGGCGACAGCTCTCAGCTTGGATCAGTTCACATATACAGTCCCATCAGCTCACCGTAACACCCGCAGGAATCAGTCTGATTGCTGATTTTTGTGAAGGCAATTTGATGGCTGCGCGACAAGAAATTGATAAATTAGCGCTACTCTACCCCGCTCAATCCATTACCGAGCAACAAATCGAAGCGGCCATGGTGGATCAGTCTCGTTTCAATGTATTCCAGCTTGTGGACGTGATGCTAACCGGCGATGCGAATAAGTGTATAAAAATGCTTGGACGGCTCGAAAGCGAAGGCCTAGAACCTAACATTGTGATTTGGGCACTCGTAAGAGAATGGGAAACCCTTAACAAACTTAAACTGGCAATGACATCAGGCCAACCCGTGCAATGGCAGCGATTTGGAATTTGGCGCAACAGACAAGGTGGTTATGAAATGGCACTTAGACGTTTAAACCAAACTCACCTTGACCAAATTCACACGGCACTTAGCCAAGCGGACTTGGCGTTTAAACAAGAATCAATCGCCAAACCTTATGTAAAACTTAGCCATCTTTGCATGATGTTTATGGGCCTAAACGTATTTGATATCCCCTTTATGGATTTGGCGTAAACCGTGACCATATCAGCCATTTTAGGGGGCACGTTTAATCCACCCCACCTTGGTCACATTACTCCAGCCTTAGAGGTTGCGGATAGTTTAGGCATCAATAAGCTGGGACTAATGCCGTGTAAAATAGCACCACACAAACCCGTAGACACAAGCCAAGAACACAGAGTTAATATGGTTAAAGCCTGTTGCAAAAGCGATTCACGCTTGTATACAGAGCTTATCGAACTGGAATTACCCAGCCCTTCTTATACCGTAAAAACCCTAAAAGCACTTAAGCAACGAAATAAACAAACAATCTGTTTTTTCATTGGTGCTGATTCACTGTATACTCTACACAAATGGTACGCGTGGGAGACGCTACTCGATTATTGCCATATTATTGTGATGCGTCGCGATAACCAGCAATATTCGCCACCTGACCACATCTTGCCTTGGCTAGAGGCTCATACCACCAAGGACGTGAACACGCTGCATTCAGCAGACAATGGGTACGTCTATCTGGCAAACTCTGGGTTAGTGACGGTTTCTTCAACCCAAATCCGTACCAAAATTCAATGTGAAGACGATACTGAGCTACATCAGTGGCTATCGCCACCCGTACTTGAGTATATACGTCAACACAAACTGTACAAAAAGAAGTAGACGAGGAAAACTTTTGGAGAGTCAACAACTCAAACAATTCGTACTAGACAAAATAGACGACATGAAAGCTCGCGACGTAATTGAACTTGATGTGCGAGGAAAATCGAGTATTACCGATACTATGATCATCTGTTCAGGTAATTCAAAGCGCCACGTGGTAGCCATTGCAGAGAACGCAATTGTTGAAGCTAAGCGCGCAGGAGTAGCGCCGAGTAACTTCGACGGGAAAGACACTGGCGAATGGGTGCTGGTCGATTTCGGAGAGGTCATCTTACATGTAATGCAAGATGAAACACGGGATTTCTATCAATTAGAAAAATTGTGGGCGTAAACTCACCGTTTTTGTTGTCAGAGCATAATAGCCAAGCCAATTGTGCTTTTTGATAAAAAGGAATAGCTAAAGCGTGCGAATACAGATAGTTGCGGTGGGAACGAAAATGCCAGCCTGGGTAAATGCCGGTGTTGATGAATTCTTACGCCGTTTCCCCTCTGATTTACCGGTCTCTTTTACTGAGATACCTGCTGGGAAACGAGGAAAAAACGCTGACATCAAACGAATTCTGGATAAAGAAGGCGAGCAGATGCTCGCTGCTATTCCCAAAGGCAACAAAATCGTTACATTGGAAGTCACCGGAAAACCCTGGGACACCCCCACTTTGGCAAAACAACTCGATAGTTGGAAAATGGATGGCCGCGATGTAAGTTTACTTATCGGCGGTCCTGAGGGGCTAGCCCCCTCATGCATTGCAGCCTCAGAGCAAAAATGGTCGTTATCTGCATTAACACTGCCCCACCCATTGGTACGAATTATCCTTACCGAAAGCTTGTATCGCGCTTGGTCAGTTACCCAAAATCACCCCTACCATCGCGAGTGAGTAACCTTTAAATGCAACGGAAGCGCCAAGCCATTAGAGACCACGCCGCGGAATCGAACTTGTTCGCTCGCCGGGCTACGATTGCGTTTATCATTGTGGTTGTTGTTTTAGGTGGTGTACTTCGAAATTTATACTCGTTGCAAATTGAACAGTTTGAAGACTATCAAACTCGCTCGAATGGTAACCGCATTAAAGTTCTTCCTGTGGCTCCTAATCGCGGCTTAATTTACGACAGGAATGGTGTGCTGCTGGCTGAAAACAAGCCGGTGTTCAGTTTGGAAATTATCCCAGAAGAAGTAGATGACCTGGACGCCATGTTGTTGGAGTTGCAACAACTCATCGGAATTACACAAGAAGAAATTGAAGACTTTCACGACAGTTTAAAGCGTCAGCGCCGATTTAAACCGGTTTCGCTGCGTACACAGCTTAGTGAAGAGGATGTTGCTCGATTTTCCGCAAACAAGCACCTTTATGGAGGCGCCAGAATAGAAGCACGTCTAGCTCGACATTATCCTTATGGCGATGCGCTTACCCACCTTTTAGGCTACGTGGCACGAATTAACAAAAAAGACCTGCAAAAAATTGTAGAAGCGGGACAAGAGGCCAATTATGCAGCGAGCCACTACATAGGCAAATTGGGTATAGAGAAATACCACGAAGAAATTCTCCACGGCTCGGTTGGCTACCAACAGGTTGAAGTAAACAATCAAGGACGCATTATTCGTGTACTTGATGTAACGCCTCCGGTTCCTGGCAGAGATATTGTGCTTAATATTGATATCGAACTTCAACTGGAGAGTCAGCGGATCCTCAACCAAACAAGAGGCGCTATTGTCCTATCTGATACACGTACGGGCGGTGTGTTGGCCATGTACTCGAACCCTAGTTACGACCCCAACCTTTTTGTTCATGGGATCAGCCGTAAAAACTATGCAGAGTTGCTCAATTCACCCGATAGGCCACTGATCAATCGGGCCACTCAAGGACAATACCCCCCGGCATCTACCGTTAAGCCTCATTTAGGCCTGCTTGGGTTAGAAGAAGGGATCATTAGCGTCGATGATACCATTTCCGACAGAGGCCGATACCAATTGCCCAATGTGTCTCACGTATGGCGGGATTGGAAGAAAATTGGTCACGGAGAGGTCAATGTAGCGAAAGCGATTGAAGTATCGTGTGATACCTTTTACTACGATTTAGCCTACAATCTTGGCATAGATAAAATAAGCGACGCCATGTATGCCTTTGGTTTTGGCGACTACACGGGCATAGACCTATATGAAGAGTCTGATGCCAATATGCCAAGCCGGGGATGGAAACGGGCACGCTTTAATCAACCCTGGTATGTGGGTGACACCATTCCCGTAGGCATAGGTCAAAGTTATTGGACAACCACCCCCATTCAGCTGAACCATACGATTAATACTCTTATAAATCGCGGTGAACGTTATATCCCACAAATTATTCGCGGATATCGAGAGTCTGACGGCAGTACGTCATTAATTCCGCTGAAAACTCTCCAACCAGTTGTCATCAATAACCCTGAAAACCTAGATATAGTACTAAACGCTATGCACGATGTGGTGAGTGGAAGTGAAGGTACTGCACGAAACGCGTTTGCAGGGAGTCATTATGATTCTGCGGGAAAAACGGGTACGGCTCAACTTGTTGCTGTTGCACAAGGCGAGGATTACGATGCAGAAAAAATAGATGAGCGTCACCGAGACAACGCCATGTATGTGGGGTATGCGCCATTTAGAAACCCCGAAATATCTGTGACAGTAGTGTTAGAAAATGTTGGTGGAGGAAGCAGTAACGCAGCCCCTGTTGCTCGACAAATTCTAGACTTCTACTTCAAAGACAGAGACCAAGTGTATCCAGTTGAGGGGGCCATAGAATAATGAACCAAACCTTAACGCCTAACAAAACCTCGCTGTTACACCGAATTCATATTGATGGTTGGTTACTGCTTGGGTTACTGGCACTGATGTCCGTAGGCTTAATCACTCTATATTCTGCATCGGGACAAGACCAAGGACAGATGTTTCGACAGTTAATACGACTCGGCATTAGCTTTGTGGCTATGTTTGTCGTGGCCCAAATACCCACAGGAGCTTATCGGCGATTGTCACCCTATGCCTATGTTACTGGGTTACTCATGCTAATTGCGGTGCTGTTCTTCGGCGATATGGGTAAGGGCGCACAACGCTGGCTCGACCTTGGTGTAGTTCGATTTCAACCCTCAGAATTGATGAAGCTGGCCGTTCCAATGATGGTAGCTTGGTATATCAGTAAATATACGCTACCGCCCACTACAATTAATGTAGTGATTGGTTTTGTATTGGTGGCTATACCTACGGTTCTCATAGCTCGTCAACCGGATTTGGGCACGTCGCTACTGATAGCCAGCTCAGGAATTTTCGCAATATTTCTTGCTGGAATGCGTTGGCGGCTCATTGGTGTACTAGCCATTCTCGGTGGAGCATTTCTACCCATCATGTGGTTCTTCTTGATGAAGGATTACCAAAAACAACGGGTACTCACCTTCATGAATCCAGAAAGTGATCCGTTAGGCGCAGGCTATCACATTATCCAATCAAAAATTGCTATTGGTTCCGGTGGAATGGATGGCAAAGGTTGGTTGCAAGGCACACAATCTCAATTGGAGTTTCTGCCTGAACGACATACGGATTTTATCTTCTCGGTATTTAGCGAAGAGTTTGGTTTACGCGGTGTAATTGTCTTACTCATTATCTATTTATGTATCATTTTACGAGGGCTAATTATTGCCTCGCGCGCACAAGACGCATACAGTAGATTACTCGCAGGTAGTATTACATTAACCTTCTTTGTTTATGTGTTTGTGAACATGGGCATGGTATCGGGAATATTGCCTGTGGTGGGTGTGCCACTGCCCTTAGTGAGTTATGGAGGAACCTCCATGGTAACCTTGATGGCAGGGTTTGGTGTATTAATGTCCATTGCAACACAAGCACGGTTAATGTCACGATGAACAAAACGCTAGTAGCCCAAAGTAATCACATCTCCCCTTTTTGGAGCCTTGTAGTTACTTTAGTGGTATTGATGATGACTGGATGCCAAAGCGGTCCTACCGCTCAACAGGGCCGCTACACACAACATCAAGACTCTGCTCCCGACCATGTTGCAAACATTCCTCTGCCCTCAAGTGCTGTGCCTAAATATGAACCATACGCACAATATACACTTCGCCCTTATCAAGTACTCGGTAAATCTTACACTCCAATGCGCACCGGAAAGGGCTACGAAGCTGTAGGCTACGCCAGTTGGTATGGTCAAAAATTTCATGGCCATTTAACTTCAAACGGCGAAACATACAATATGTTTGCGATGACAGCTGCTCATAAAACATTACCTTTACCCTCTTATGTGCGGGTGACTAACCTCGACAACAACAAACAGATTATTGTAAGGGTAAACGACAGAGGGCCGTTTCATGATAATCGAGTCATTGACCTAAGTTACGCTGCCGCCGTTCAGTTAGATTATAAAAACAAGGGCACAGCCAGGGTAAAGTTGGAAGTTATTCACTTTGACGAAGAAAAGAACGTAACCATTGGCAGCCAACCTACTCAGTCATATGATGAGTATTTAGGGTTAACCCCATTACCAAAACCCGCACCGCGTCTAACTAGTAACGTTGACCCTTCGTCTTACTATGTACAAGTTGTAGCGTCATC
The DNA here is from genome assembly GCA_027013165.1 of Alteromonadaceae bacterium. GTDB lineage: Bacteria > Pseudomonadota > Gammaproteobacteria > Enterobacterales > Alteromonadaceae > Alteromonas. The sequence continues at coordinate 20,159 of JALUXV010000584.1, forward strand.
CAATAAGCAGCGTATTGAATCTCTTTCTAAGGTTTTGACAGCCTTGTACCAAGTTAATGTTGCTATGCCTGAGGTAAACAACATTTATAAACTTCAATTGGGGCCTTTGGTTGACGAATCCCATGCAAGTTCTTTGTTAGAGCAGTTAAAACGAAATGGTTATCCTCAGGCGTACACCATTCGCCCCTCTGCGTAAACTGCATCACTAAACTATTTTGTTAGATAAATTTCGATTCTTGTTAAACTTTTTCCCTAAAGCCTAGTCCTACTAACTGCCATAGGATAAAATCCTCTGCATTGTGTGTAACACACTCTCTTTTGGTCACATAGGGTCATCCCAGTGTGATATCGTACGTACCGAAAACTGCATAAAGAAAAAATAATCATGCTTAAAAAATTTCATCGCGCTATCTCAGTTATCTCTACGTCCGCATGTTTACTATGTGCATCGTGGGCTTCTACCGGCTATGCCGCGGTTATCACTCCTCCAGCGCCATCAGTAGCAGCCGAAGGTTTCTTGCTAACTGACTATGAAACAGGTCACGTTATCGCTTCAAAAAACGCTGATATGCAACTAGCACCAGCTAGCCTGACAAAAATCATGACGATCTACGTTATTGGTAAGGAATTACAAGCAGGTAACATCAGTCTTGACGATCAAGTAACGATTTCTGAAAATGCTTGGGCGAAAAAATTCCCTGATTCATCAAAGATGTTCATCGAAGTAGGAACGCAAGTACCTGTACGAGATTTACTTCGCGGTATTGTGGTGCAATCAGGTAATGATGCATGTGTTGCCATGGCCGAGCATGTTGCTGGTTCAGAATCAGCATTCGCCAGCATGATGAACGCCCACGCGGCGGCACTAGGCATGACAGCAACTAACTACGTTAATGCCCACGGTTTACACGATCCAGATCACTTCACAACGCCTAGAGACATGGCCACTCTTTCTCGAGCGCTGATTGAAGAAACCCCAGATATGTACGCAATTTATAGTGAAAAGGAGTTCACTTATAACGGTATCAAGCAATACAACCGCAACAGCCTACTGTGGGATAAAAGTCTTAATGTTGATGGTATTAAAACCGGTTATACCTCTGACGCAGGCTACAGTCTAATTACTTCTGCCACTCAAGGCGATATGCGCCTTATTTCAGTGGTAATGGGAACTGAACAAGAGCGCGATCGCAAAGTAGAGAACAAAAAGCTACTCAAATACGGTTTTCGCTTCTTTGAAACCGTTACACCTTACTCTGCTGGGGAAAGTTTTGTAGCTCAACGTATTTACATGGGTGACAGAGAAACTGTTGATTTAGGCATTAATCAATCAACACCTATCACAATCCCCCGCGGCCAAGCCGCGAACCTCGAAGCAAATTTTGAGTTAGATAGCCAACTAGAAGCGCCATTGGCAAAAGGCCAAGTAGTAGGAACCCTTTACTTACAACTTGATGGCGAAGATGTAGCAAGTTACCCATTAGTAACATTACAAGAAGTTAATGAAGGTGGCATGTTTGACCAATTTAAAGACTACATCATGCTACAACTCGGTTTAGACGAATAACACGTTTAATTGTAGCCCTATCTAACGGCGTAAAACTTTCTAAAAAACGGCCGGATTTGATATAATCCGGCCGTTTTTGTATTTATTGATAGTATCAAGGATATCGCATGGATACCCGATTCGACGAACTTCTCGAATTCCCTACCCGCCAAACGTTTAAAATAATGGGGGTTGCCCACCAAGATCTACCAGATCAGGTTATTTCTCGTCTACAACAGCTGGCACCGGGTGATTACTCACCAAAAATAAAGCCAAGTAGTAAAGGCAATTATCACTCACTGTCTTTAAGTGTTTTAGTAACCAGTAAAGAACACATGGAATCTATTTACACTGAACTTTCCAAACTTGAGTTAGTGCGTGTTGTGCTATAGGAAGCTGCATTGAATCCATCGATAGTTGTACGTCAATTAGGGCGTCAATCATACACGCCAATTTGGCAGCGTATGCAAAGCTTTACAGACAACCGTGGACCAGAATCACCGGATGAACTGTGGCTGGTAGAACATGATCCCGTATTCACTCAAGGGCAAGCAGGCAAAGCAGAACACCTTTTAATGCCAGGTGATATTCCAGTGGTCCAAGTAGACCGAGGTGGACAAGTCACCTATCATGGGCCTGGTCAGCAAGTTATTTACATACTGTTAGATATTCGCAGGCGCAAATTAGGTGTAAGGCACTTGGTAACGGCAATGGAAAATGCAGTGGTCGCCCTACTCGCCAAATATGATGTTTTAGCTTACCCCAAACCAGATGCCCCTGGCGTATATGTGGACGAGAAGAAAGTATGTTCACTAGGATTACGTATTCGTAATGGCTGTTCATTCCATGGGTTAGCGTTAAATGTTAATATGGACCTCTCGCCGTTCCAGCGCATAAACCCTTGTGGTTATGCAGGTATGGAAATGATTGATACGCACCATTTGGGTGGACCTGATTCTATGGAGATTGCAGGAAAGCAACTGGCTTCACTGCTGTTGAAAGAACTTGCAATCACCGACATAACACATAAAGAAGGTTTTGATGAGTAACGCACGACCGCAAGCGGGTGTAAAACTCCGCGACGACGAAAAAGTTAAGCACATTCCCGTAACTATCATCCCTACTGAAAAAGAGGAAATGTTACGCAAACCAGAATGGATCAAAATTAAGCTGCCTCGTACTACCGAGAACATTGACCATATCAAAAAAACACTGCGCAAAAACGAACTTCATTCGGTATGTGAAGAAGCAAGCTGCCCTAACCTTGCAGAATGTTTTAATAAAGGTACGGCTACCTTTATGATTTTAGGTGATATCTGTACTCGTCGTTGCCCATTCTGTGATGTAGCTCACGGAAAGCCACTTCCACCTAGCGCAGAAGAACCGTTGAAATTGGCAAAAACTATCGCGGAAATGAAGCTTAAGTACGTTGTAATTACCTCGGTTGACCGTGATGATTTACGTGATGGCGGTGCACAACATTTCGTCGACTGTATTAATGCGATTCGTGAACATAGCCCGTCAACCACTATTGAAGTGCTAGTTCCCGATTTTCGTGGTCGTATGGATAAGGCACTAGAAATTTTTAAGAACGGTGTGCCAGATGTATTTAATCACAACCTTGAAACCATTCCTCGCTTGTATCGCGAATGCCGACCCGGTGCAAATTACAAATGGTCTTTGGAGCTTCTGAAGAAATTTAAAGCACAGCACCCTGAAGTGATGACTAAATCTGGCCTTATGATGGGCATGGGCGAAAACGCTGAAGAAATGGAAGGTGTACTTCGCGACCTTCGCGAACATGATGTAGACATGCTAACGCTAGGTCAGTACCTTCAGCCAAGTAAGCACCATTACCCTGTTAAGCGCTATGTACATCCGAAAGAATTTGATGCATTAGGTGATTACGCAAAATCAATTGGTTTCACTCATGCTGCATGTGGCCCAATGGTACGCTCAAGTTACCATGCCGATCAGCAGGCAGCAGGCATTGAAGTTAAGTAGGAAATACCTTAACTTCTTCGCTCACAAAAAAGCCCGCTTCAAGCGGGCTTTTTATTATGCATTAAGCGAGGTTGATTACCAACCTGTAGCTTCGCGAAGTGCTTTACCGATATCGGCAAGTGAACGAACTGTTTTAACACCAGCAGCTTCTAGTGCTTTAAACTTCTCGTCAGCTGTACCTTTACCGCCAGCGATAATCGCACCAGCGTGACCCATACGCTTACCTGGAGGTGCAGTTACACCAGCAATGTAAGACACAACAGGCTTAGTTACGTTTTCTTTAATAAACGCAGCTGCTTCTTCTTCCGCTGTACCACCGATTTCACCGATCATAACAATCGCTTCAGTTTGTGGATCTTCTTGGAACAACTTCAAAATATCAATGAAGTTTGAACCTGGGATAGGGTCACCACCAATACCAACACAAGAAGACTGACCGAAACCTTCGTCAGTAGTTTGCTTAACCGCTTCGTAAGTAAGGGTACCAGAACGAGATACGATACCTACTTTACCAGGCTTGTGGATATGACCAGGCATGATACCAATCTTACACTCACCCGGAGTGATAACACCTGGGCAGTTTGGACCGATCATACGCACGCCTTTTGCTTCAACGTATTCTTTAACGTAAAGCATATCTAGCGTAGGAATACCTTCAGTAATACAAACGATAAGCTCGATGCCTGCATCTGCGGCTTCTACGATTGAATCTTTACAGAAAGGTGCTGGTACGTAGATAACTGTCGCCGTTGCGCCAGTCGCTTCTACAGCGTCACGAACAGTATTGAATACTGGAAGACCTAGGTGCTCAGTGCCGCCTTTGCCTGGTGTAACACCACCAACCATTTGCGTACCGTATGCAATCGCTTGCTCAGAGTGGAAAGTACCCTGACCGCCAGTGAAACCCTGACAGATAACTTTAGTATCTTTATTAATTAATACAGACATTATTTGCCCTCCGCTGCAGCAACAACTTTTTGAGCTGCATCAGTAAGCGACTCAGCTGCAATGATATCAAGGCCAGAGTTCGCTAGAACTTCACGACCTAGTTCAGCGTTAGTACCTTCAAGACGAACAACTACTGGTACTTCTACGCCAACTTCTTTAACTGCACCGATAATACCTTCAGCAATCATATCACAACGCACGATACCACCGAAGATGTTAACGAGTACCGCAGAAACATTGTCATCAGAAAGGATGATTTTGAATGCTTCAGCAACACGTTCTTTCGTTGCGCCACCACCTACATCAAGGAAGTTAGCAGGCTTGCCACCATGTAGGTTTACGATGTCCATAGTACCCATTGCTAAGCCCGCACCGTTAACCATACAACCAACGTTACCGTCTAGTGCAACGTAGTTAAGTTCAAATTGTGCAGCGTGAGCTTCACGAGCATCTTCTTGTGAAGGATCCTGCATGTCTTTAAGCTTAGGCTGGCGATACAGTGCGTTACCATCGATACCAACTTTTGCATCTAGACAGTGAAGATCACCGTCTTCTTTGATGACGAGTGGGTTGATTTCAATTAGTGCAACGTCTAGTTCTTCAAACATTTTCGCTAGACCTAGAAAGATCTTAGTGAATTGTT
>JALUXV010000585.1 GCA_027013165.1 Alteromonadaceae bacterium
CTCCGTAGATCACATTGTTTGAGCCTACTTTTCTAACAAAGAGATATTCAGCATTTGGAATGGCTGTGGTTTCAAAACTGTTTATTGCACTCAAAACCGGAGGGTTTACGCCATCGTCTGCGCTGATCTGCCAGAAATATTGTGTGGAGAACATTAGGCCACTATTTACAGTGAGCGTAGTGTCTGAAACAGTCTGTAACTCTAAAATCTCGTCATTTTGATCATTTTGAAGACTGATGGTGTAGGTAACGGTATCATCTTCGTCCGGATCTCCACCCGACCAAACGAATTCCAGACTCAAAGGCAAGTCTGTAGCATTATTGGCTGGACTAATCGCTACTGGGGTATTGGGGGAGTTATTGTCCAGTACTTCTCTGCTGAGTTCAAAGATCACGTTCGACTCTCTATCGGCAGCAATAACCGCAGCTTCGAACTCCACTACAAAACCGTCGAGTTCTGCCTGAACAGCGTAGTCGCCAACTGGCACATTGGCAATTTCAAAGAGTCCTGCATTATCGGTGAACACGGTACTGGTTATAGGCTGCGTAGAGATCTTTACATTAGCTAATGGAGCATTGTCACCACTAGATACTACCAAACCTGTGAGGGTTCCTGTAACACCATCTTCTATTTTGTCTTCACTGCATGCACTGAGAACAACAAAGACTGCAAAAACTAAGCATTTATATATTAGTTGGGATTTCATGGGTCGCGTTTAGTTTGTTGATTGTTTGGTTGTACCACCACCAAAGTGGTAATTCAGACCTATTCCAAAGGTCAAGTAGTGATCGTCTCTAGAGCCGAAGATCTCGTCATCTAATTTATCTGTAAAGCTCACGTGATAGCCGGCTCGGGCAAGGACAGAAAAGTTGGGGCTCACCATATATTCGAATCCGGCTCCGCCTTGAACTTTAAAGAAGCCTTCCCAATCTTGCAGAAACTTGGCCTCGGTATTGTCTACAAAGCTCATATAGCCTCCTCCTCCGTAGAAAATTGGTGAGAATTTATCGTAAGGCAGTAAGCGATATTGCAGATTGGCATCGGCTGTTAGCCACCAATAACGTCTGGAAATGGCCTTGTTGGCATTCAATCGTAAAATACTCCCTTCTACCCCTACTCGGAAAGCATCAGAGAGTTTGTATTGGTAGCCAAGACCTGCGTTAGCATCCACGTCGCTCGAAGAGAAATCACCATTGATATAGGTTCCCCCTAAATTTAGGCTGAGCACGTGTTTCTTTTCGCTACGCTCAGCCAATTCACGCTCGTAAAGACCGGTGGAAGCTTCGAGTTCCTTTTCTAGCAAATAGTCGTCAATTAGTTTTTGATCGATCTCCTCACCTTCTTTAGACTGCCAAAGTCCGTCCATGATCCCTTCAATAATCAGGGCCTCCACCGCTTTTTCAATAGCTTCTGACACGGCCAATTGGGTAGGCTCGTTCTTAGTAAAACCAGTCTCCACTTCTAAAAGACGCTGGAAGTTCACATAACGGAACAGACTTACGTCTACAGCTTGGGACAAAATGGTTTTGGACACATATACGGTTTTTAAAATGGCCCCATTGCTCGTAGAAACTGCGCGCAAGTAAACGGTGATACGGTCTTGTCTGTAACGGGTAGATCCTCCGGCTCCAAAATAACGCGCCCCGGCCCCACCAGTAAGTATGTTAGTATCGTAAGAGATCACACCTCCTTCTAAGAGTATGCCCGCAAAGAGCAAAGGCTTGAGTCTGGGGATATTGGCATCAGGATTGGCCTTTCTAAAATCGTCGCGAGTGGATCGGATAATATTGCGCTCGTTGAGCAAGTTGCTCAAATTTTCTCGCTCAATAGGATTGAACCATTGCGAATCTTCAAGCGCTTTTATTAGAATGGTTGTAGCGCCTTGGGTAACGGCGGTACTAAAGGTGCTTCCGTTTTCAACAGCTTTGTACTGACCAGTCTGATCCTTGAAGTTGTATACACCAACAACTATTGGTTCGTTAGGCAGTGGTAATTGTTTTAGCACAGTGGTCTGATCTGACAGCTCACCAAGACGCGCATTTTGCACATCGACAGGCTGATTGAACAGGGCGCCACAGCTGTTAAAAAGCACAAGCATAGCGAGGATAGATATCCTGTACATAAGCTTTCTCATTGTATTGTTTGCTAGTTGGGAATGATTATTTGGGTTTGTTCTCCTGTGGAGGTGTCGAGTATATTGACTACCAGACCTTCTGCAGAATCAAATATCTCTAAAGCAAGAGTTCCGAAACTGTAAGTTCCAGCCTCAAGACCATCGCCCAATTGGGCAGAAAAAAGACCGCGCGTGAGCTGTCCTAAAATCTGTCGGTTTAGACTCTCTGCAAAGCTGTCAAGGGTGGAAAGATCTTCGCGGCCAAAGCTTTCATTAAAACCGTTCTGCGCATTGGCCGAGTTCAGCAGCCAGTTGTAATTGAACGTGTCTCCGCCAAATGCTGGATTAATAGGACGATAAACAAGCTCCTGACCAAAACTGATCTGTGCGAGTCCGAACAAAATAAAGGTTAGTAGTATTCTCATTGTGTTAGTTAGTATTTTCTGATCGTATTTTGATCGCGTTTTTGCTGCTGCAAATAGCGAATGGTGCGGTTCAATGCAATATCTGCCATGTCAGATATATAGTCGCTTCTGGGGTTTACAAAGAATTGCCAAACTAAAGCATCACCGACCTTTACTTCTACCTTAGTGTTTGTGCCCAGTGCTAATAGTTCGTCTATGGTTATGATAAACTCAGAATTAACCTTCTTGGCCAAATAGTTTGCATAGTATTCGCGATAAAAGTCGCGAGCAGGTTTGGTCTTGGTGTTCTCAATTACAAGGCCACGCAGCACTATTCCGTCGGGTTCGTCCATGGCTTCTTGCTGATTCTTATTTGGGTCCTGCTCAAAGGAGAAAAGATCAGGATCTTTCTTGTCATCTCCGTAGAACACTACTCTGTCTTTTCCGATTATCTTATCGTTTTCGTCGTAAATGAGAAGCAGAATGATCTTTCTGCGTAGGTCTCTTCTAGGTAAGGTGAGGCTATTCAATACTTTTTTCTCCGCTGCTGGCAAAACAAATCGTTCTTCCTTGTCTTCTTTGACGGTCGTACCGTCCTTTAAAAGGACAAAGGCGGTAATTACATATCTAAGGGATTTGTCTATGGAGGTCTTATTTAGACCAGAGGCTATGATATTGATGAACTCATCATTGAACTCAACATCCAACTTGGCAGCCACATCTTTATTGTAGATCTGCCCTTGAGCCGTATAGCCCATAAGCAGTAAGATCAATAGCACGCTCCAGCGTAAATTCCCCTCAGATCGCATGTTTTAGTTGAAGCTGCGCACAATTATAGATTGATTCTGTCCTTGCATGGTGATCTTCATATCCTCAGAAATGCTGTTGCCTCCGTGAAAAACAAAATTTTGATTTGCTCCGTCTTGTACAATGGTCAGATTGTGTAAGCGCGTATTGGTACTAAAATCACTGACTAAATGATTATTACCGCGTTGTTGGATCTGTTGATTCACCAGGTCTACGCGCAACTGTAGGTCGATAATGTTATTGTCTCCCACCTGAGCAATGACAAAGCTGCTGTTATCTGCCGTGGTATTGATCTGCAAACTGTTATTGGCTCCAAGCTGATCGATAAAAACATTGTTATCGTTGGAGTTGGTCGCCCTTGCTTCAGGAGTATTGCGTTGATTCTGTAATAGTACTTGTTGCTGCTGATCACTGACCTCATCGTCCGTATAGGTCTGTGCTTGCATCCCTCCAAATACAGTCAGGATAAGTACAATTAGTAAGTTGATTTTTCTTTTCATCTCTAACGTTAAATTAGGTCTTTAATTAACGATATAATGGGCGTGCCTATCAAGAGGCACGCCCAATATTATTAGGTCCTTATCCAACTAAGGACTCGGTCTTTTTGCTACAGATCGCTCTGAACAACAGTTGAACTGTTTCCGTTTCCAACTTGATTCACTACACTCATGTGGTTGAATCCAGTCTGAAGCACAGTACTAGAGTTGCTGTTACCAATTTGGCTTACAACGCTCTCATTGAGGTCACCTGTTTGAATAACACCAGAAACATTGGTGTTACCTTCTTGGTATACATCACTAAAGTTATCGTCGCCGAATTGCTTCACATCGCTAAAGTTGCCCATTCCAATTTGTTGAACGATACTTTCGTTTCGGTCTCCATCTTGAAATACACTACTGTTGTTAAGTAAACCGTCTTGAGCTACAGATGAGTAGTTCTCGTCACCAAGTTGAGCAACACCAGAAGTATTGTTGTTGCCTAACTGCTCAACATAAGATTCGTTGTCGTCACCAATTTGGTTAACGAGCGAACCGTTGGCAGTTCCTATTTGGTAAACTATAGAAACATTGTCATCTCCGGTCTGTGAAACAAGACTACCGTTGGAATCACCGTCTTGGATGGTCAAGGCTCCATTATTATCACCGGTTTGGGTGATAACACTAATGTTTCCGTTACCATACTGACCGGCGCCAGCGTAGTTCATGTTTCCAGTTTGGGTCATTTGATTTGTATTACTATCTCCAAACTGTTCGTTTTCTGCAGTATTGTCGTCACCAACTTGGGTCTGATCGTTGTCGTTACCATTACCTTGCTGATCACTTCCGGCATAGTTGAAATCCCCTTGTTGAAGAATGTCTGAGTCGTTGTTGTCTCCAATTTGACGGTTTCTGCCGTCATTGACGTCTCCTTCTTGGGTAATGTCCGAACTATTGTCATTGCCTTCTTGTCTGATCCAAGCAAAGTTTCCATCTGAACCGGCTCCGTCTGCATCGCCAAATTGATTGACGTTTGCAGTGTTCGAAGACCCTTCCTGATAGATGTTTGAATCGTTATCATCGTTGATAGAAGCACCGGCACCGAAACCTTGATAGGTATTGGCCTGGTTGGAATCACCGATCTGATCTACATCAGAATCGTTGTTATTTCCAAGCTGATCCGTATCGTTTTGGTTCATGCTACCGGTCTGATCAACCGCAGAGGTATTGTCATCTCCAACTTGATCT
>JALUXV010000586.1 GCA_027013165.1 Alteromonadaceae bacterium
GTAAGTGCACAGGAACAACTCGCAGAACAAGGGGTGGTATCTCAACTCGATTTTCAACGCAGTTTGCTCACCCACAGGCAGTTGACTCGACAGCTAGAGTTCGAGGTAGAACGCATAGCGCAATTGTCAGAGTTACACGCTGCCAATCTGGTTATTGCCCAGTCGGCCATAGACGCACAGCAAGAAGCCCTTGATTTAGTCGAGGAAACCGAGTCACGACTAATAGTTCGCGCTGGCATTGCTGGTGTTTTACAGTCTTTGTCAATTGAGTTAGGCCAAAGTGTTGTGCCCGGTCAACAGCTTGCCTTGGTGGGTAGTATGGATACGCTATATGCGTTATTGGATATCCCACAATCGAGCATGCAATATGTGGATGTGGGGCAGCGGGTTGAAATTGATACTAGAAATGGTGCGATTAGCGGCCAAGTAGCTCGCGTTGAGCCGGTGGTAAACAATGGCACAGTTCAAGTTGAAGTTACACTTATCAGCGAGCTTACCGACAACGCGCGACCAGAACTCAATATTGCTGGCACTATTTATACGCAAACCCTTGAAAATGCACTCTACATTCAAAAGCCACTCAATGTGGCCAATGACAGTACCCATACCCTTTTTCGTGTTGATAACGACAGTAATTTAGCCCACGCAACAACACTTCAATTTGGCATAGAAACTAAAGATAGTATTCAGATTACTTCTGGTGCTTCTGTTAATCAACGCTTTATTTTGTCGGACATGTCGCAATGGGAAGAACACAACACAATCGCTATTAGACAGTAGTGCCCGTTGAACCGACTTCTACTAAGGAATAATTATGAGCAGAACGAGCAAAGTTAAACTTACTAACATCACTAAAAAATTTGTGACCAATGAAATGGAGACCCATGCGCTTCAAGGGATTAATCTGGAAATATTTGATGGTGAGTACGTTTCTATTTCTGGGCCTTCGGGATGCGGAAAGTCAACATTGTTGACTATATTGGGGTTGCTAGACGCACCTACCTCTGGTCAGTACGTTATCGGTGGTCACGATGTAAGCGACCTTACCGTGAATCAACGAGCTAGCATTCGCAATAAGCATATTGGTTTTGTTTTTCAGTCATTTAACCTTATTGATGAACTGAGTGTATATGACAATATCGCGTTGCCTTTGCGTTATCGTCAAGAAGCACTTACCAATGCAGAAGTTGAGGAACGCGTTAAGAGCAGTCTTGCAAAAGTAGATATGTCTCATCGAACACAGCATAAACCTAATCAACTCTCAGGTGGCCAGCAGCAGCGTATTGCCATAGCAAGAGCATTGGTAAATAGCCCCGACATTTTATTGGTTGATGAGCCTACTGGAAACCTAGATTCAAAGAATGGCGATCTCGTGATGAAACTTTTGCAGTCGCTCAATGACGATGGCACTACTATTTGCATGGTAACCCACGACCCCAGATATGCAGATATGGCCAGTACACAGTTGCATTTACTCGACGGCGTGATGAATGAGTCACTTCATATGGAGCTAGCCGTATGATCGCCAGCATTCGCTACTTTATTTATGAACTTAAAAACGCGTTTACCAGCTTACTTAAACTCGGTACCTATAGTTCATTGGTTATTACCACTATGGGCCTTACGTTGGCGGCGTTAGCCGTGGTGGTGAATATCAACTACTTGGTGCTTTCTAAGCCGCTACCCTATCCAGATGCTGATTCTCTTATCGTCACCGATCAGAGTGAAACTATTGGCGAAATGACCCAATACGGTTTTCAGATACTATCTGCTCAGTTTCATATTTATCAGGATGATAGTTTTATAGACACCATGGCCTTGATGCAGTCAACTGGCGGGCGCTTGCAAGATATTACCTCGAGTCCGTATATAGACGCGCTACAGGTAACCCCAGAATACTTTTCGCTACTCGATGTTCCGATGGCACTGGGTCGAAGTTTCAACGATGACGAAGGCGTTAACGACCAAAAGCGGGTGATTGTACTGAGCTACAACACTTGGCAAAAACACTTTGCCGGCGATCCTTCAGTAGTTGGCCGAGCAATAAGATATGACAACGACAATTACGAAGTGGTGGGAGTTATTGAAGAGGGATTTGCACCACCTGAAGTATTTGGTTCAGCCGAAATTGGTGGTTGGGTAAGTTTTCCCGGAGAAGTGTCAACAACTAGCCATTGGGATGCTATTACTGGTGGAGTGAATGGTTTGGCTCGCCTTAAGCCTGGTGTCACACTAGAACAAGCGAGTGCAAGCTTAGGCCAGCAAATAAATACCTTATATCAAAGCCAAGGCGCTGCGCCAGACACGGGTATAGGTGGGCGCTTTGTACCGTTAAAAACAAAAATTATTGGTGACAGTGCAGAACTTGCGAATTTACTTCTAGCAGGTGTTGTTACCTTGTTGCTTATTGCGGTGAGCAATCTTTCTAATTTGTTTTTCTCTCGGGCAGCGCAAAAGCAAAGAACCATGGCGATTCAAGCCGCCTTGGGCGCGAAACCACGTCATCTCTTTGTCAATGTGTTCAGTGAGGCTTTATGGCTGATAGGCGCGTCTTGGGCGATGGCTATGATAATTGCTGCATGGCTTTTGGTATGGCTTCAAAACGACCTTCAATTTACTTTTCCACGTATGCAAAACTTGTCATTAGATGGCTTCACGTTAGTCGTTAGTGCGCTAATAAGCTTAGCTATTGCCGCTGTTTTGTCGTTCATTTCTATACGCAAAATAAACAGTGATAGCTTAGTCACAGATTTGCAAGCCAGTGGTAAAGGCACGGGCGCACAAATATCAACCCGTACCAGAAACCTGCTAATTGCAACACAAGTTTGTTTTGCTACGGTACTCTTAATGGGGGCGTCGGAACTTCTTCACCCCGTGTATAAAAAGCTGACCCAACCTCTAGGTTTTGACAGTGAAAACCTCAGTTATATGCGTGTTGATACAGGCAATGTGGAAGAAGGTTTACCCGATTACTCACTGCAAATGAAAGCTGCTTTGTTAGCCTTACCTGAAATCGAGTCAGTGGCACGCAGTTTTACTACTCCTTTAGTGATGGGGTGGGAAAACTATTTGTACGATGCTAACAACGAGATGTTAGGAATTGTTAGTGTGGGGATGTTTGATGAGGACCTATTCTCAGTACTAGGGCAAAGGATCATCGAGGGAAGAAGTTTTACTCCCATTTTAGACGGTGATGCACTGCCTCAAGAGGTTGTGATTAGTCAGTCACTGGCTAGGCGACTTTATGGTGATAAAAGTCCCATTGGTGAAACCTTGCATGCCATACAAAATGAGCCGTTGTCTGTAGTTGGGGTCGTAAATGATATCTATGTACCCAGTACGTCAGACGGTTATGCCGAAGAGCGATATTATTTACCGTTTTCTGGCGCCAGAATGGGGTTTACGTTCAGAACCAAAGGTGCGCTAGACGAAGATAAATTGCTAGCCACAATTAAAGCAATTAATCCAAACTTTAGTGTGGCATTTAATGACACCTTTGCCACAGATCTTCGTTTCCGTTTACGCAATGCCAAGCTGACTGGTGCATTAACTCTTTCCCTTGTTATTCTTGCTTTAGCACTCGCCGCAGCGGGAATATACGGCGTATTGAGTTACTCTGTGCAAATGCGACGTTATGAGTTGGGTATTAGGCTATCTTTGGGGGCACATACACACACGGTAATAGCGCTGGTTATGAAACAAAGCTTTACACCGATAGTATTTGGGTTAGCCTGTGGCGTTGTAGTGGCGCTAATGGGTAATATTCTGGGTGAGCACTTGTGGCAGTATCAGGTTAAGGCAGAATGGGGCGCATTTTTACTCGCATTGCCTATTATGATTGGCATTGCTTTGTTGGCTTGTTATTGGCCAATTCGCGCGGCGGTAATGGCTAATCCAATAAAAGCACTACGTAACGAGTAGTTGTGACGTTCAAGTGTTAGGCGGCAGTGCCGCCAACGCTCCATGAGGTAAATACATATAAATGACCACCCACACCATACTCATTGTTGATGACAAATCTGACGTTAGATTGAGCTTGAATTTCTTGTTGTCCAATCACGGTTACAAGGTCCAAGAAGCAAGCTCTTTGCAAGAGGCCAGACAACGGCTTGCAGAGGTTTCCATCGATTTAATATTGTTAGACATGAACTATCAGCTTGATACCACCTCGGGCGAAGAAGGCTTAGCCTTTATCAAGGCCCATTCGCATGCTGGCAAACTATTTATACCTATCGTAGCAATGACAGCGTGGTCAACGGTGGATCTTGTGGTAAGGGCAATGCAAACGGGAGCGGCCGATTTTTTTGCAAAGCCATGGGACAACCAAGGGGTGTTGGCTCTGGTTCGAAAACAGTTAGCGTTGCGAGCGCTAGCAACACCTGACAACAAATCTGAAACCATATCTGAGTCTTCCTCAAATAAATCAAACGAAACTAGCAACAAGCTGCAATGGCATGGCGACGCTATGATTAGGTTGCGAAGTAAAATTGATCGTATTGCAAAAACAAATGCGGCGGTGCTTTTACGTGGAGAGAACGGTACTGGAAAAACCAGTATTGCGGAGTACATCCATAACCAATCAGGTGTTTCTGGTGCCTTTGTAAGTGTGAATGTTGCAGCTATACCAGAGAGTTTATTCGAGAGTGAGTTGTTTGGTCATCGAAAAGGGGCGTTTACAGACGCAAAAGATGATCGTGTAGGGCGTTTTGAGGCGGCCGAAAACGGTACCTTATTTTTGGATGAAATTGGCAGTTTGCCGCTAGCACTACAAGCAAAACTATTGCGAGTATTAGAGTCGAATGAATTTGAGCGCGTGGGTGACAACGCAACAAAGCGGGCAAATTGTCGTATTATCTGTGCGTCTAATGCCGACTTTGAAGCACTAATTAGTCACGGCGAATTTCGAAGTGATCTGTATTTTCGCATTAACCCCATTGAGCTTACTGTGCCATCGCTTAGAGAGAGAAAAGACGAAATAGTCCCTCTTGCTGAGCACTTCTTGAAGTATCACAGCCAACAATACGAGGTTTCTTC